>JBGSSY010000339.1:0-18358 GCA_041736775.1 Bdellovibrionales bacterium | reverse complement strand
CTCAAAGCACGACTGAGTTTGCTCGACTAATCTCGTTTCACGATACTTATCTGGTTTAAAAAAATTCATAAATTTTTTGTGGTAGGTAGGATCAATATTTTTAAGAACAACAGCACAATGTTTGCTATTCATTGATTCAAAAATTGTTGCTAAATGATTTTCACTCCAAGAAAGAACCATCTCAACGTTAATTTTCTTTTGACGAATAAGATCAGCCCACTGAGGGTCTTCACTAGCAACGACTTCAATTAATTTATCTTGCTTCACTGGTTGACTGGTTTCAATCAGTCGAATCAGTTGCCTGAATCCACCCGGTTTTTTGTAACGAGCAAGAATAGACAAAGTAACCTCACGTCTTGTTGTTCAGATTTCTTATCGGACAATTGTGCTTAAGAGTTTAATTTTATAATCTCATTTTTTGGGGTACAAAATTCAGAAACCCCTCAGCGAATATGAACTCAAGGGCAAGATACTGACGATTCTAACAAAAAAAATCTCATTTTGATAACCGAAATAAACGAGTTAGTTCACAGGTGGGTGACTCATTCTGAAACGAGTTATGATCTTATTAACTTTTTATTTGAGAAACCTAAAATATTTTTGCTCAACCACATCAGGTTCCATTTCACAGTCTGATCGATCACATTTGTTGTCTGGAATGGTCAGAGCGAGTCGACCTTCTTCAAAAGTATATTCTCGTCCCAGAACAAAAGTTCGTGTGACATCTTTATCACAAACTTCACAAAAATAAGGAACCTTAAACGACTTAACGACAGAGCCCGAGGGTAAAAAACCATCAACCATGTTGATTTGATCAACAATGGGCTTAGGACAATTGACAAAACAAAACTTAAGATTTGGATTTTTTTCGCAGACCAATGTGACCCATTGGACCCAGTGTTTAATCCCGGTTGAATTGATATGTTCAACATTATTAAAATCAAAGACCACTTCGTCAGTGAATTGAGTTTCAATAGAAGAGTAATCAGAATACTCATCCATCGAACCATCGATTTGAAGACGGGTTTTCATATTGTCATCAATTTTTTTTGTAATTTTAAAACCGCTCATAATAGCTCACCTAAAACAGTTGATATGGAATTGTTTCGGTACATTTTCCACTTTCTTTAAACTAATATTCAATCTCATATGACAACACACTAGACTCCGTTTGCCAATCTCAGACAAAAGATAGAGTGATCTTGAACGATCGAGCATCATTCTGAGACCAAATCCTGCGCCCTTTGAGTTTTCACTCACTGTGCGTTCATTATAGGCATGGTAAAGGGACTGGCAGATGCCATCACGGTCCACTGAGCCCCATGGGTCAACGGCACCGATGAAAAGATCCTCACTGGTATGAACTGCAAATATTTTGGCATTTTTATTTCCGGGGTATCTCACTTTTTCGTGGCGCTGCATATTTTTAAAAATGCGGTAACCGCTATCATCCACAGGCGCATTAAAGAGTGCGTTTGAAAAAAGCTCATCAATCACAATGAGAATATTATCGGCCAATCGATTCATCGATTTATGCCGACCAATAAATTTATGGATACTCTCCAGAATTCTTTCTTTATGTTCTGTACAGTTAAAGTTTTCTTGCCAAACTCTCATCGCAGTTGAAGATGAATCTTGAGAATTGAGAATAGTCAGTGGGTTGTTGAGAAAAAGTTTTGGTTTTTTATGAATAATGCTAGCAATAAAAAGCTCATAAGGTAGATCATCATTTGAAGTTTGAACAATGTGACTGAGTTTGTTTTTTACAAATGCTTTTAAAAAAGTGCTGGTCTGGATGTGGTTTCCAAGTCCGACTCGGTCAGAAAGATCAAGGTCTTCGCGAAGTTCTTCTTTATCAAAACTAAAGGCCTCAACCTGTGCAATCAGATCCTTAAGGGCACTGTCATTGAGATGTTCAAAGGCCTGAGGAAAATAATCGATAAGAGTCATATATTATTATAGTAATTGGGTTTTTTTGAATTGAACACGAATTGTCAGTCCACACTGACAAAGGGCTGGGTGATTGATGATTTGGTACTTTTGTGCTTTTTACTTTTGGATCATTGGATTCAGCCAGAAAAGAAAGCCTAAAATACGGGCTTCAAAAAGGAGAGTTTCATTTTAATACACATTGATCAACCGGCTCTCAATGGGATTACTGACTGAGCCAGTAAAGGGCTTAAATGACTCATTAATGACATTAAGCATAAAAACTCTAAATCCATGAAACTTTTATGACAATTCTCAGTCAGTTTTCATTTATAACTTAAAGAGATGTCCCATACTTTCAAAGTTTACCATCGACCTGTTTCCATGCCGGCAGAAGTCCAGTGGCCTGAGGGCTATTTTGCCCTTCAGACCTGTTTGAGAACAGTGGTGGTGACCGAATGTCAAGAGACACATCCCATCCTTAATGGCTTTGAAGTTTATACTGACCACCAAGCTTACGCATTTTTGCTCGAAGTGATTTGTGGGATGCACTCGCCTCTCGTTGGTGAAACTGAAATTTTTGGACAATTCAAAACTTATCTGAATACCCATCGCACCCATTTTTCAAGTGGCCTCAATCAGGTGATGGAGAATCTCACAAAAGAAACTAAACGAATTCGTTTTGAGTATTTACAAAATTTAGGCTGCACTTCCTACGGAAGCCTCTTGCGTAAAACTATGGGCGAAAAGAAGGGGTTTGTGACCCTCCTTGGTGCAGGTGCCTTGACGGTCGATCTTTTGCCATGGCTTTCTAAAGGCGAACAAAAACCACTAGTGTTTACTCGTCAACCGAGTCGCTATTCTGAACTCAAACAACAATTCACAGGGCTTGAAATTTTACCAATCCATGATTTTTTAGTTAAAAGTCCTGGAAAGGGTGTCCTGGTTATAGCGGCTGGCTTTAGTGCTGAAGCTCTAGAACCCATTTTAAAAAATCAAAACTTTGATGTTATTTACGATCTTCGTGGCGAGAGCACCAGTGATCCCCTTGCACTCAACAATGTGATTCAGCTCAAAGATCTTTTTGAAGATCTCGAGAAAAATAGAAAACAAGTCAAAGAAGTTAAAGAAACCGTAGCCGAAGTGATTCATCGTTACGCACAAGAGTTCAAGCTTCTCGAACGACAAAGACCTTTTGGTTGGGAAGATTTGTGGACCTACTCATAGCCTCTCGCCGAAGCGATTTGGCTCGTTTGCAAGCTTATCAAGTAGGAGTTGCTCTAAAAAATAAAAATCCCAGCTTAAACATCAATTACCACTTTCGCGAATCATTAGGCGACATTAACCTTAAAGACCCACTTTGGAAAATGCCCGAAAAAGGAGTGTTTACTGAAGACTTTCGTGCGGGCCTTATCAATGGTGAGTGGGACGTGGTGGTTCACTCATGGAAAGATCTTCCGATTGATACTTTGCCAGGGACAGAAGTGGTGGCCACCTTGCCTCGAGCCGATAGTCGCGACCTCATGCTGTTTAAAAAAAATCATTTTGCATTGGTGGAACAAAAAAAAACTTTAACATTATTTTCTTCTTCACCACGCAGAATTTACAATCTCAATCCTTTTTTTAGAGAATATTTCCCCCTTCGTCTCGATGAAGTCTTTTTTGAGAATGTACGCGGTAATATACTCACTCGTATCGAGAAACTTTTTGAAAGCGATCAGGTGGATGGTTTGATCGTCGCAAAGGCAGCGATTGATCGCCTTTTGACCGCAGAACAAGACGAGTTCCAAGACTCACGACTCAAAATTAAAAACTTTTTGGCGCGCTGCTACTGGCAAATTCTACCGCTGAGTCTCAACCCGACTGCGGCGGCCCAAGGGGCTCTCGCCCTCGAAATTGCTAGCTCCAGAGAAGATCTCAAAAAACTTTTTAAAACCGTGCATTGTGAAAAGACTTGGGAAGATGTGCAATTTGAGCGATCCACTTTGAAAAAACATGGAGGCGGTTGTCATCAAAAAATTGGCGTCAGTCGTATTCAAAGAGAATACGGCTCACTTTCAACCCTACGCGGTTTGACTGATAAAAACCAAATTCTCAATGAGCAAATATTTACGCCAGTGAAAAGTTTTGTTTTAAAAAAACCTTATTTAGAAACTCACTCTTGGTTCGAGCGACAAAGTGTTCTTTACCAATTTCCAGTGGAAGCTAACGCTCACTTTATTGCGCGAGAGTCTGCACTTCCACAAGATGTTAAAATCAATCAAGAGCATATCGTTTGGGTCAGTGGCCTTAAAACATGGAAGGCACTGGCTCAGAGGGGTTTGTGGGTCAATGGTTCCAGTGAATCTTTGGGCGAAAACGAAAAACGGGGATTAGAAGCCATCGTTCCAGAACTTGTTTGGGCGAAATGGACTCATAAAGAAGGGATCTTTAGAAATAATGACAGAACAGTAGCGACCTATGAACTGAAACCAAAAAATAAATGGGTTTCTTTGAGCGGTTATCAAGAATTTTACTGGAGCAGTGGTTCGCAATTTCTTTTGGCTCTTGAGAAACAACCTGAACTGGCACAAGCCGATCATTATTGCGGAGCAGGTCATACCTATACAATCATCAAAGAAGTGTTAAATAAGAGAGGGGTTTATAAAGACCCCATTGTGGTTCCTAGTTTTGAAATTTGGAAAGCCACTTTCAAAGGATAAAATCATGTTTGATCATTCAGAGCGATTATTTAAAAGAGCTGAAAAAGTTTCACCGGGTGGAGTGCATTCACCCGTGCGAGCTTTTAAAAGTGTTGGCGGAACCCCCATTTTTTTTAAAGAAGCTCGTGGTCCTTATCTGAAGTCTGTTGAAGGTGGAGAGTTTATTGATTTTTGCCAAAGTTTTGGCCCTCTGATTTTAGGACATCGTGATCCAGAAGTCAGTGCTGCTGTTCAAGAGATGATGGGAAAAGCGTGGACCTTTGGGGCTTGCGAACCTTATAGCCTCGCATTGGCCGAATGGATTGTGGCCCATGTTCCCCACGTCGAGCGAGTTCGTTTTGTCAGTTCTGGAACCGAAGCTGTTATGAGTGCCGTTCGTTTGGCACGAGGAGCGACGGGTAAAAATAAAATTATAAAATTTGAAGGCTGTTACCACGGCCATGTGGATTCCCTTTTGGTCAAATCAGGAAGTGGACTGGCTGGTGTGGCGGCCAGTGACTCTGCCGGTGTATCGAGCCAAGTCGCTGCGGAGACGATTGTTCTACCCATCGGTGATCGTGATGCCTTAGAGAAAGCTTTTGAAATTCATAAAAATGAAATTGCGGCCATTATTATCGAACCATTGCCGGCTAATTTTGGACTTTTGATTCAAGAAAACGATTATCTTCAATTTGTTCGAGAAATCAGCCTTAAAAACTCAGCACTTCTTATTTATGATGAAGTAATCTCTGGCTTTCGTGTGGCCATGGGTGGGATGGCTGAAATCTCAGGTGTTGTTCCCGATCTCGTGACCTACGGAAAAGTCATCGGTGGTGGCTTTCCAGTGGGATGTTACGCCGGTAAAAAAGAATTAATGGACATGGTGGCGCCTCTGGGACCAGTCTACCAAGCCGGAACACTCAGCGGAAATCCAGTGGGCATGGTCGCTGGCCTTGCCACACTCGAAAAAATGAAAAGAGAAAATGTCATTCCCGAACTGAATGAAAGAGCTTTCCAGTTTGTTTCTGTCTTGAGAGACCAAATCAAAAGCTTAGAGCTTCCTCTCAAAGTCACACAATTCGCCTCACTCTTTTGGATTCACGGGTCAGAGCACAGTAATCCCCAATCCTTAGGACAAATCAACAAAAACCAAGGCGCACTTTATAGCCAACTTTTTTACTCTCTGATTGAAGAGGGAATCTATTTGCCACCCAGTGGTTATGAAGTGAGTTTCCTCTCATGGGCCCACGATGAGAAAATTTTGGTGGAGTGCAGCCATCGATTTAAATCCGCCTTCGCTCATTTCAAGGAAAACGCCAAGCTATGAAATGGATTTTTGCCACAATCTTTTTTTGGCTGGTCTTTGTCCTTTCTCTGGCAGGTTGGTGGCTTTATTTTGGTATGAACCTCCTTTCAAGATCGACCGCCATTGAAAATGAAAAATGGGCACGTCATCAAAAGATGCTCTTTTACGAAGGCAGTTTTTTGATGTTATTTTTAGTGAGTGGTGGTCTGGCTCTATTCTATTTCGCCTACAGAATGTATAAAGAGAAATCAGCCAAAGAGATGTTTTTTGCGAGCTTCACCCATGATTTGAAGACTGGACTTTTTAGACTACAACTTGAAGTCGAGCGTTTGGGTAAAACTGTTGATGAAAATAAAATAGAACCCCTTCTCAAAGAGACTCGAAAGCTTCAATTGGACTTAGAAAACAGTCTCGATTCGACCTTGGGAGAAAAAAAGAAAATCTATCTAGAGGCCATCAATGTGAAAAACTTCTTACAAGAGATCCATGCTCAGTGGCCTGAACTCAGTATCCACTTGAGCGGAGAAGAGCAGATTCACTGTGATCAAAAGGCTCTGCAAAGTGTTTTTAAAAATCTTCTGCATAATTCATTTGTGCACGCCAGTGCGGATCAAGTCAAAATTGATTTGAAAAGAAAGTCTTCAAATATAGTTCTTGATTACAGCGATAACGGAACCGAGTTCCAGGGTGATGTTGAACAGCTTGGTCAGTTCAATAAAACATCAGGTTCTGGTTTTGGACTTTATATAGTCAGACAATGGGTCAAGCTCCTTAATGGTGAAATCGATTTTAAAAAGAAATCCACCCAATCCCTCTCGGTTCAAATCACTCTTCCCCAAGGAAGTCTTAAATGAAGATTCTTTTGGTCGAAGATGACAAAGATTTAGGGCGACTCATTGAAGAGGAACTCAAACATCGTCATTACCAGGTTCTTTGGTCAAAGACTCTCACCGAGGCTCATTCTCAAATGAACGATCAAAATTTTAACCTAGCGATCATTGATCTTAATCTTCCGGATGGTAAAGGTTTTGATCTTTTAAAGCCCCTTCAATGCCCGGTGATCATCATGAGTGCCCTCAGTGACCCCCAAAACCGACTTTTGGGTGCTGAATTGGGTGCAGTTGATTTCATCCCCAAACCCTTTATGCTCCAAGAGCTTTTCATTAAAATTGATCGCATCTTAGGAGAACAGCAAGAAAAGAAAAAAATCTTTACGAAAAATAAGATCACTCTGGATTTACACAAAAGACAAATTATCACTCCTAAAGAGACCCATCTTCTGAATAAGCGGGATTACCGTTTGCTTGAAATTTTATCCACGCACTTTCCGCAGGTGGTGAGTCGCAATCAAATAATAGATTATGTCTATGGCCAGGACCAAAACCCTTCACAACGCACAATCGATAATGCAGTGGTGGGGATTCGACAAATGCTTGACGATGACCAACACGAATGGATTCGCTCTGTGCGTGGAGAGGGTTACCAATGGATGATCAAAGGGGAGTAGTTCATGAATTCTAAATTTCACAATGCACTCAAAAGAAAAACTCAAGGGGTCCCGCCGATCTGGATGATGCGACAAGCCGGTCGTTATCACAAACATTATCAGGCTTTGCGTAAGCAACACAGTTTTATCGATTTGTGTAAAAACCCAACTCTTGCTGCCGAAGTGGCCTTGGGTCCAATCGAAGAGTTTGACTTTGATGTATCCATTCTCTTTAGTGACCTACTTTTTCCTCTTGAAGCTTTGGGCATGGGACTTAAATACGAACCGGCTCCCGAGCTCGATTGGTATCTGAAAGATGTGAGTGATTTTAAAAAAATGACTTCACTGCAAAAAGCCATCGAACATATGGGCTTTCAAGGTGAGGCTGTGCGCGAGACTCGCAAACGCCTTCCTTCTGATAAATCATTGATTGGTTTTGTGGGTAGCCCTTGGACTCTTTTTGTCTATGCTGTGATGGGTACCCACAAGGGGAGCTTGACGGAAGTGAAAACTAAACTTCCTCTTTTTAGTTCTTTTTGCGAAATGATTGCACCCCTTATGAAAGCCAACATTCAAATTCAGCTGGATGCCGGTGCCGAGCTTGTGATGATTTTTGACACCGCAGCGGGTGAGCTGTCCGCACAAGATTTTAATGAACTGATCTATCCTTATCTCAACAAACTCTCCCATCAGTTTTCTGGGCGACTGGGTTACTACTCAAAAAATACTTTATCGGCTCACCTTAAACCCCTTTGGAAGCATTCTGAATTTGCTGGCTTTGGTTATGATCACCGCTGGGATTTGACCCATTGTTTTAAAAAAGCCGATGGATTTGTACAGGGTCATTTTGATCAAAGTCTTTTGTTTTTACCTCCCCAAGAATTTGAAAAGTATCTTCGTCACTATTTAAAACCCTTTCAAGAGATGTCTGCAGAAAAGCGGGCCGGTTGGGTCTGTGGTCTTGGCCATGGAGTCTTGCCAGAAACTCCCGAAATGAATGTTAAAAACTTTGTTAAAATTGTCAGAGAGACTTTTGCCCATGAATGATCAGCTTGTTTATAAATATGATGTTCCTGTTCCTCGTTACACCAGTTATCCGACCGTCCCTTATTGGAGCGACTCTCCCACGGTTGAAGACTGGCTGGTTTCGTTAAAAAAAATCTTTTTAAAAAAACCAGATTGGTCGCTTTATGTTCATATCCCATTTTGTGAAACTCTTTGTACTTTTTGTGGTTGTAACACTTCAATCACTAAGAACCATCGACGTGAAGAACCTTACATGGATCTTATTTTAAAAGAGTTTCAAACTTATAAGGATCAAATCCCAGAGCTCGGACAATCCACACTTAAGCAATTTCACTATGGTGGCGGCACTCCCACCTTTTTATCTCCTAAAAATATTGAACATCTCACTCATGAAATTTTAAAACACGTTAAAATTGATTCTGATTTTCATGGCTCCATTGAAGTGGATCCTCGCCGTACCGAAGTCGATCATCTCAAACGACTGAGGGATTTGGGTTTTTCGAGGGTGAGTTTGGGTGTTCAGGATTTTGATCCCGAAGTGCAACGGCTGGTTCATCGCATTCAGCCCTATGAGATGACAGAAAAAATAACCCTTGCGGCAAGGAAGTTGGGTTATAGTTCAGTGAATTTTGATTTGATCTACGGTTTACCAACACAAACAGAAGCCAGCATTTTATCGATGATGGAAAAAACATGGGCTCTTAAACCAGACCGTATAGCACTTTATAGCTTAGCCGTTGTGCCCTGGATAAAGCCGGCCCAAAAACTCTTTAAAGATGAAGATTTACCCCATGGCCAAGAGAAAAGAAGACTTTATGAGTTGTCACGAGACTTTCTAATATCAAAAGGATATTACGAAATCGGAATGGACCATTTTGCACTTCCCACCGATAGTTTAGCTATTAGTCATCAAAATAAGAAACTTCACCGTAATTTTATGGGTTATGTGGAAGATCGTACCCAGGTTTTGCTGGGTCTGGGCGTGAGTGCAATCTCAGAAACCCCTGATTGTTTTCATCAAAATGAAAAGGCTTTACCCGTTTACGAGAGACGAGTCTCTAGTGGGGAAATTCCGACCCATCGAGGTCACAAATTAACTCTTGAAGACCAGAAAAGAAGAGAGCAGATTCTACAGTTTATGACCCGTGGAAGTGTAAAACTCGATAATGCTGAGCAAACTCAAAAAGTGAAAGAGTTTTTAAAAGAGATGATCGAAGACCAACTGGTAAAAGTTGAAAATCAAGAACTCCTCCTCACTCACAAGGGAAAACCTTTTTTAAGAAATGCCTGTGTCGCCCTGGATGAACGCCTACTTCATCAAAAACCTGAAACACCGGTTTTTTCAAAATCCCTTTAAGGAGGGGAGCCTGTTTTGAAGCAAGAAAAAGAGATTCTGATTGTTGGAGCTGGATTTTCAGGACTGGTCCAAGCCTATTACCTTGTGCAAGAAGGCTTTAAAGTCATCCTCTGCGATATTGAAAAAAGAACGGGCGGAGTCATTCAGACCCAAAAAGAACAGGATTATCTTTTTGAATCGGCCGCCAATGCTTTCTTAGCCAATCGCGAATTAGAAACTTTATCTCAAGAAATAGGTGTTTCTTTGATGCCAACACTTTCAGGAGCAAAGATCCGATGGATTTTTCGATTTTCTGAAATGAAACGATGGCCCCTCAGTTACAAAGAAAGTTTGCCGGTGATTTCGTTTCTATTGACAACTCTTTTGTGGCATCGCTGGCTTGGACTGAGATCATTAGGAATAAAAAATAAAGAGACCCTCAAAGAATGGGCTGATCGCCGATTGGGAAAGGCCGGAAGCGAGTATTTACTGGAACCAGCGATGCAGGGTGTATTTGCAACCACCAGTGATAAGCTGGATGCGCAACTTATACTATCATCCCTTTTCAATCGTCGCCCAAGAGGTAAACTTCGTGGTTCGGTAGCACCTCGCGATGGGATGGGCGAATGGGTCACTCAACTTAAGAATTATTTAATACAAAAAGGTTGTGAATTTCGTTTAGGACTTTCTCAACAAGAAGTGAATCAACTCATTGATTCAAAACTTAAGTCCCCCCAAAAAAACAAAGCGCTTGTTCTAGCCGTGGATCTTAATTCTTTAAAACAATTAGCAAACGATAAAATCATTTTATTACCAGAGAGCCTAGAGAGGACCAGTTCCACTTCTCTGACTTCAGTCAAATTGATTTATAAAAACCAACCACCCGTAGTGCGGGGTTTTGGCTGCCTTTTTCCACGAAGTGAAAGGTTTTATTCTTTGGGCGTTTTATTTAATCATAATATTTTTGCCCATCGGGCGCCCCATGGAGTTTCAGAAACATGGATTCTCAATGATCAGAAGATGAAGATGAGCGAAATGAGCGAGCAAGCCCTTATTCGTTATGTTCAATCCGATCGTTATCAACTTTTTTCGAAACATCAGGAGCCCGATAATGTTAGAGTAGACCAGTGGCAAAATCGTATACCGGTTTATGACCAAAACTTGGCGCTTTTTTTAGAGGATTTAAAAAACAAAAGACCCAGTTTTGCTTTAATAGGAAACTATTTAGGCGATCTTGGTTTGAGTAAGATCCTCTTTCATGCCAAAAAAAATGCGAAGTCTTTTGTGGAGGAGTGGAGTGAATAAAATAGGGGTGGTTTTTCTTAATCTTGGTACACCGAGAAGTCCCACTCCCGATCAGGTTGGTCGATATTTGGGTGAATTTCTTATGGACCCTTTTGTTATTCAAATTCCAACACTGCTTCGCTTTATTCTAGTGCGTGGAATTATTGTTCCTTTTCGCAAAAAAAAATCGGCCAAAAACTATCAAAAGATTTGGACCCAACAGGGATCACCCTTGATGGTAGAAACCCAAAAAGCGGCCTTAGCTCTTCAAAAAGAGCTGGGTGATCATTTTCAGGTCGCGATGGCGATGCGCTATGGTGAACCCAATCTCCAACAAGCTCGTGAGTCGCTCAAAAATTGCCAAAAAATTATTTTTTTCCCACAGTACCCACAGTACGCCGAATCAACTTTTGAAACCAGTGTGAGAGAGTTTCAAAAGATTTTTAAAGATAAAGAGACCCATACAATTTCACCTTATTTTGACCACCCCGATTTTGTAAAAGCCTATCAACTTTTCTTAGATGATCATTTAAAAGACCTTGATGTGGAACACGTTCTCATGAGCTTCCATGGTTTACCTGAGACACACATTACAAAAACAGATCCCACTCAAAATCATTGTCTCAAAAAACCAAATTGTTGTGAAACCGCTTCAGCTGAAGTTTTAAAAACCTGTTACCGTGCACAGTGCTTTAAAAATGCAAAACTCATTAGTTCCGAACTGACAACTCCATGGTCTGTTAGTTTTCAATCGCGTCTTGGGCGACAAAAATGGATTGAGCCCTCAACAGAAGATTCCTTGGATCACTTAGTCCAAAAAGGAATTAAGAAACTCGCAGTGATTTGTCCAGGCTTTCCCGTAGATGGTCTTGAAACCTTAGAAGAGATTGCAATCGCAGGTCGAGAACAATTTATTGAACGGGGAGGGGAGAGTTATCACTACCTTCCTTGTCTTAACAGCGACCCTCATTGGATCCAAGCTTGTGCAAAAATGGTTCAGAGCGTTTCATCTTCCTCAAGTCGATGGGATAAGATTAAATAGAACAAAAGTATTTCGACATTCTTTCAAACCAGAAATCATGCTTTTCCCTACTAAGGCCTGGGTTTTATGACCGAGTTTTACAGAATAGTGCAAATCTGTCACAAGATCAGCAAGTCCCTGACTTGACCTCTCCACGAGAGCTTGTATCTTCTTTGGATGGGAGGGGGCAACTTTTATGAAGCCCTTTTAAATATGGAACAAATCAGTTTTCAGATCTTACGAAGTGAGACCGATCTTAAAATCTATCAACAAAAAACAGCTGAGCAGGTGGGTGTTGAACTTCCCCTTTCTTACCTCAGGGAAGCTCGAGTGATTGGTCTAAAAAATAAAGATACAGGTGAAATCTGTGGTGGTTTTACGATGGCTTTTACGGGTTCTCTTCGCTGTATCGAGCAACTACCCGAAGAAGTCAAAGAGACCAATTTTTATCTCAATAAATTTAAGGACCGATTTTTTGAGATCAACGGACTTTGGCTGAATCACGCTGAAGCTCCAGCCAATGGGCGCTTACAGCTCTACCTTCAATGTATGCAGCAAGCGAGCCTTCTCACCATCAAAGGCAAATCAAAGTATGTTTACGCCTACTGTGCGGACAATCAAAAGTTGCGCGATTTTTATCGCAACTTTAATTCTAAAGAAATTTACGAAGGACCGATTCGACCTCTACCCGGGATGAAAGAAGCTGCTCGAGAAAGAGTTGAAATGGGTTGTATGATCCAGCTTCCGTGGACCATCATTCGCAATCCTGGTTTTTTAGTTCAAAGAGCGAGCAATAGCCCTTACAAAGTCCTCCAAGGGACCTTTCAAAAGGTGGCAGACTTTAAAGCCAGGAAAGCTTTGTGACTCTTTCTGAATTACTGTCTTCTTACTCCCAAGTTCGATTGGCGACGGCCAAAGACAACCTTGCTCTATTAAAGTTTGTGAATGGAATTGAAATGCGTACCAAAGACGGCGGGCTAGGTATCGATCGCACTCCAGACTTTTTTTCTCTCACCAAAGCCCAAGGGGCCCACTCTTACACTTTTTTATTTCTAAATAGTGACCTAACAATTTCTGGGATTGGTTGTATTTCTCTCACTCAAATGCTTATTAAAGGTGAGCCACAGTGGTTGGGTTACTGCAGTGATTTAAAATTCTCTAAACAAATTGAAAGCGAAACCCGTCGGCAGTTTTATCACTTCTATGAGAGTCTCATTCGCAATTTTTCAAGCATTGATGAGTTTAAAGGTTGTGAGTATGTGATTTCAAGCATTCTCGATGGCAATCAAGCAGCCAAACGCGCTTTAGTGGCTAAAGAGAGCAAGAAAAATCAATTACAACATCGCCCGATTTATAGTTATGAAAACATAAATATTTTAGCCCGACTCCCTTTGCCACTTTTCACCAAACCACTCTTGGTCCAAAGTGGAAGAAGCGTTCATCAAGATAAAATCATTGAATTCTTGAGCTCCAATCTTGATGACAGCGAGATGGTCTGGTCTGCCGAAGAAATCAAAAGACGTCAGCAAGTGGCTGGCTTTTCTTTTGATGACTTTTTTGTTCATCTCGACGAGCGGGGAGAGATTCAAGCCTGTGGAATTCTAATGAGCGATAATCAATATCGAAAAATGCGAGTCAAGCCGATGCCCTTATCTCTTAAACTCACCCAAATGTTCACTGGACTTTTGGGACAAAATACCATTCAGGAGTCTGAGCCGATTCAAGTGGGTTACCTTAGTTTTTTTAAAATGAAAAGTCAGACTACCCATGAGCGAGCAGCTGTAATTGATGCTTTTCTCCGAATGATCTTACAATCTGAAAAACTTAAGAATAAAAAAGATCGCTTTCATATTATCAACATTCAAGAACCGGCCCATCAAGGTTTAAAAGTCCTCTTGCAGAAAAAAGGCTATCTTTTACACAGCTTTGTCTCGACGGTTTATCAAGTGACATCTCGTGAAGAGGAGAAGTTTTACTTAAAAAAGACTCAATCTCCCTTGGATTTTGATGTGGTCTTTCATTAATTTATTTTTTTAAAAATATCTCCCATAAAACGAGTGAATATTTTTATTTCTTCGGGCCCAATATTGGGAGAATAGACAATCCCAAAGTAAACTGCAAAAATGGTGTTGACCTGAGCACGACTGGCTTGAGGTACGAGCTGCAAAATCTTTCGATGAAAACCCTTTTCGATTTTTAACAGAGCTTCGCCAATCTCGTTGGTTTGAGTGCGATAATTAAGATAAAAGGTGCAGAGATAAGGCATTTTATCGTAGAACTTCCTTGCTTCTATAAGACCTGCTTCAAATTCACCTTTTTTCCACATTTGCATGCGCTTCTCAGAGAGACCAATAAACTCTTCGCCGATAATACCGACCGCCGCTTGCAGAATATTGACTTTTGAGCGGCCAAAATAATAGTAAATCAGTGAACGAGTGATCTGACTTTTTCGAGCCAATTCAGTCATTGTCCATTTCAAGTGACCTTTTTTGATCTCAAGTTCAAGGGCTCCATTCAGAACTCTCCAATAAATCTCATCCTTAGTATTTTTAGTTTCAGACGTCATAAAAAAAGGGTGTCACAAATGTCATTAAAAGACCAGAATCTTTCAGAATTTGACAGCTAATCAACAATTCGTCAGGAGATTGTCTGGCTTCAAAGTTTGAGTTTCGGTATTCTTCTCAATGTCAGGATGTTTACGGACCGAGTTTGGGGGTGGTCCTTAAACCCTGACAACTTTAAAGGGAGCAAGCCATTTTGTTGTATGGGGATATGCAAATTGGTTATTAGGGGAAAATTGGATTTTTCTTGATGCCAATCTGTGGATCGGTGAACTTTTCTGAAGCCCTGGCAAGCTGTGCGCTTATCCCCTAAAGGGAAAATGCTGGTGAAGCCAAGAACTGACTTCGCAAAAGTTCACTGATCCACAGATTGGCAAAAAAGAAGGAGCAAATTGATCTCTTTTTTGACAGTCTTGTTTATTTTATAGTTCCTCACCCTTTACCCTTTTTCTCGTCATTGTCTATGTTAAACTCTGCTCACTATGGGTATGGGTTATCGAGTTTTATATATTCTGTTTTTTTCCTTTGCCCTTTCCGCGTGCGATTCTAAACAATCAACCGTTAATAGTGTTGAACAGAGTTGGGTGAGCCTCGATGAAAAAGAGGCTCGTTTGATTCACAACCAATTGAAAATCACCTGCGAAAAAAACAATTGTCCTGATTTTGTCGCGGGATTAACAGCTGTTGAACCAACAGGAGGGGAGACCTGGTATGTTTCTGTTTGTTCAGCTACTTTGATCGCTTCTGATTTAGTTCTCACCAATGCTCACTGTATTCCCAAAGCACTGCGCTTTGCGGGGGCAAAGTGTGACCAAGATATCAGTGTTAAATTCCCAGCGAACAATCAACACGGCTTTGAACAAAAAGATTGTTTAGAAGTGATCTCTGTTTCTCAAGATCATTTAACTGAAGTTCAGCCGGATTGGGCCGTTCTGAAAATCAAAAAAGCCACCCTGAGACAGCCAGCCCCGACTCAACCACGTTCACTGACTTCCGGAGAAAAAGTGATCCTCTACAAAGTCGACTATAATCTCGAAAATCTTTTAGACCCAAAAGGGCAAATTGTCTCTACCGAGTGCCTTCTTAATACCAATCATTATATCGCAACTCATTCAATGGGTCCTCAAAGTCCACTCTTGAATGTGGGCGATTGCGATCAAGACATTCTTGGGGGTAATTCGGGTTCAGGTATTTTTAATTCTGAAATGCAAATGATCGGTCTTTTTTCATTTGGTTTTTATATGAGAGAGGAACAGTTTTATTTTAATAAAATACTTTACCCCGCTCTCAGACGAAATATTGGCGGTGGTACAAACCTCTACTGCCTTCCTTATTTTAATTCTGAACTTGATCAACTCTGTGAATTTGAACCTCAACACTACTCGGCGAGAGCCATGGATTACTCACAACTCGATCAACTCATGCGACATCCTGAATATAATAGCATTGGAGATCAAGTTCGAAGCTGGAATCAAAAAAATGCCTCTGCTTGGTTAAAATTCTCATTCCCACCAAAAAACGATCTTAAAATTGTAGGGCAGACAAACGAGATCAAACCAGATCATTTACCGCTTAGACCCGTTGAAAATCATATCTTGATCAATGAATCCAAATCGTTCAATCAACATCAGCTTCTTATTCAACTCTATCGAGATGCCGTCCTCATTGACTTTCCTGGGTGTGTATTGAAATCTGCTCCTCAGAGTTTTTCATCTTCATTGTCTGTTAGAGGTTTTGCTCTGGAAACTTTTTTGGTGGATCAAGAAAATTTAAGTGCCACACGTCGACCCGTTCAAGTTGAGAAATCTTTTATTTTTCAGCGCACCGACAAAGGTTATAGAATGAAGTCTCCAGAGACGGGCCCCTTGTTCTCTAACCTTAGAACTGATTTAAGCTGGCAAGATCTTGTCGGCGAACAAACCATTCCCTTTTGTGAATAGTTAAAACTATTTGCTCATCCCTATGATCCATAAGTAGATTCAAAAGTTTTTGTGTGATGGCCTCTAGGGCCTCAAAAAAGCCACGGAGACCTGAAACCTCAACTCACACTTTGTGTGAACGACATCCTCTCAAAAGCGCTCTCGCACAGCCTTTGCTCAGTTCTTTAAATTCTAGAAAGAGCCACGTAAAAACTACAAAAGTGAATTCCAAATCCCTGGCTTCTGTCTAAATTAAAGCCATGCCTAGAGTTTTTTCAGATCAAAAATATTCTTGTTGCCGCGCTGCGCTAGCTAGCGATAAAAGACACCAAAACAAAAGGAGTTTTTTTATGAGTAACAAATCAATTTTCAAGTTGATTCTCTTGGGGGTCCTCTTCTCAGCTTGTGCTGGAGAAAAAAACGAACCTCTTGGTGGCAACACAATTATAGCAGTCAGAACTTTTGAAGAAGGTGCAAGCAACTCAAGCGAAGGTGACCTCACCGAAGTTGCCATCCTTAATGATGTATCAACTCCCGAAGAAGCCGAAGCCGCCGTAGCAAATGCAACCTGGATTCCTATGAGCCAGTTTCAGCAAGGCGACGATATCTCTTTTGCTTCTCCAGACAGTGCAACCTCAACTAACTGGGGTGTTGACGGAAATCGTCCAGGAGCCGGAGTGGGTGGCCCCGGTTACAATCCCCCGGGCAATGCAGGATCTGGAAATCCTCCAGGGTGGAATCCACCAGGAGTCGGTCGTCCAGGCGCAGGAGTCGGTGGCCCCGGTTACAATCCTCCCGGCAATGTTGGTCCTGGAAATCCTCCAGGATGGAATCCACCTGGAGTCGGTAATCCCGGTGTAGGTCATCCCGGCGGCGGACAATGGGGTGGTGGTTCCGGTGGTCCAATTCATGGTGGCCCAGCTCCTATTCCTCCTGGTCACGGACCTGGGATCGGGATTGGTCATGGTCGTGTCAGTTGGAATACTTCGATTAATGTGAATGTCTGGCCACAAACTTGGGTGACTCCGGTCACTCCTATCTGGGGCGTTTCAACTTGTGGCTGGTCACTAGTCTTTTGGAATGGAATTTGTCAGGTGCCTTTTACACCCGTCTTCAATTATTTTTGGACACCGGTTTGGGGCTTTCCTGTCACAGTCGTTCATCGCTCAGCCTTTGTACGAGTTTTCTTTTAATACTTTATTATTTGAATTAAAATTTCTCATTCTTAAAAGCGAGGCCATTCATGGTTCTCGCTTTTTTTTTGAAACCTAAAAATGAACTTCTAATACGACATTGATTTCTCAATTTATTAATCATGAGTTTGGTGGTTCTAAACTGTTAGACCCATGTAGACTCAGTCAAAGGGTAAACTCATTTGACAAACTTCAATGTAAGCTGATGGTTATAGTGTATAGATTACTTTAGCCTTAAAAATATTCAGAATTGGGGGTACTCCAACATCGGGTATGTTCTTTGTGATTCTCAATACTTATCGACGGCCCCAAAAACATGAAAGTGTTTGGGAATTTTTTTGATAAGTCGACTGCTATAAAGTTTTCACAAAACAATTTTTGCGTACATTTAGGGCAAATATATTGTTAGATAGTACGCGTTAACCAATTAAAGGAGTCCCTATGAAGAAAGCATTTAATTTAGTTTTAGCCGGTCTTTTTCTGATCAGCTCAAGTTGTGGTCCTAACAGCAGTACTGTTGATAGCGCCATTCCATCTGACGTTGTTGTCGTAAACCGCGTTAAAGAAGTAACAAAGAATGATGGAACAAAGTCTTACTTTGGTGAAGTTGGTCTTG
>JBGSSY010000276.1:0-2220 GCA_041736775.1 Bdellovibrionales bacterium | reverse complement strand
GCTTGCTGGAGGTCTGCTCTTCAGACCTTTCCCAAATTCCCAAAAATTTCGAAATTAAAATAAATGAAGTGAAAGCTTGATGGGTCGAGCATTATCAATATGTTGACCAGAAATAAAATTTGAATTCTCAAAAAGTATTTTCAAATAGTATTTAACTGTGAAGACATCTCGCCCAACCCTATCTATCCTAGAATAAACGCAGCGAAACTTTCATTCATACCTCTGAATCCTTTACCACAAAGTTAATTTTTTATTTTTGTTTTTCTTGGGAAAGAATCTTTTGAGAAGACCTCCAGCAAGCGTGACGCGATCGCCACCAAAGGTGGCGATGCTGGCTAGGGCATGATGCCCGCGTCTTCCCAAAAGATTCTTTCCCAAGAAAAACAAAAATAAAAAATTAACCGTGACCACCCATAAGGAAGGCGTCGTGACTGGTGTCTGAGAGCATCTCGGGGCGAATAGGAGAGTAAAAGTTTTCAATAGAACTCCAGGTTTCATCAAGCCCGCGAGCGGTAAAGATAGAGCGGCGAAATTCAGCAGCCCCTGGAAGACCTGCCGAGTACCATGAAGAGAGTTTGCGAAGAACCAGAGTTGTTGTTCGTTCATCAAAATTTTCTTCGCTTTTTTCTCGAAGATATAAAAAGAGAGGGAGGTACTCTCTGGATAGAGTTTCTGGGTGATTCTCTTTCCAAAGCTTTTGTGCTTGCGAAAAAATCCAAGGGTTTTTAAGACTGCCTCGACCAATCATGACTCCGTCGCAGCCGGATTCATTGAGACGATCAACTGCTTTTTGTGGCGTCGTAATATCACCGTTGCCAATGATAGGAAGAGGACTTTTTTGTTTTACTTCTTTAATGTATTCCCAATCGGCTAACCCATTATAGCCCTGGCTCCGCGTACGACCATGTATTGCCACCCATGTAACGCCTTCATCATAAGCGACCTGAATGATTTCATCGGCGTTTCTTTGGTTTTGATCCCAACCAGTTCTGATTTTAATAGTGAGAGGAATGTTAATTTCTTTTTTAATCGCGCGAAGCATTTCTTTCAGTTTTAAGGGTTCTCGCAACAGAGCAGAGCCCGCCCCTTTAGTGACCACTTTTTTAACCGGGCAACCGAGATTAAGATCAACAAAATCAGCACCGATTTGTTCAATGTATTGGGCCGCATTAACTAATGCATCGGTTCTCTCGCCAAAAATTTGAATTCCAACTGGGCGCTCTTCTTCGCTGAATCTCATCATCTGGCGGGTTTTTTCAGAATTGTAGAGAAGACCGTTGGCTGAAATAAGCTCAGAAATCACAATCCCCGCCCCCTGTTTTCTCATAAACTCACGAAAAACCAAATCAGTGATTCCCGCCATAGGAGCCAATAAAAATGGATTCTTTTTAAGCTCTAAAAGAAGGGCCGCCTCGTTCATACCCGGCTTATATTGAATCCTTCGACCACCAGCAAGGTATTTCCTCCCGGCAACAATCTACGGGACTTTCAGAGAACAATTTACATGAAAATCACTTCTTACTTTTTGGATTTTGGATTCATTTTTGGCTTTAAGGCCTCGTTCCCCATTGAGAGTTTGGGCGGGAGAAGAAAATAGACCCCGGCTCCTGCCTAACCTTCATTTCGCCCTGCGGGCGAAAACGCGTCACGCTTGAAGGAGATCTATTTTCTTGTCCCTCCCAAACTCTCAATGGGACACAAAGACAGTATCAATTTCTCTCCAGAATACTTTAATCGTAAAAAGTTAATCATCTGTGCAATCAAAAACCGGCTACTGGTTTTCACAGAAAATCGTCTACCAGTAAGATTGCGATGGACTTAAATCTTTTGAATTTACTTAACGCAAGTGATTTTCTGATATCTAAAAAATAGTGGCCTCAATTCTTAAGAGAAGAGACTCACTTGAGTAAAAATTATTGATGACAGGTCGTTTTAACCGAAGTTCTTTTTTTATCCGTGAGAGAGCCCGTTTGTGGTGAAGGGGGTTTTTGTGAGGCTCCAGGAAGCGTGACGCGTTTTTTGCCCTTAGGGCAAAAATCCTGGCGAAGGCAGGAGCCTGCCCTCACAAAAACCCCCCCTTCACCACAAGCGGGCGGTAAACTTAAAAAGGCCTAAATACTAACTTTCATTCCAAAATATGAGATTGAATCAACGACTTGAATGAGGATTTTACAGGTTTTGAAATAAAGCTTTCGTAGGAAAGCGATTGTGATAAAGATT
>JBGSSY010000275.1:0-9256 GCA_041736775.1 Bdellovibrionales bacterium | reverse complement strand
TGGAATCCTCAAAGTTGTAACCCATCCAAGGTGTGAAGGCGACCAGGATGTTTTGTCCAATAGCCAACTCACCAAATTCAGTGGATGGACCATCGGCAACGATGTCGCCTTTTTTCACTCGATCACCTTTAGCCACAATCGGCTTTTGGTTGAAACAAGTGTTTTGGTTGGTTCTTTGATATTTTGTGAGGTTATAGATGTCCACATTGGCACCCATACCGCCACCTTTTGCGATACGACGAACAACGATACGAGCGGCATCCACTTCTTCAACCACACCATCATTGAGAGCAACAACTGAAGTTCCGCTATCGCGAGCCACCAGTTTTTCAACCCCAGTTCCAACCAGTGGAGACTGAGAGCGCAAACAAGGAACAGCCTGACGTTGCATGTTCGAACCCATCAAGGCTCGGTTGGCATCATCGTGCTCAAGGAATGGAATCAGAGAAGCTGCAATTGAAACCAGCTGACTGGGAGAAACGTCCATATAAGTGACTTTATCCGCGGAGTTGAGCTGGTAATCACCGTTGCAACGGGTAGTGATCTGATCTTCTTTAAGAAGTTTATCAGAGTCACGAGTAGCCGGAGCAATATGGTGATCAGTCTCTTGAAGAGCTGACAAATAAACCACTTCACCTTCAGCCTGACGATTCTCTACCTTAAGGTAAGGAGTTTCGATAAAGCCGTGGTTATTGATACGAGCGTAAGTTGCAAGAGAGGCGATTAAACCAATGTTTGGTCCCTCTGGAGTTTCAATCGGACAAATACGACCATAATGCGTTGGATGTACGTCACGCACTTCAAATCCGGCGCGACTTCTCTCAAGACCACCAGGGCCAAGAGCCGAAAGACGACGTTTATGGGTAATTTCAGAAAGAGGATTGGTTTGATCCATAAACTGTGAAAGCTGAGAAGAACCAAAAAATTCTTTAACAACGGCGTTCACCGGTTTGGCGTTCACAAGATCATGGGGCATCATGGTTTCAACATCTTGAAGACTCATGCGCTCGCGAATGGCTCTTTCCATACGAACAAGACCGATACGGTACTGGTTCTCAAGAAGCTCACCCACAGAACGAACACGTCGGTTACCCAAATGATCGATGTCATCCACTTGGCCTTTACCGTTACGAAGGTTCACAAGTGTACGAACCACTTCAGTGATGTCTTTTGCGGTCAGAGTTCTGTGTTCAACAGGACACTCTTCAAAAGGAATATTAAAACGATGGTTGATTTTTAAACGACCCACTTCAGAGAGGTCATAGGTTTCAGCATCAAAGAAAAGACGATTGAAAAAGTTTGTGGCCGCCTCAATTGTTGGAGGCTCGCCGGGTCTTTGTCTTTTGTAAATTTCGATGATGGCTTCTTCGGTGGTATCCACTTTATCCACCAAAAGGGTGTTTCTGAGGTAAGGACCAACGGTAAGACCATCAAAGAAAATCAGGCTTAGATTTTTGATTTTTGAAGCTGTAACGGCTTCTAAGATTTCAGGAGTGAGTTCTGCATTCACATCGGCAATAATTTCACCAGTGGTTTCGTTCACAATCGGGTGAGCCACAACTTTGCCCATAAGATCTTCAGAGCTCAAAGTGAGTTCTGTGATTCCCAATTCTTTGACTTTTTTAACTGCGGCACGAGTGATTCTTCGTCCAGCTTTAACAATGGCTTCGCCGGTTGTTGGGTCAACGATATCAACGATGGCTCTTTGGCCAGCGACTTTATCAACATCAAAACTACGAAGGTACTCGCCCTTTTTACCGACTTTAACAACGTCGATATCATGGTACATCTCAAGGATCTGTTGGTTGTCATAACCAAGAGCCTTAAGGATAATGGTCGCAGGAAGTTTACGACGACGATCGATTCGAACATAGAGAAGATCTTTTTGATCAAATTCGAAATCAATCCAAGAACCACGGTAAGGAATCACACGAGCAGAGTAAATGTATTTACCACTGCTTGAGCCTTTTCCATCATCGTGATCAAAAAATACACCGGGTGAGCGGTGAAGCTGAGAAACGACAACACGCTCAGTTCCATTGATGATAAAAGAACCGTTTTTAGTCATCAGCGGGATTTCACCGAGATAAACCTCTTGCTCTTTTACATCGCGAATACTGCGTGCTTCAGTGGCTTCATCCACATCAAAAACAATCAGACGTAAAGTGACTTTAACAGGAGAGGCGAAAGTCATCCCTCTTTGTCGACACTCTTCAACGTCATACTTGGCCGGCTCTAAAACGTAGCTGACAAATTCGAGACTTGAAGTGTTGTTGAAATCGCTAATAGGGAAAACGGATTTAAAAACACCGTTTAACCCGTCATCTCCTCGACGATCCGAATCTACATTTTTTTGCAGGAAAGCCTCATAAGAGGACTTTTGCATTTCTATTAGATTAGGGATGTCAATAGCGACATTATTTTGAGAAAATGATTTCCGTACGCGGACATTCGAAGCAGTAACCGGACTGGTTGCCATTCCGTCTCCTTATTAAAAATTGATCACAAACACCTAAAGGGAAGGCCCAAAAGACCTTCCCTCACATCAATTAAATTCAATTTCAAAAGTTGAATTTTTACTTAATTTCAACTTTTGCACCAGCTTTTTCTAAAAGATCTTTAATTTTAGCAGCTTCGTCTTTAGTCACGCCTTCTTTAACAGTTTTAGGTGCGCCTTCAACGAGATCTTTGGCTTCTTTAAGACCAAGACCAGTGATTCCACGGATTTCTTTAATTACGTTAATTTTTTTGTCTCCAGAGTTAGCGAGAACAACTGTAAATTCAGTTTGCTCTTCAGCAGGAGCTGCAGCTCCACCACCGCCGCCGCCAGCGACCATTGCAACAGGAGCAGCAGCGCTTACGCCCCACTTCGCTTCCAGTTCTTTTACAAGACCAGCGATCTCCATTACAGTCATGTTAGACAAAAAATCTACTACTTCATCTTTACTTAATGCCATTTTTTACTCCATTTTTTAGAAATTAATTTAAGTTAGTTATCACCTTTAGTATCTTTATAAGCGTTCATCACATTTAAGATGCCACCTGGTACAGCATTCATAACTCTGAGCAAGCTTGTTGCTGGCATTGTCATGACACTGAGTAGCTGAGCTCTCAACTCATCCTTAGAAGGTAGTGTTGCAAGGACTTTAATCTTTGCTTCATCTAACTTCTGGCCTTCCATAACACCTGTTTTCAATTTCAGTTTTTCAACTTCTTTGCTGAACTCTGAAAGGGCCTTAGCGGATGCACTGGCATCTTCATAGGCAAAAACAAGGGCATTGGAGCCGACGAACTCACCATCGAGTGCCTTATCGGCTTCGGGGTGATTCTTGAGAGCTAACCTCGCAAGTGTGTTACGCACCACTTTCATTTCGCTGTTGGTTTTGTGGAGAGACTTGCGCAAGTTCGTGACTTGCTCAACGTCCATACCATTAAAATCAACCACAAAAGTGGCTTTGGCTCTGGAAAGGCTGTCGGATATCTTATTGACTCGCTCGGCTTTTTCGGCACGTGTAAGCATTTATCCTCCTTCCTTTTAAAAGGCGATCAAACTTTGATGGAGGGTTACTCCGTATCTCAATCGGCAGGTTTAAACTTTTTAAAAGTGATCTTTCAAAAAGTACCGATAGTCTTCAATCGCGGTTAAATTTTAACCGATTCATTTTTAAAGTAGAGCATAGAGCTCTTATTCTTCAATAAACCGACTTAAACTTGTTCCATATCATTCCACCGAGAGATGGAATGAAATTGAACAAATTATTTTAAAACAGAAGCCACATCACTCAGGTCAACTAGAATTCCAGGACCCATAGTGGATGAAACACAAACTTTTCTTAAATAGATACCTTTGCTTGAAGAGGGCTTTGCTTTTGAAAGAGCATGCATAAGGCTCACGAAATTTTCTTTGAGCTTATCAGAGCCCATGGATTTTTTGCCGATCCCTGCGTGAACAATACCTGCTTTTTCAACTCGGAAGCTGCACTTACCGCTTTTTTCTGCAGAAACAGCCTCACCCACATTCATAGTCACTGTGCCCACTTTTGGATTAGGCATTAAACCTCTTGGGCCAAGAATTTTTGCCACTTTAGAAACTGTGACCATCATATCGGGAGTCGCAATGGCTTTATCAAAGTCCATCCAACCGCCCTTGATTTTTTCAACCAGATCGTCTGCACCAACGAAGTCAGCTCCAGCATCTTTAGCTTCTTTTTCTTTAGGGCCCTTAGCAAAAACAAGAACACGTACGTTTTTACCAACACCATTGGGAAGCGAAACAGATCCACGAACCTGTTGGTCACTTTGTTTGGGATCTACGCCCAAACGAACAGCGATATCGATGTTTTCATCAAATTTTGCTGTTGCTGTATCAGTAACCAATTTAAAGGCCTCAGTAATAGTATACTTTTTAGCTCGGTCTACTTTTGCTTTATTTGCTTTATCTCTTTTTGCTAGTTTTGCCATAATTTAGTCCTTACCCGACGACTTCTACGCCCATACTTTTACATGTTCCCAGCACCTGATTCACTGCACTTTCTACGGTCATGCAATTGAGATCAGGGATCTTGAGCTCAGCAATTTTTCTGACATCGCCCATTTTTATTTTTGCCACTTTATCTTTTTGCGGCATTTTAGATCCACTTTTCAGATTACAGGCCTCTTTAATAAGAATCGAAACCGGTGGTGTTTTGGTGATAAAAGTAAAAGAACGATCTTGATAAACCGTTATAACGATTGGAATAATTGTGTTTCCAGCCTTTTGCGTGCGAGCATTGAACTGCTTGCAAAACTCCATGATATTAACACCGTGTTGACCTAATGCAGGACCAACAGGAGGTGAAGGATTGGCTTTTCCGGCAGGGATTTGTAGCTTAATCATTCCAGTGACTTTTTTAGCCATGAGAAATCTCCAATTTTGTCGACAATGAATCGAACGGTATAATCCAGATTACGGAGCCGAGCAAGAAGAATAATCCAGCCAGTATTGCGCTTTTTGGACTGTGAGCCTAAAACGGGAGAACCCACGGGCAAAACTCCCCATTTATGTTTTCGTGAATCGAGAGATATTCTCATTATCGCGATAAGGAAGTGAATATTGGCAAAAATATTAGTGACCGGCGGTGCTGGTTATATCGGAAGCCATATCTGTAAGGCCCTATCTGCCGCTGGGCACGTGCCGATCAGTTACGATAACCTGAGTCGAGGGTTTAGAAGCAGTGTTCTTTGGGGCCCCTTGATCGAGGGCTCAGTCCATGACAGTGAAAAGTTGGAAAAAGTGATCGAGGATCACGAAATTCAGGCCGTGATTCATCTGGCCGCTTTTGCCTATGCTGAAGAATCTGTTCACAAACCCCAACTCTATTTTGAAAACAATGTCTACGGAAGCCTCATACTTCTTGAGACTTTGATAAAGAAAAAGATTCGAAACATTGTTTTTTCGAGCAGTTGTGCAGTTTATGGTGAATCTCTCAGTGAAACCATCGATGAGAATCATCCCTTAAATCCCATTAACCCCTATGGGCTCAGTAAAAAGATCACAGAAGCATGGATTCAAAAATACGGCGAGATGGATCACTTGGATTTTGTGATTTTAAGATATTTTAATGCCGCTGGAAGTGATCCTGATTTAGAGATCGGTGAAAATCATGTTCCAGAACCCCATATTATCCCTAACCTCATCAAAGCAGCCCTTGATAACAAGCCCATCAAAATTTTTGGCGATGACTACCCCACTTCTGACGGAACCTGTGTCCGAGATTTTATACATGCCACAGACCTCGCCCAAGCCCATGTCATTGCTCTCAACGGATTACTTGAAAAGGTACCTGGTTCTTTTTTGGAAAAAAAGAACCAGGTACCTTTTAACGGGCTACTTCTACAAAAAGAACCAGGTACCTTTTATAATTTAGGGAATGGTCGGGGGTACTCTCTCCTTGAGTTGATTCAACAGGCTGAAGAAACAACCCAACGCAAAATTTCAATTGATTGGCAGCCTCGCAGAGCCGGTGATCCTGCAAAACTGGTCTGCAATTCCGAAAAATTTAAACATGCATTTAATTTTCAACTCAAACACTCAAACCTCAACGAAATTTTTGAAACCACCCTCAAGTGGAAAACCAAAAATAAGTCTAAACTTCAGTGACCCGCATTGAAGAGCTTCCCAAAATAATAAGGGAATTGCACTAAACAACTTCCACAATGAAATACAATGAATGAGTTCCCGATCAAAATCACATACACTAAACAAATTCCAATTCAAAATCATTAAGTGCCAACCACTGATTGAGTTCCCCAATCCAAGAGTCTCTGGAAATAGGCCTCCAGCAAACGTGATGTGTTTTGCCCGAAGGGCAAATGCTGGCAGAGCCCATGGATGGGCGTGCTTATTTCCAGAGACTCTTGGATTGGGGAACGGCATCATGTGAAAAAACGCAATAGGCCTTCAGCAAACGTGATGTGTTTTGCCCGAAGGGCAAATGCTGGCAGAGCCCATGGATGGGCGTGACTATTTCTAGGGACTCTTGCCTTTGGGAACGGCGTTATCTGTGACAACGCCAAAAGAGGGATTGGTTAGTTTTTTTCGACTTGGATAAAATCCAGTTCAACAGGTGTCGGACGGCCGAAGATAGAGACAGATACTTTAACTTTGGCTTTCTCTTCGTTGATTTCTTCGACGGTACCGTTGAAATTACTGAATGGTCCATCGACTACGGTGACTGATTCGCCGACATCAAAAGAGATATGCGGACGTGGTTTCTCTGCACCGTCAACCATCTGTTGAGTGACTTTGGCCACTTCGTGTTCGGGAACGGATTGAGGTTTATCGCCGCCGATAAAGCCAGTCACTTTTGAAGCGGACTTCACAAGATGCCAAGTTTTATCGTTCATCACCATTTGGACAAAGATGTATCCTGGGAAAAACTTACGAGCGCGGGTTTGCTTTTTACCTTTGATGAGCTGAACGACATTCTCTGATGGCACAAGGATTTCACCAAAAAACTCTTGCATGTTTTTGGTGTTGATTCTTTCTTCAATGGCGGTTTTAGCAACATTCTCACAGCTCGTTTGAGTGTTAACAATGTACCATTTTTTTTCCTGACTCACCTTAGACTCCTTAACTCAACTCGATAATAAACTGGATGACCTGGCTTGAGATATAGTCAAAAATGCCAAGGATCACGCCTGAAACAATCATAAAAAAACAAACAAAAATTGTCATGGCTGTGGTGTCTTTTTGCGAAGGCCAAACCACTTTGCTGACTTCAACAATCACCTCTTGCGCCCAAGTTTTAACTTTTGGTGAAAAACTCACATAAGCAAAAAAGGCTGCACCAAAAATAACCGGAGCACCATGGGTGGCCAAATCTGAATCGGTGAGACGAGCATAGGTCCCCCAAGAACTGGCCAGGATTGTATTGAAGACTTGAACGGTGTAACCGACAAAAAAAGCGCCAGCCACAAAAGAAACCATCATGATTTTTTGAATTGTTTTTTCCATATCCTCTACTCTTCTTCTACAAAATAAAATTCTATTAAAGTGGCAGGGCAGGAGGGACTCGAACCCCCAACCAACGGATTTGGAGTCCGTTACTCTACCAATTGAGCCACTGCCCTACTTAATACATTTCTTAAACAAAATACTCATCATTCTTAACAAAAAAAGGTCCCATTGACTAGGGACCTTTTAAAATTGAGTGGATTTCGATTGAAATTACTCAACGATTTCAGTAACAACGCCGGCACCAACCGTACGACCACCTTCACGGATTGCGAAGCGTAGCTCCTTCTCCATGGCGATAGGCGCGATGAGCTCAACGTTCATCTCAATTTGGTCACCAGGCATTACCATTTCTGTGCCTTCTTTAAGACTGCAAACACCCGTCACATCTGTTGTTCTAAAGTAGAACTGAGGACGATAGTTGGTGAAGAATGGAGTGTGACGACCGCCCTCTTCTTTAGTGAGGATATAGGCTTCGCATTTGAATTTTTTGTGAGGTTTAATTGTTCCCGGTTTAGCAAGAACTTGTCCACGCTCAACTTCTTCTTTTTTAGTACCACGGAGTAAACAACCTGCGTTGTCTCCGGCCATACCTTCATCAAGAAGTTTACGGAACATTTCAATACCAGTTACTGTGGTTTTTTGAGTGGGACGGATACCAACGATTTCAACGTCTTCACCGACTTTAATGATTCCACGCTCGATACGACCAGTTACAACTGTACCGCGACCAGAGATTGAGAACACGTCCTCAACGGGCATCAAGAAAGTTTTATCCATCATACGCTCAGGCTCAGGGATCGTTGAATCAACAGCGTCCATAAGGGCCATGATTGACTGTTCACCGAGTGGTCCTTTATCCCCTTCAAGGGCTTTAAGAGCAGAACCGCGGATAATTGGAATGTCGTCACCAGGGAATTCGTATTTAGTGAGAAGTTCGCGAATCTCTAGCTCAACAAGCTCAAGAAGTTCTTGGTCTTCAGCACCAACTTGGTCACATTTGTTAAGGAACACAACAAGAGCTGGAACACCAACCTGGCGAGCGAGAAGAATGTGCTCACGAGTTTGTGGCATAGGACCATCAGTTGCTGAAACCACAAGGATTCCACCATCCATCTGAGCCGCACCAGTGATCATGTTTTTCACGTAATCGGCGTGACCGGGGCAATCAACGTGAGCGTAATGGCGCTTGGCCGTTTCGTACTCAACGTGTGAAGTGGAAATCGTGATACCACGCTCTCTTTCTTCAGGGGCCTTATCGATTTGGTCGTAGGCCATAGCGACACCGCCGCTTTTCTCAGCAAGGACTTTCGTAATGGCTGCTGTCAAGGTTGTCTTACCATGATCAACGTGGCCGACAGTACCGATGTTCACATGGGGTTTAGCTCTATCAAATTTCTCTTTAGCCATTAAAAGCCTCCTGAAATACTCTATTTATATTTTTGCTCTTGTTTTAATTAAACGTCTTTATTCATGTAATCAACTAAAAATTGTAAAACCTACTGATCATAAAATGGTGCTGATGGAGAGAATTGAACTCTCGACCTCACCCTTACCAAGGGTGTGCTCTACCCCTGAGCCACATCAGCACGGCACAAACCCTAATTTTACAAAGGGGAACTCCAAAAAAAAAGTGGAGCGGGAGACGGGTCTCGAACCCGCAACATTCAGCTTGGAAGGCTGACACTCTACCAATTGAGTTACTCCCGCCCTATGTAAACAAAAAAAAGTGGTGGAGGAGAGAGGATTCGAACCTCTGAA
>JBGSSY010000256.1:0-3641 GCA_041736775.1 Bdellovibrionales bacterium | reverse complement strand
TTGATTTAACCCAAAGAATTACGGTAAAACTTTTTTATGCCCTTATACGATGTCCAATCTTTCTATTTCTTTAAAAAGTTAGAAGCTCAATCCTTATTTTCTATTCGCGCCTGGCTCATGCTGAAAGCAGAATTTTTTTCGGTCTCAGGTCTGGTTATTCTTGGAGAAGAAGGGCTTAACACCACTTTAGCGGCTCGAAACTCGGAACAGTTGGATTTATTGGTTAAGGAGATTCAGCAATTTTTTGAACAGCCTACTTTTGATATTAAAAAAAGTACCAGTGACAAAGCCCCCTTTCGAAAATTTGTGGTCAAAATTCGCGATGAAATTGTGACCCTGGGTCGCCCGGATGTTGTTCCTCTGGGTTCACATCGCCATCTCAGCCCTGAAGAATGGCATAAGCTGATTGAACAAAAAGACGTCGTAGTGATCGATACTCGCAATGATTATGAATACGAAATTGGCACCTTTGAAAAAGCGATTGATCTTAATATGAAAGAGTTTACTGAGTTTTCAGATAAAATAAAAACTCTCAACACCGATAAAGAAAAACCTCATCTTATTTTTTGCACCGGCGGTATACGTTGTGAAAAAGCAATTTATGAAATGGAAGAGCAAGGATACAAAAATGTTTATCAACTTGAGGGCGGAATTCTCAATTACATGGAAAAGTTTCCCGAGGGACATTTTAAAGGGGAATGTTTTGTCTTTGATTCCCGCGTTGCTCTCAATAAGGATCTAAAGCCTTCAACTCTTTACTCTCTTTGTCCTCAGTGTGGTGAAGTCGGATCCATAGAAATTGACTGCAAAAAATGTGATGAACCTACAAAGCTCTGTAAGAAGTGCCATAAAATCGCCCTCGACAAGCCTGAATATCACACTTGTTCAAAAAACTGTCGTCATCACTACAGCTTAAATCCGACCCAAAAAGGTCCCCAACAGAAACAATTTTACCACCGGTAAAAATTTTTCGCGGCCTAGCTTCTCCTTACTTTCAGAGGGCGGCCATAGCTAGACCTTGGGCTAAGCAAGCAGTCAAAAGTTTCAATAATGGTTGGTAAAAATCCGATAGGCTAGGGAGATGAATCAACTTGAACAGTTTCCTTTTTTTAAAGATTTTCCTAAGGCTCTGCTGAAAGAGTTGATGAGTTTTGCTCAGTGGGTCGTCTTTCAAAAAGATGAAACAATCATCAGTCAGGGACAGGCCAATAATAACCTTTATTTTTTAATTTCAGGTGAGCTCTCGGTTTTTGTTGATAATGGGTTGGTGGCCCGTCTGTCAAATAAAGGTGATTTAGTGGGTGAGATGAGTTTGATCAGTCACCAAAAATCGGCAGCCACCATAAAAGCTCGGGTCGAAAGTCAGCTTGTCGTCATTAACGGGGAAGATTTGCATCAAGCCACTTTAGGTCATAACGGTAAAGAAAAGTACAATATCTATCAAATCTATTCAGACATCTTAGTGCAAAAGCTTGAATCGACAAATCACCGTGCTAAACAACTTGAAAGCCTCATGGAAAAACTGAAGGTCGCCCAAGTTGAGCTTGAAGAAATCAATCAAAACCTTGAACAAAAAGTGAAAGAAAGAACCCAAGAAATCGTTCAAAAAAATGATGAACTGAAACAGAAAAATAATATATTAAGACTGGTCCAAATCATTTCGGAAAAGTGCTAAATTGAGACGGTTGAAATGCCTGAAACCATTGGTAATTGCTTATTAAAATAAGGCAAATTATTAGAATATTCTAATAGCCCTATCCTTGATATAATTGAGGATATGAAACATCGGATTGAGTGCCCAGCCTGTAAATCCAAGGACTACTATAAAAACGGCCACTATCACATTAAGCGAACGAATCGCTACTATCCCAAGTATCAGTGTAAGCAGTGCCAGAAATACTTCTCTTTTAGAACCGACCGTGACCAAAATAATTTCTATAAACGAGAACTCCTTCAAGACATTTACCTGAACTACACGTCCCATCAGTCCATTAGACGAATGGCCTTAAACTTCAGAGAGAAACACGGCGTAGGTAGCAAGAATACAATTGCCCGCTATGTAGATTACTTGGGTGCGAAAGCCAAAGAACACCACGAGCGAATGTTAAAGGCGGGAAAACTAAATACCGTCATCGTTCAGTTTGATGAGATGGAACACTACATAAACTCCAAATACCAAATGATTTCTATTGCGGTGGCTGTATGCGGAACTACGGGCCGAGTGATTGCCTTAGAAAGTTGTGAAATTAAGTGTAAGGGAAAATTAGGTGCGACACCGAACGGTAAGTTCATCAATACCACGAGAAAAGATAAACGAGACGTAGCATTTAAAGAGACCTTTAGAAAAATGCGGGGCGTGTTTAGAACACCTGATATTACTATCGTCAGTGATGCCAAGCCCGCTTATCGGTTGGTGATTAAGAAAGAGTTTGGCCCGCCCTACAACTTAACTCATCAAAGAGAAATCTCCCGAGGCAAGAATCAACCCCGTTCAACTTTAGCTTTTAAAAAAGCTACGGGTGCGACTCCTCAAGAGAAAGTTGATGACCCGCTATTTTGGTTGAACCATTTGTGTGCGGAACTCCGCTACAATGTGAATCGGTTGGATCGTAAAAGTTGGAATACCAGTAAGAGCATTGAGAAACTCCAAAACCATCTCTATATTTTTATCGCCCGACACAATGGTTATTCTCTTGAGGATATGACGGATGATAACGGCGGAGACTTGAAAATTCTCCCTCATAAGTTCAGTCCAAGGGATTTTAAAAAGCGGGCCGCGAACGCCAAGAAAAGAAAGTTGAAATTGGTGGTTGATGATAGCGGAAACGGTTATTTACCCGAGGATCTGAACGAAACCGCTGATACGGTCTATGAGAATGACTACGACGATGATGACTTGAAGGAATCAGGATGATTTTTAATATTAATTTTGTGACTTAATTTAAAGTGGTATCTAAATACCGTATTCTGGAGAGTTTTTTTTAATAACGGGGTCTGAGATTTTTTTAAAGGGTATTTTGTATATAGAAAACATTGATTTTGAACTTAATAATCCTATGCCGGTATAAAGAATAGAGGTGCCTGTGATTACCTATAAAACTAAAAACAGCTTACGTTCTGATTTAGACATTTGTTTTATGTCTTTTGACTATAAAAAAACTCATCGTGGAGAATTTGCGAATAAAGTATTAAACGTTTTAGTTCAGCACATTAAAGGTTCAGATTTAGATTCAGAAATAGTCTATGAGTCTATCGCTGGATCTGATAAGAACAGTTTAAGTTTCATTCAATCACTTATTGGTGGGCTTGTAATGACGAACCGAGAGCCTACAGCAATGGTGTTAGCAAAACGAGCCGTCGTCTCTTTTCCAGAGTTATTATTAGAACAATCCTATTCTAATTCGCTAAATTAATATCGGCTCTTTTTTGTCTAAAATCTTCAATGCTCATTAGGAGTAGTTGATCTTGGGCGTTGTGTAAAACTGAATCAATATCCGATTGATTCCGATTTTCGCTTTTCAGCTTCGCCATAATTTCGCCACGAGCGACAACTTCAAATTGCTTAATTCTTTTTTCAAGCATTTTACAGTTAGGAACAACATTGTGGTTAAAAGGGTGCGAATATAAATCAGGATTTTGTT
>JBGSSY010000253.1:0-4452 GCA_041736775.1 Bdellovibrionales bacterium | reverse complement strand
ATGAAGAAAAAATCAGGTATCATTTTTTTGATTTTAATCTTTTGCTCCAACTTGCGGGCCTTGGATTATTATCAGGTGAATTCTGGTACTAATCAAGAGATCACCGAACATTCAGTCTGTAAGGATGTCATTAACTCCGGCTCAAACGCGATTTTTGTGCCGACCAAGACAATAACTGAATGGAGCGCCTTTTACAATAATGCTCCCGCTGGAACTGCTGCTGCCGCTTGTGACGACAATTGGTTCAATGCGAACTGGGGATACCGAATTAAAATAACTATTGATCATACACTGGTCGCAGAAACCAGTAGCAACTTTCCAGTCCTGATTACTGAGGCCAATTTGCCGGCTGGTTTTTGGACAAACGTTAATGCCAGTGGAAGCGACATTGTGGTCACCGCGCAAGATGGCATAACCAAACTGGATCGCGAACTTGTGTCAATTAACACTGGCACACCCGTAATGGAACTTTTTGTGCGAGTACCCACTCTCAACAGTCTGAGTCCGACTGTTTTATTTATTTATTACGGGTACGCCGCAGCGACAGAGATAAATGCGACAAGCACATGGTCGGCCTATCGAAATGTCTATCACATGAATGCAACTACACCTACGGATTCAACAGGGACAACATCAACAACGGGTGTGAGCGGCGGTACACTTGCAACAGCTAAGATTGGTCTTGGCATAAATTACAATGGTACTGGTAGGATTAATTTATCCTCGGCTGTTACAACGGCTCTCTCCTTTTCGTTCTGGTATTATCCACGTACAAATGGAGGGGGAAACTTTGGAACCGTGTTTGGTTCCAACGGCTATCCGGACGGAACGCGCCATGTAGGCGCGAACCCAATGGTTTTTCGCCGTGGCGGAAACGCGATCGTCAGCACAACATCTACGTATAATACCTGGAAACATTTAGTGTTTTCTTATAATACAGGAACAGGACGGATCACATTGATTGAAAACGGAGTGGCAGGTACGGCTACGCTGACGACAATGTATAACATTTACCACCTTGTCGGAATTGCAAATGCCACGGATCGAGCTCCTGATGGCGTGGTCGATGAAATGAGAATTTCTACAAATACGATCACATCCGGTTGGGCGCTGACAGAATTTAACAATCAAAACTCTCCAGCTACTTTTTATTTGGCTTCACCACAAATACCTAAGCCTTAGAGTTAAGTAAAAGGACAAAATCTGACTGCTTTGTGCTCTAATTTAGCTTTCGCAACGACATGCCATGAAATGGCAGGGAATTTTGAAAACTTTAAAAAAAGTGCATCAGTCTGATATAAATACACGAGCGCTGAAATTAGAAAAAGTTTCCCACATAAAATCAAAGAGATCGAACAAGCTATAGCAAGAATGGAATCTAAAAATTCAGGATACTATAAATGAATTTACACTTCCGCAGCGGAAGAGATTGAGATTAACCTGGTTACAAGTCATTTATATCGGGGGAGATTTCCAAAGTTTTTCAAGATGATGGAATTTGAGTTTTTTTATTTTGTGTTTTTTTGAATCTTAGGGTTTAAATTTTTAATGATCTCTGAAGCCTTGTAGTAGTTTTCTTTTTTGTCTTGCGGGGGGACTTTTGCCATATTAATAAAGGCAACGGCCTCGTACTCAACATTCTCCATGGTGCCTCCCCGAACCATGGGTGGACTTCCATAAACATAATAAGGAAATATTTGAGTGTTTTGTCCATAATAACCATAGACGACGGGACTGATGCTTTCCACTTGAGAATAACGATCGGTGTTCCATTGAATCATGGTAAAGTAATCAAATCCTTCTTTGAGAGTAATTTCAGCAGCTCGAAAGATCAGATAAGTTTCTACAGTTTCTCTTTCTGTAATTCGATTGCCTTTAAAAGAGACTCTATATTTTTCTCCATCAAGCTTCTGGTCTTTGTAACCCATGCCAAAAGAAGTTGCTTCTTGATAAGGGGTTGGGGTGGCACAACCTAAGATAGCAAAAGTAACAATACAAAAAAGGTAAAACTTCATAAGTCCTTTTAAACTGAAATGAGCCCAGTGAATAGCTTCTTTCTTGTATTTTAGAGCCATTCAGTGTGATTGCTCTTTTGAACAGTTTAATCACTCTTTTAAAAAAAATGAAACATTTCGTTGAGACTCACTGTGAATAGAGTATCAAACCCAAAAAATAATATCTGCAATACTTACAAGGTCCCTTTTTGTCCTCGTTTGATTGGGTGATCTCAATTGGGCTCATGATTTTCAACTGAAGTTCTTTTGCAATGAATTAAAAATTCTATAGAGATTTAAATCAGTCTGGATTACCTTTGAAGTCTACTTTGAGACTCGAGGTTAAATGTACTTACCCATTATTCAAGGCACCATTGTTCGACGTCTGTTGATTAACTTCACTGTGGATCCACAAATTGTGACTGGATTATTACCATCCCATTTTCGCCCTCTTTGTCATGGGGGTAAGGCCATCATCGGTGTTTGTTTGATTCGTTTTTCAGCACTGAGACCCGTCGGTGTCCCCTCTTTTTTAGGCTTGAGTTCAGAAAACGCAGCTCACCGCATAGCTGTGGAATGGGATTCTCCCCAAGGTGTTCGCCAAGGCGTTTATATTTTCCGTCGAGATACATCTTCGCTTTTAAACACATTAGTGGGCGGTCGCTTATTCCCTGGGGTCCAACATAAAGCCAACTTTACAACATTTGATGAACCACCAAAGCATAAAGTGAAATACACCTCACAAGACGGAACAACTGAAGTTCGAGTTGAAGGACATAGAACCCCATCCCTTCCATCTCAGTCGGTGTTTAAAGATCTTGCGACTTCATCCCATTTTTTTAAACTTGGGGCGACGGGCTTCTCTCCTGATTTTCGTCAAGACCAGCAGCAGGGTATGCGACTTGTCGTCGATGATTGGAAAGTGCAGGCCTTTGAAGTGAATAATGTCTTCTCAAGCTTTTTTAGCAACGAAAACATTTTTCCAAAAAATTCTGTTGTCTATGATCATTCACTGCTAATGCTCAATGTTCCTCATCAATGGATACCTGTTAATAAAGACGAGAGTCCCACTTAAGGGTTATGGATAAGGGATTAATTAATATTGTTTTATGGCGGAGCGAACCCTTGTTTTCAATTCCAGCAACACTTTTATACAATGCAAATCCGATGCGGAGAAAGCCTATGGCTCTTTTAAACGATTGGCTTGAGGGACTGAAATCTATTTAGATATTCATTTGACGGGCTTTAAGGCGCATTTCTCTTCGAGCCAGTGCTGCTCTTTGTCTTCTTTTCTCATCTTCTGTGAGGGCAAGAATGGGTGGGATATTGGTTGGTTTTCCATGGGAATCAAGGGCCACAAAAGTTAAATAGGCACTTGCGGTATGAAAGGTTTCGTTGGTGGTGGGGTTTTCAGCGTCGACTCGCACACCCACTTCCATTGAAGTTTTACCGGTGAAGTTCACGCTGGCTTTTAAATTCACAACCCAGCCGGTGTAAACGGGAGCCACAAATTGCAAACCATCAATTTGGGCGGTGACCACTTGTTTTTGGGAATGCCGTTGGGCACAAATAGCAGCGGCGATATCGACCCATGACATGATCGTACCGCCGAAGATTGTTCCGATTGCATTAGTATGAGAAGGAAGCACGAGCTCGGTCATGATCACTTGTGAAAGGGCGACCGGTCGTGCGTTCATAAAAGAAAACTCTTAAAGACCAAAAACACCCATGCCGCCGTTACCTGTACCGGTTGGACCCGTACCTGTACCCGCACCAGGGTTGCTATTAACAGTCGAAGAAACTGTGCTGTTTCCAGCTGGGATAGAATCAATACCGCCGTTGGTATTGGCTGCTCCACCGGTAGAATTGTTGATCTGTTGTTGATTGTTTGAACTCTCAACAAAACCCATATGAGGTAGGCACCATACAATCAGTTGAGCTCTCGACTTGACATGCATCTTTTTATAGATATTGGTCAGGTGAAATTTAACTGTTTTTTCTGTAACAAACAGTCTGTTCGCAACTTCCTTGTTGGAGAGCCCTTTTGAAACCAGCTCTGCCACTTCAGCTTCTCTATTGGACAAACCCTTTTGTATGAGGACATCTCTGAGCATCCTTGCTCCCTTCGTTAGTTTATTGTTTGAATGCGGCTCAACGTCTATGTTTCGCCTCTATAAAAGTCTGACAAGGAGTAGGACTTTTTACAAGCCCCCGGATTTATTTTTTTTAAAACTGGACTCAGTTTTACAAAAAGTTCTGACAATTCCATAATAAATTGTTGGAGTCACTAAAATATATTGTTTGGAAAAAGCACGACTAGACCTTTTAAAGCATCTGGAGGTCGAGGCGCTCGAATTTGTCTTTAAGAGATTTCAGTATCTGTTCTGGGTTTTCACTATTTTTTGGTAACACACCGAATATATCATCAATTTGTCGACCCCAAGTATGCACTTTTGCC
>JBGSSY010000337.1:0-18876 GCA_041736775.1 Bdellovibrionales bacterium | reverse complement strand
CTTTTTTCTGTTTTTGGCTGCGGTGGTGATCGAGACTCCGGAAAAAGACCTTTGATGGGAAAAGTTTCAACAGAATACAGTGATTACACGGTGATTACCTCCGATAACCCTCGGTCCGAAGATCCTAACCGCATTATTGATGCTATCGCTAAGGGGATTGCCAAAGGAAAAACCAACTATGAAACTGAAGCCGATCGTCAAAAAGCCATTGAAAAAGCGATCTCCCTTATGAAATCCGGAGATCTTCTTTTAGTGGCCGGTAAGGGTCACGAAGATTACCAAATCATAGGGGATAAAACCCTCAGCTTTGATGATTATAAAGTGGTTCAACAGATCTTTTTAGGAGCTCATTCTTGAAATTTAATTTGAACTTTATTGCTCAGTCGACCCAGGCCCAAGTCCTCTCAATGCCCCATGGTGAATTTTTATCCTACTCTCTTGATAGCCGTGATCCTCAACTCAAAGGTAAAATATTTATCGCTCTCATCGGTGAAAATCATGACAGTCATCAGTTTGTTGAACAGGCCATTCAAGCGGGTGCCACCGGTGTTGTCATCCATCAATGGAATGAAAGTTGGGAATCTTATAAGAACCAAGTGAGTTTTTTGCTTGTTAAAGACACGCTCAAGGCCTTACAAGATTTTTCTTCAGCCTGGAGAAAAACTCTTAAAGCACAGGTGATTGGAATTACCGGCAGCAACGGTAAAACCACAACCAAAGATTTTTTAGGGCAAATTCTTTCATCTGTTGGTTCAACCCATATCAATCAAGGAAGTTTTAATAATCATTGGGGACTTCCCATTACACTCCTTGATTCAGAGACAAGTCATCAGTTCGTTGTTACTGAAATGGGAATGAATCACGCCGGAGAAATTACAACTCTCAATCATATTGCTCAACCCGATATTGTCACAGTGGTTAATGTTGGAAGAGCTCATATCGGAAATTTCAGTAACGGTATTGAAGGAATCGCTCAAGCGAAAGAAGAAATTTATCTTTCAGCGCCAGCTCAATCCCGATTTGTCTTTAACATCGACAATTCGTTTACCTTAAAGATGATGAAGCGACATCAAAAACCAAACTCTCTTACATTTTCCCTTAAGGATAAGGGCGCTGATGTTTTTATTGAACTCAAAAAACGTAAAGCTCAATCTCTGCAAGTTCATGGTCATGTCCTCAAGGAAAAATTCGAAACCGATTTGCAATTTTGGGGTGATCAAAATATTGAAAACTTGGCTGCAGCTGCAGCTCTTGCTTCTGCAGCAGGTGTTTCAAACCCAGCGATTATAAAATCTCTTTCATCTTGTTCAACCGGATGGGGGCGTAATCAATGGTTGAAACTTCAGTCGGGTGCGACGGCACTTTTTGATGCCTACAACGCAAATCCAGACAGTTTTGAACAACTTTTTAAAAACTTAGAAAGCAGTTGGAGTCATGATTCAAAATACCGAGCTGTATTTGGTGAAATGAGGGAGCTCGGTGAGCACTCCCATTCTGAACATTTTCGCTTGGGTCAGCGAGCGGCTGGCTTTCCTTGGCAGCAGTGCCTTTTTATTGGGCCCTCTTCGGCTTCATTTGCCGAGGGTTTTAAGTCGCAAAAAAATCAAATTAAGCCAATAGTTTTAAATACTTATGAAGAAACACTTGATCTCGAACTTGATTCTATGTTAAATGACAAAACATTAATCATCATCAAAGGATCAAGGGGCAGCGCCATGGAGAGAATCGTCAAAAGACTTCATCCATTGTATTTCTCTGATAAAAAATAAATATGCTTTACCAATGGCTTATTCAGTTTTCTGACCAATACACTTTTCTTAATGTTTTTCGCTACATCACTTTTAGAACCTTCATCTGTTTTTTTACAGCCTTCACGGTTTGTTATTTTGTAGGACCCAATTACATTCGAAGACTTAAAAAGAAGCAGGGCAAAGTTTCAAATGTGCGTGAAGATACTCCTGAACGTCATCAACTGAAATCGGGAACACCGACTATGGGTGGAGGATTAATTCTTCTCTCTTTAATCATTCCCTTTTTTCTGTGGATGGATTTTATGAATCCATTGGTGCTTGGGACCATGTTTGTCACACTCAGTTTTGCCTTGATTGGATATATCGACGACAGAAATAAAGTGATGAAAAAAAATAGTAAGGGTCTATCCGGGAAAATGCGTTTGCTTGCTGAATTTTCAATCTCCGCCTTAGTGATTTTTATTCTGATCGAAAAAGGGTTTTTGACCACCCAGTTGACCTTGCCCTTTTTTAAAAATCTGACTTTTGAATTAGGTTATTTTTACGTGATTCTTGCCAGTCTTGTGGTTGTGGGTACGGCTAATGCGGTTAATCTCACAGATGGTTTAGATGGTCTTGCCATTGGGCCGGTGATTGTTTGCGCAGGCACTTTTAGTCTTTTTGCCTATGTCGCTGGTCACTATGCTATTGCCAATTACCTTGGAATTCCTTTTATCAGTGGAGCCGGTGAACTGGCTCCAGTGGCTGCAACCATTGTCGCTGCTGGGTTAGGCTTTTTATGGTTTAATACTTACCCTGCACAAGTCTTTATGGGTGATTTAGGAAGTCTTTCATTAGGAGGATTTTTGGGAATTATGGCCGTACTGACCAAAAATGAATTGGTCATGATTCTGCTCGGTGGAGTTTTTGTGGTAGAGGCTCTTTCGGTAATTACCCAGGTTGCTAGCTTCAAACTCACCGGAAAACGCATTTTTCGCATGGCTCCCATTCACCATCATTATGAATTAAAAGGTCTTGATGAGACCAAAATTATTGTTCGTTTTTGGATTGTTTCAATTTTGTTAGCCGTATTAAGTCTAAGCACATTAAAACTGAGGTAAAAAAATGTTTACAGATGTTTCCCAATTAAAAGATAGAAAAATTATGGTTGTCGGTCTTGGTCGTACAGGTGTGTCTTTGACTCGCTTTCTCTGCGAGCATGGTGCAAAAGTGACAGTCACTGATCATAAATCCAAAGCGGAACTAGTGACTTCCCTTGAGCAAATGCAAGATCTACCGGTTGAATTTGATTTGGGTGGACACACGCCGAAAAAATTTCTTGAGCAAGAACTGATTGTTTTAAGCCCCGGTGTTTCTCCGTTTTTAAAAATTTTCGAATACGCAAAAAATCATAACGTTAAAGTCACTGGTGAATTTGAATTCTCCTGCTGGTTTGTTAAAGAGCCGATTATTGCTGTAACGGGTACTAATGGAAAAACCTCAACCACTTATTTGGCTTATAAAATGCTTAAAGAATCAGGAGTGGATGTTTGGGTCGGTGGTAACTACGGCCCTCCCGTAGTTGACTATCTTCGCTCGGGTCAAAAAGCGAAAGTTCTTGTCCTTGAAGTATCCAGTTTCCAACTTGAACATTGTGAGCGCTTTACTCCCCAAAATATTGTTTTCACCAATTTGGCTGAAAACCATCTCGACCGTTATAAAACTATGGAAGAGTATGTGAACGCAAAACGACGTATTTTTCTGAACACCAACCAAGCAACGACCAGCATCCTTAATGCTGATGACAATGCTGTGATCGAGTTGGCCCGTGACCCCGCTGTACAAAGAGGACGAATTTTTTACTTCTCTTGTAAAAAAGCACTTGAACCACAAATCATGAATATTGGTGGTGTGGTCAATATGAAAAAAGAGCTTAAAGTTCGCACCGGCCCTGAGATTGAGTTTTTATCAGTGGCTGATATGAAAGCCCGTGGGCAACATATGGTAGAAAATTTTATGGCGGCCCTTCTTGCAGCTCGTGAGCACGGTGCCACCAATGAAGCCATTCAACGTGTGATCAATGAATTCAAAGGAATTCCCCATCGTATCGAGTATGTTCGTCGAGTGGGCGGAGTCCAATTCTTTAATGATTCAAAGGCAACCAATGTTCATGCGGTTAAAAAGGCACTGGATTCTTTTGATGAAAATGTCATCCTTATTATGGGTGGTAAGGATACTGGACTCAATTATGAACCTCTCTTTGAACACATCAAACGCAAAGTTAAATCATTGATTCTCTACGGAGAAGCCAAAGAAAAAATTAACCGTGATATTGGTGATGCCTCAGAAACTTTTTTGATCGGAACTTTTGAAGAAGCGGTTCTTATTGCTTATCAAAAATCCCGTATCAGCGATATTGTTTTGATGTCACCGGGTTGCTCCAGTTTTGATATTTTTGACAGCTATGTTGAGCGCGGCAATTACTTTAAAGAAATTGTTGCTGGCTTTAACTAAGATCAGATTCTAAAAAGCCAATGACCACCTCAGTTTAAAGCTTACACTGAGGTCTGGTCGTCAGTTGCCAATTTTAAAAAGTCTTGTGACAATTAATGGATGAATAATCAGGTTAAAAACATCTATTTGGTTCTCTTCCTCCTCATCACTTTTGGACTGATCCAGGTCTACACCAGCAGTTATATCTACGCCATCGATAAATATGGTGACGGTCTTTTGTTTTTTAGAAAACAACTGATCTTTGTCTTTTTGGGTCTAGGTTGTTTAGCCCTACTTCTGAAACTTCCGTTGCAAACCTTTATTCGCTGGGGATGGACTTTTTGGGCCGTTGCCGTTTTGGGTTTAATTCTCACTTTTATCCCGGGCCTTGGTGTTAAAGTGGGAGGAGCCCAAAGATGGTTAGCTCTTCCTATGGGTTTTCGCTTTGAACCCAGTGAATTAATGAAAGTGTCTTTACCCCTTCTCTATGCCTCGTTTCTTTACCATGGAGATTCCATTTGGGGAAAGTGGACCTTCCCTTTGCGAACTCTGATTGTCATGGGCCCGATTTCACTCCTCCTTCTTCAACCTGATTTTGGCTCCTTCACGATTTGCATGATGGTGCTCGCCACTCTTCTTTTTGCTTTTGGTTTATCTTGGCGTTGGATTATTGGTGGACTTATCATTGCTTTACCTACTTTTTATTTTTTAGTGATGAATGTGCCTTATCGAAAAGCACGAGTCCTGGCCTTTTTAGATCCCTTTAAAAACTCTGAAGGGAGTGGTTTTCAATTAATTCAAAGCATGATCAGTTTTCATTCGGGAGGTTTAACGGGAGTAGGAATTGGAAACGGTCAAGGTAAACTGTTTTTTCTACCAGCCGCCCACACCGATTTTACTCTCGCTGTTCTTGGTGAAGAGTTGGGTTTTCTTGGCTTTATCTTTCTTCTTTTTTGCTACGGTTTTTTAGTGTGGCGTTGTTTTCAACTCTCTTTCTCATTAAAGAATTCAACTCAACAAGCCCTCGCACTGGGCCTCACAGTGACATTCTCCTACTCAATCTTTGTGAATGTGGGAGTGGCTTTGGGACTCTTACCCACAAAGGGCTTAACCCTGCCGTTTCTGAGTTATGGTGGCAGCTCGCTCATCATCAACTGCTTTCTCTTCGGAGTTCTCCTCAACCTCTTTATGAATTTCCAAGCGTCACCCCTCGGACGAAACAAAAAAAGGACCTAACCCGTACCAACTTTTTTTAACAACTTAAATTCTAATTCTCAGTTTTATTTAAAGTTTTTTTTATACAATCGCTTGTTTGTGGCAAAATGTGTTTTTGTGAGGACAGGCTCCTGCCTTCACCAAGATTTTTGCCCTGCGGGCAAAAAACGCGTCACGCTTCTTGGAGCCTCACAAAAACACATTTTCCCACAAACAAGCTGAAATCGTAAAAAGGAGAACTTAAATTTTTCTACCAAAATTTGTTAGAGTCTTTGCGTATTTAATACGCTCTTTATTTTCATGAAATGTCGATTGAGTTTTGTTTTTAAAATGAGACAAGCATTACTTTTTTTGTTCTTAATAATTTTACAGCATGAAAGAACGTCACCACTCTACAAAGAGATTTCTCAATTATTGAAGGCCAAAGTCAAAATAAAACTATGGCTTCGATATTTATATCTATGATCTTTAATTTAAGTTCTTTGAATGCTGTTGTTTATTTTTGTAACTCATTACTTTTATGAGACTCTGGGGAGCGTGACGCGCTCGCCGAAGGCGACCCCAGCGAGGGCAGGAGCCCGCTCTCATAAAAGTAATGAGTTACAAGAATAAACAAAAACAAGCAAAACAGAAAAAAGTGAGTGAGCCGTTTAGAAAAGGAGTTGTTTCATACAAAAGACCGAGCCGCCGGATTTCATGAATTCAGAAGTGTCGACTTCGTGAACTCTAAAACCCTGTGCTTGTAACAAGGATTTAGTCTGTTCTGCACAAGGGTGCATGATAATGTCTTTTCCATTGACGGCGCACATGTTGCCCGCAAAACAATCGATCGCTTCGTTGAGAGGAATGGGGATGAGATTTTTGAATTTCGATTCTAAAGTTTTTAAACCTTCAGGTGTAAAGGCCTCTTTAACGTAAGCGGCAGTGTCTTTGTTCAGGAGAGCAAGGCAAGTGTCGAGATGATAAAATCGCGGATCCTTGAGTTCTAGCGGATAAATACTGAGACCTGTTATTTTTTCGAGATCTTTATAGACTTCTATTGATGTTCTAAAGCCGTAGCCGGCCATCACTAAACCAGCTTCATAATTCCAGAGGGCATCGCCCATCCCTTCAAAATTCGAGTGAGAGAGTTCATGAATAAGGTAACCTGATTCGGTGGCCCATTTTTTGAAGTAAGCCACTTCAGGCTGTCTATGGGATGAGTTCATCCGGCTGAGGACAATTTGTTTTTTTCCGTCTTTGATAAAAGGAAAAGTTTGGTTGGCGCAAAAAACCATATCAGGAAGTTTTGATACCCCAGTGAGAATTTCAACTTTCATCCCGCAGCTTTCAAAAGTTTTTTTAAGCTGGGTCCACTGGTTTTGGGCTTTGGAGTGATCAATTTTATTCAGGTTTCCATTTTTATCGAGCATGTGGGGATTGATACTGTATTCCACGTCAAAGTAGTCGGGAGTGACCATCAACATTGTTTTGGGCCAAGCAGTCATTTGTATCTCCTCAGAATAATTTTCATTCTCTTAACTCAACTCCTAGAGAATTGTATAGAGAGCATTTTCAGTGATCGAGAAATGTTTAAAACCCCAGCAAAGTGACTCAAAAGTCCGTGAAAAAGACTGGGTTTGAAATGAGCGACGTGTCAATTGAGAGTAATGACTGTTCTTAGGAGTTTTTGTAAAGGATTCCCATCTCTGAGGGGGGATCCATGAAACTTTTAGTAACACTCGTTCTCTTATTATTGTCGCAGTTATCATTCGCTCAATCGCCTGTTCCCCATGCTTTTACAGAAGAACAACTTTCAATGATGGAAGCCCATAACCAGATTTATTCACTTTTTCAACAACAACTACCCTCTCTCACCGCAAGCTTGGGTGATCCACAAACGCTCGAATTAATCGATTCAACCACGGCAAAAGCTTATGCCGAATATGATCAGGCTGGTTATTTGATTTTTAGTTCGGGTTTTCATTATCAATCCAAGGCTGCAAAATTAGAAATGGCCCGTCAGCTTCCTCAGAATATGCAATTATTAATCTATTCTGATTCCTCGGATGCCCAAGAAGTCCGTAGAATCCAAGAAATATTTGCACCAGTGATCGATCTCAAACGTCTTAAAGTGATTGAAATGCCCGAATCGGACCGAGGTTTTTGGGCCAGAGACGGAGTCCCTGTCCCTGTTCACCGTCAACCCAAAGAAGGTGACGAACTCTTTACCCTGGTTGATGCACGTTACTACCATAAGTTCGAGCCGGATAAACAATTTAGTACTTTGTTTGATTCACAACTCACTCAACATGAATATTTTTTTGAAGGTGGTAATTTTATCGCCAACTCTAAAAACGTGTGCCTGGTGGTCAACAATCGAACGACGAAAAATATACCTGATGAAATTTTTAAAAATCATTATGGCTGCCTCAAACTTCTTCGCCTTCCCCATGTCAAAGGCATTGGTCATGCCGATGAAAGTGTTAAATTTATGGATGATGTGAATGTCATCACGGATGAGCCACGTTATATAAAAGCCCTTGAAGAACAGGGTTACAAAGTGACAATTTTGCCCCGTCCTCAACGTGAATATGAAACCTATGTGAATTCACTGATCACTAATGGAGTGGTTTTTGTTCCCATCTTTAATCAAGCCACTGACAATGAAGTTTTGGAGATTTATCGAAGCTTTGGACTTAAAGCAGTGGGTTTGGATTCCAGAGATTTATCAAATAATGGTCTAGGCTCTATTCATTGTATAACAATGACCTATCCTCCTCATCCTCTGTCTGATCTTTTAAAAAGTATGGGTGCACGTTTGATTGAAATGTAAAAAAAGGGTTTAGAGCTCATTTTTTTACGTTCTTTGTAAATGAGAGAGTCAATCTTCCGGAAAAGTTATTAATCATTGATGTGCGTTAGAGATGAAGTTCTTTAGACGGATCAGGGATTTATCAGTAAAAATAAAGTGTGAAGAAACGTAATGTCGTTATTGCAGGTGGCGGAACCGGTGGACATATTTATCCTGGTATCGCATTGGCTGAAAGACTCAAAATCAGCCATCCCGATGTTCAAGTTCATTTTGTCGGTGCCGTCGGTGGATTAGAAGAAAGCATTGTCCCTCGCCATGGCTATCCTTTGCATCTCTTAAAAGTGGGGCGACTGCATAAAAGTGTCGGCTTCATTCGAAGAATTAAAACCTTACTGACTTTGCCGCTTTCTTTCATCCAAGCCCTCGTTCTCTATTTTAAGCTCAAACCTCTTTGGGTTTTAGGAGTGGGTGGATTTGCTTCAGGTCCTTTTGTTTTTATGTCTTCTCTCATGGGTGGGAAAACAGCTCTGCTCGAACCGAATGCTATGCCCGGGCTTGCCAATCGACTGCTCGCACGAATGGTTAAACACTGTTTTTTAGTTTTTAAAGAGTCCAGTTCCTATTTTCCTGCGCATAAAATAAAAGTGGTGGGCCTTCCGGTTCGACTGAGAAAGCAAAAGCCATCTGTCACTTTTAATGGAGAACGCCCGTTTAAAATTTTAATTTTTGGTGGGAGTCAGGGGGCGAGAGCCGTTAATCTATTTATTGGAGAATGGGTCGAGAGTTTAGGTTCTTCAGCGCAAGAGTTTTCCATTTTTCATCAGATCGGAAGTCGCGATTTTGCAATTTGGCAGGAACGATATGGACATAAACACCGAGATTTTTTGGATTACGCCGAGTACATTCATAATATGCCAGAAATGCTGGAGTGGGCCGATCTGGTGATTTGTCGAGCCGGCATTGGCACTGTTGCTGAGATTGCCATGAGTTCAAAACCGGCCCTCTTTATTCCACTACCCACAGCCGCTGATAACCACCAAGTTAAAAATGCCGAATCCCTGGTCAAAAAGGGGGCCGCATTAATGATCGAAGAAAAAAACATGAGTCTAGAAAAGCTGAATGAAGCCATTGTCGACCTGAAAAATCATCCAGAAAAACTTAAAAACTTAGCTCATCAGCTTGCTGAAATTGATTACTCTCAAGCGCCTGATCAAATCCTCTCTCCTTTAATGTCCCCCTTGCCTTAGCGAGGAACTTTCATCAAACTCTGTAAAAAACAAAGCCCATTCTTGCAAAAATTAGGTTTAATTTTCTCCAAAACGGGCATAAGTTAGGACCATGACTTTAAAAATGGGACAGACAGAATGAAGATTGCTCAAACCAGTGCCCATTTTATTGGAGTCGGTGGGGTTGGAATGTCTGCCCTAGCTCAACTTTTTAAAAACATGGGTGCGCAAGTTTCAGGCTCTGATGTCAAAGAGGGAAAACTGATTCAAGATTTAAAATCCCATGGGATTAAGATATTTTTAGAACAAAAGGCTCAAAATATTTCCCCCGATTTAAATGTAGTCGTTTATTCGAGCGCCATTGACCCTTCAAATCCTGAAATAAAAGAGGCGAGGCGCTTAGGGATTCCCATTATCCAACGGGCCGAAGCCTTAGCAGAAATTATGCGCTTCAAAAGGGGGATCGCCGTTGGCGGAACTCACGGTAAAACCACAACAACCAGTTTAATCAGTGCGATCTTTATGCACTCTCAAATGGATCCCACTATAGCTGTGGGTGGAAGACTTAAACTGATTGAATCCACGGCTCGCCTGGGTCAGGGACCTTGGATGGTTGCTGAAGCTGATGAGAGCGACGGAAGTTTTTCTCGATTAAGTCCTGAAATCGCTATTATCACTAATATCGATAGCGATCATCTCGACCATTTTGGAAATTTTGAAAATCTACAAAATGCTTTTTTAAATTTTGCACTGAATATTCCCTATTACGGTGCCGCCGTTATTTTTGGTGATGATCCTCGCACACGAATTCTATTTAAAGACTTCACCAAAAAGATTTTTTACTATGGTGAAGGGCCACAGAATGATTTTATCTTAAAGCCCCTAGGACTTGGTCTTTACTCCGTACTCTTTCAAGAAAAAACCATTGGACAGTTTAAGTTACAAGTTCCTGGCAAACACAATGCTCTGAACGCTTTGGCCGCGATTATAGCCACTCACCAAGCCGGAGTTTCATGGCAGCTTTGTTTTAAAGGTGTCAGTGAATATAGTGGCGTCGATCGTCGGTTTCAAAAAATGGGTGAAGTGGGTGGAATAGAAATCTTTGATGATTACGCCCACCATCCCACTGAAATTGCGGCCACTCTTGCAGCGGCTCGTGAGTATAAACCCGACGCTAAAATTTATCTCCACTATCAACCCCATCGTTACACTCGGACTCGAGATTGTTGGGCACACTACCAAACTTGTTTTGAAATCGCTGATGAACTTTTTCTTTATGATATCTATCCGGCCGGCGAAGCTCCGATCTATGGAATATCAAGCTTAGATTTGAGCCGAACTTTATCTCAGAAAGTACAATATGTTTCAAACTTACAACCCGAATTCCACCAAATTATGCCTCAAATCCAGTCTGGAGATTTGGTTATGACTATGGGAGCTGGTAATATTTGGCAATTGGGTCTTCATTTTCTACAGTCTCTCAATGAAAAAAAATAATGTCTGCCTCTTTTGTGATTGAAAAAAACAAAGCTCTCAAAAACTTCACCTCCTGGCTAGTGGGTGGTCAAGCTGAGTATTATTCGGCTCCAAGTACAATTGAAGATTTCATAAAAGCATTAAGTTATGCCGATTCTCATCAACTCTCAGTCTCTCTTTTAGGAGGCGGAACAAATGTTTTGATCAGCGATCAAGGTGTCAGTGGTCTTGTCATCCACACACACAAATTCACTGGTATAAATATTATCTCAACAGAAGCTTTACTCACCCTTGATTGTCTTTCTGGCACTTCCAAGGCCGAGGCCCTTAAGGTATTTATGAAATACCGTCTTGAGCCGGCGATTTTTTTAGCAGGATTACCAGGTGATGTGGCTGGTGGTGTGGTGATGAACGCAGGAGTGGGTCATTCCGTTCACCCGCGTGAGTTCTGTGAGATTGTAGAGAGTATTGATGTCCTCAAAAAAAATAATTTCGGACAATGGGACATAAAAACCTACAGTCGTGATGAGATCCAATGGTCCTATCGTAAAAGTCAAAATTGGCAACCGGGTTATATTTCAAAAGTTCGCTTAAGTTGGCCTAACCAACCCAATGATGAAGTTTTAAAGGCCGTTCGTGAAGGTAATAAACGAAGAAAAGACACCCAGCCTCTTAACCAACCGTCCTGTGGTTCAGTTTTTAAAAATCCTCCCTCTGACCACGCAGGACGCCTGATTGAAGCCAGTGGTCTGAAAGGTTTTTCTATTGGCGGAGCCCAAGTCTCGCCTAAACATGCTAATTTTGTGGTTAATACCGGAAGCGCCACCGCACAAGATATTCATCAGGTTATTCTCTATGTCCAAAAAACCGTGGAAAATAAATTTAAAGTCAAACTCTCTAACGAAGTTGTCTATCTGGGACACTGGGATGAGAATGTATCCAAATGAAAATTAAGCAATTGGTCCTTATTATAAATTTGAGATTTAAAAAGAAAATTCAATTCGAGTGGATAATTTTAAAATATTTTCTGTCTTCAGAATCATAGTTAATAAGATTTTTACTCGTTTTGGAATGCAAGGGAGTAATCATAAAATTAAGGTTATTATAATTCTTTACCAAAGTGATAATTTGCTCGATTTTATCAATATATTTTTTTTGGTACATGATTTTTACATCTAATATTTTACAACTCTCATCACGCTGATCAAGAAAATCTCTCACTTTGTTTAAAAAAGCATCATTGATATAATCAAGATGAACACTAAAGAGAACATTTGAAAGTTGATTCAGCTTAAATAAGTATGGCACAGATCTTGATAAATTCGTCAGAGTTTTTATATTGGATCGAAAACGCAAATCGGTATTAATGATTTCAATGAATTCAAGATAGGATGGAACCAGAGTCGGCTCTCCACCATGAAATATAAAATTAAAGGTCTTGGATTGCCAGTGGGGATCATTTCTTTGGATTGTTTTAATTAAAAATGTGTAGGCCTGATTGAGCTTTTCTAAAGAGGGGTAAGGCGACTTGTTATCGTGAATGGTTGGTGAGCAGTAGCTACAATCAAAATTACAGCGTTTTCCCATAAAAAAATCGATATGAATAATATTTTGAAGAATAAACTCGCCAAGTCCCGCGGCCATGATGGAATAAGAGCCATCATAATGGGGCAGATCAATTCTCTCCTGATGAGAGAGTTTACGAAATGAGCTTTCTAATTGATTTATGGCATCTAAATTGATTCCCTTAGGAATCCCAATATCCATTCCACAATAACAGTTTTCTAGAGGACATAAAAAATTGTCCTTTTTAAAAAGAATCCCTGGACTCGTAAAGTCGTCCACCGGAATGTCTTCTAGCTTTCTACAAATGGTATTGGACAGATGCACTTTTTCATCCAAAAGAAAATTATAGACTGAGTCTCCGGCACGACAATGCCAGCCTTTAAATTGGGTATAAAATTTAAGTTCTTCAAGTCGAATCTGTTGAAGACCATTTTCAGTGAGAAGGATGTGCTGCATTTTTTCCACAAATCATACGACAAACAAAAGGTTGACTCTTTTGCCAGTGCTGTTCAAGTTCTTTCATAAATAATCCACAGTTTTGAAAAGCTTTGTCAAAACCAACCTCTTTAATGTTTAAATTATGAATGCCAAAATCATTTAAAATTTTATACACAAAGGGATCTTGGTTAACATCTGGGACACCTCGTTTTAAAGTGTACACCCTAATACCAAAATGGCAACAGGGCAGGATATTCCCATCATAATCAATAAAGAGAGACTTGGTTTGAATCGCATTACAGTCAATTTTAATCTTTTGAGGATCATCGGTGAAGAGTTCTTGAGTATTTACTAGTTTCATATTTTGAAATTTTAAATTTTGTGAGCTAGAAGGATAAAGTTTTTTTTCTTCTCCCTCTTGGAAGTATGTAAATTCATTTTTTCCAAAAAAGCGGTTACTGGCATAGGAGCGAAAATGTGTAAATCCCATTTTTTTTGCCAACTCTTGTGCGGCTGGCACTTCATGCTCATTGTGAGCAAAAGTGATAAAGCGCCACTCTGCTTTTCCTCCGGCATCAATAAAACTCTTAAGGTTGCCCATAATTTTATTAAAATCTGTGCGGATTCTATAAACGGACTGTGACTGTTGTGTTACGCCATCAATCGATGCGACAATTGAAAACCTCTTATTTGAGGTATAGAGAGCGAGTTCTCGCCACCAATCTTGATTTCGTACGCTGCAGTTGGAGTGAACTTTAAGAGAAATTTGAGGGTGAGTTTCATAGCAGTATTTGAGTATTTCAAAGAGATCTCGGGCTAAGAGCGGGTCACCATAATTTCCACAAAAATAGGCAAATTTGATAGTTTTTAAAAGTGAGGGTGGAGAGATTTCTTTAAATTGACTGAGACTGCAGTCTTTGTTGGAAACATAATCCCAGGCCTGAGTTGTTTCAGGATTTGTTCGAACACACTGAGGACAGCCCGAGTTACATTTATCAGTGATTTCAAAGTGTACGTCGCGAATATTCAACATAGGTTACGCTTACCATTATTTTGAAGTTCGAGGCTCATGTTAACTGAGCGTCTGATAAAGTCACAAGGACCGATACCATGCCAGCTTGAAACGTCGCGAAGTACCACGACGGCCCGATTTTTCTGATAGGGAATTTCTTGAATAACATCAAAATCTTCGGGATAGGCATAGGTTATAATCGAATTAGTGTTAAAATAGCGGATCGTCTTTCTGGGTTTAACAACAAAAAAAGAACCTCTTTCTTTTGAAATAGAGGACGGTGTGAAATTATTAAAACTGGGTTGAGGAATGTAGTGAACTAAGCTGAGTAGAGTGTATTGACTATCATTATGGGGTGGGAGCATCCATAGTGAATCCATTTTTGAAAGATCATTCATGAGAGGATCAATATTGGAACCTTTTCGTGTCATAGTATAACTTTCAGTGACGTAGTGTTTATGAAGGTCTTTTTTTCTGAGTCCTAAATTCTCCTCTGTTAATTTGATATCCACCTGAAATTTTTTGAGAAGACAATTATAGAAGTCTACTGAATTAACACTCTTAAGATAAGATTTCCAAAGCTCATTTGAGGACTCAAACAGATCAATAGCTGATATATAGGATGGATTCTCGGGAAAGTGACTTTCTAAAGCAGTGTAGATGGGTTCGGGAATAAAATCATCAATCACTAAAATCTTATAGGGAGCTGACAAAAAGGAAGTGGATTCAATTTTAGTGAGGATCTGCTTTAACATTTTACTAACACATATTTGAGGCTGTTTTCTTCTCGATTTCTTAAACGATCAACAATATTAAAACCAACTAAATCATCGGTAGAGAGAGAATTATTTCGGATATCCACAATAAGGAGTCCATTTTTTCGAAGGACACGGTAAATGGTATTTTTATAAGCTGAGAATGGAAAGTGCCAACCCCAGCTCATATGACTCTGTACAAAATCAATAGATGCAGAAGTTATGAACTCAAGTTCTTCAGGTTTCATGAAAATAAGATTTTTAGTGACCTTATTATGTGTGAGAGTTTCTTGGGTCACGGCGAGGTCATTATAAAAACAATATTCACTTGAAACCCGTTCTGAAGGGGAGGGTGCTTCCGACAGATCGTCATAAAGCTGAAAGCCATTTCCATGGAACCCATAGTAAGTATTTTCTAAATTTTCTTCTGAGACCGACCCATCAATTAACCAGATATTTTCGAAGTATTTCTGGGTAAAGGTATTAATAATTCCAAGTCCGCAGCCAAAATCAATACAATTCTGTCCTTGGCTCAGATAGGGTTGAATCTGTTTATAGATTTGATAATGAAATTGAAAAGCATATTCTTCAGCCTGCTCGTGGGTCATTTTCTTTGTAGAGCATCTTTGGTAGTTGTAATACTTAAGGGCCCTTGGACTCAGTAGGATCCGTTCTTTATTGGACATAAGCATCAAGCACCAAATGAATACGATCAAAGTCAGAGTTAGTATTTACAAAAGTATGCAGGGGCTCCACATTGACTTTATAGGCATAACCGTCAGTGGGGATAAAGTATATTTTTTGACTTTCATGAAAGGCAAAAAAAGCACGATCATTTGAAATGACAGCAAAATGGTACCGGAACGTTTTTCCATCGGAATGAAAGGTGTAACACCTTTTTGCCGGAACACGAAGAAGGCGCATTCGGCAAACCGGGAAGGGGAAATTTTTATAGATTTGACCGAGAATAGTTTTTTCGTAATCGGGGTGAAAGACGACAAAGTCTGTTTCTTTTCTCCCAAAAGCTCCGTAAGTGGGTTCATTGACATGACCTATTCCTTGATAAGGATCTCCGGCAGGGTGGTCAACCGTGTTTAGCAAACAGAGTTGATTGCTTTTTTCCCAATGATAGCGTTGAAGAAAATCAATCACAGTGAGCTGAAGCTCTTCTAAATTCACATGAAAATGAGTTTTTTCAATGGGTTCGATCATACGCCTAGTGTAGGCTCCCAAGGTTCTGGATCATACAGCGACTTAAATTCGTGTACAATGCGATTATCTTTATTGGACATCTTTGATCCCAGAGTACAGTGTTTCAAGCAGGTCGGTAAAATCTTAATGGTGTAATCCATGGCGGTGGTGTACCAATCATGGTTAAGAATTTCTTGAATCGATTTTTTTGAAGTATCGAAGTTATCTAAACCGTAAGTATCAAAAATACCATGTAAATCATTAAATTTATTTTTACCTTTAAAGCGGTTACCGTGCCAGCAACAGGGTAATAAATACCCTTGAAAATCAATATAAATCATTTTACGAGCTTTATACTTACAACGCAGTGGAAATCGGGTGGGTTCCATACCCTCAACAGTTTTAATACCAGCATGGACTAATTTTTGACTTGGTCTTAAAGTGTGATGAGCGCCATTATTGAGCGGAGAAAATCGAGGATTCTTTTTAAGAATTATCGAAGAAAAACCAAGATCCTTTGCTAGTGAAACGGCCTCATCAATTTGATGATCATTATGTTCAAAGGGAAGCCATTCCCAAACTGCGTTTCCACCGGCTTGAATAAAGCTTTTTACGTTTTCCATAATCTTTTTCCACTGTGCACCAACGCGATAAAGATGATTCGTATCTTCAAGACCATCGATCGAAAAAACAACTTGGCCACGTTTTTCGGAAAGTCGTTTTCCTAATGCAGACCAAAAGTCAGAATCACGTGCGGAGCCGTTGGTGTAGACTTTTATGAAATCAACACCACTGTTGTGTATTAAATCAATGACTTCTATGGGATGTGGATAAAAAAGAAAGTCGCCATAGTTCCCACACAAATGAACATAATTAACTTGTTTTCCCATTTCTGAAAAAATTTTATCAATTGTACTCATAGGCAAATGGGTCAGGGGTAGATCGGGCGTAATTTGGTCACCGCTGATTCGAGCACACTGAGGACATCTAAGGTTACAGAGTGAAGTTAACTCAAGATGAATGGCTGAGATTTCTTCAAAAATATATCTCATTATTTACCTTTTATCATTTGTTCAATTTCATCGAGCTTTCTTCTGTAGTCGCAATAGACTCGGGTATTTTCTTTTAAATTTAAGTCAGGATGTTCCAATAGATAACTTTGACAAAAAACCCATTCTTCCGGAGACATCAGAGACCTAAAGATATTAAGAAATCGATAGAAATAGATATTTTCATTTTTTGAAAGATTCGAAAAGTACCATTTCTCCATAACACTGGCGACTGTTTCGGGAAGATCATGGGTTCGAGAATTTTCTTGAAAATGGATGTTCCAACTGTCATTGGTGTAAACTGACTTCTCAAAGTCGATCGCTTTAAGTTGATGATTTTGACGGTAAAGAAGCATAAGTTGTTGAATGAATTTAATTTTTAAAGCCTCTTTTTGGTGAGATTTTTTTTTAGGGAGCTGTTTTTGAAGTTCTAACAGACTCAAGGAGTTAGGCGATAGAATCATATCCGCCCTCTTTAACAATTTCATACAACGAGTTAACTGTTACGACCTGTGACTTGATGACATAACCTAAATCTTCACACAGTTTTCCAGCCTCAATACGTCGGCGGACTCTTTCATGATAATTGAGTTCAGGATTTTTGTTCGAAATCCAATTTCCAAAATCATCGTACTCGATGCCCCACTTAACACTATTGTCAGAAATTGGGGTGTTGGGTAAAATCACCATAGTTTTTCCTAAAACCAATCCCCAAATAGTGCCTGAGTCAGAGTATTTTTTGTAATCTCGGAGCATGGATAAAGTTTTTTGAAAATCTTCCTGGGTTTCGTTGGGGTAGCCAATCAACATTAAAAGGTTAAGACGAATGCCATATTTATCGAGCATGGCCATCATAAAGTCGTAATCTTCTCGAGTCGTCCCTTTACGCATATCGGATAAGACACTGTCTGAACCTGACTCTACACCCACTGAAATATTGTAAACACCAGCCTTTGCCATTTTTTCATAATGCTCTTCACCAAAACGAATTTTAGGTCGACAAATCCATTGTCCGCCAAAAATAAGTTCCTCAGGCAATTTTTTTTCTATTTTTAATTGAATAATTTGATCAAGAAGTGATTCAAATTCTTTCATGTGGCCATTTATCAGTGAGTCTGTAAAATAAAAATCAAGTGTTCCATACTTTTGATAACCTTCTAGAATTTCTTGCGCCAGAGATGAGCCGCTTCTAAAGCGATATTTCTTCCAAAGTGCATTTATATCACAAAATGTACACCTGCGAACACAACCGCGTGAACCCGTGATGTAGATCATGTTTTCTTTCCCGGGGTATAAACTAAAATCAAAATCAGTATAATCAGGGAACGGAAGTTCATCTAAAGTATTAACTTGTTCAGCGATGATTTTTGTTTGATCACCTCGCAGTAGGTTCACAATTTCTGTTTCACCTTCACCAACAAGATAACGATCGATGAGTTTTTGTTCCATCAAAAACTCGCCAAAGTTTGAAGTTCCACCCAGTCCAAAAGATGAGAGCCCCATCCCCCCGGCTACAACTTTTTGTTGAGGAGCCATTTCTTTTAAGAGACTGAGAAAATTAATAGAAAAGACGACAGAATTAACACTAAAAATGGATAGGCCAATCCACTCTGGCTTAAGACTTAGAATTTCATTCAGTTTAGTCAAAAGAAAGTCTTTATACTGAGGAAAGCACTGAAGTTGCTGAGCTCGTTTTTCGACGATATTTAAAAAATCAATGTTTCTGGTGCCCGCCCCGAGGCTTGAGGTTCCCGTGTAACGAAGATCTGTTTGAAAATAGTTGTCGATTTCAAGCCACTGATCAAACTTAAGATGGTGGTAAAGCTCAATATTCAAATCAAAACACTTCGCAGTCAGGCCGGCATGCTCTACGCTGCTTTTAAGGGAGGCGATTCCCATAGGAGGAGCATCGATGTTGAGTCTTGGTATAC
>JBGSSY010000238.1:0-2066 GCA_041736775.1 Bdellovibrionales bacterium | reverse complement strand
GAATCACTAATCATCGCCGATGGAACCACTTTGTGGTTTGTCACTCCACCGCCCAAAGAGTTTAAAGGGTCTAAAACACAAGTGGTCAAAGCCCCTATGAACACCAAACGTGCTCGGGCCCAGGGCCTTCTCCAAATACTCACGGAGGGTGGAGTTCTCAAATACTTTACTGTTACGGGTGCTCAAGAGAATAAGAACCAAATTCTCTATTATCTAAAACCCGATTCCTCGAGTCTCGAATTCACGCGGGCGGAGGTTCTCGTTGATCGCGACATGGAAACTTTGTTAATGCTTAAACATTGGGATTCAATGGAAAATGAGACTGAATATTCTTTCAGTGATGTTGAATTTAATAAATCCATTGATAAAAAACTATTGTCCTACACCCCACCCAAAAATGCAGATGTCGTAATTTACAAATAAGGATTTTATGAATAAAAATGTTCACTTAATTAGTTTAGGCTGTCCCAAAAATTTAGTCGATAGTGAGATTATGCTCGGCTCTTTATTAAAAGAGGGCTATACGATCACTCAAGAGGAATCTCAAGCAGACACGATCATTGTGAACACGTGCAGTTTCATTGATGAGTCTAAGGAAGAATCTATTTCGCGAATTCTCGAGGCTGCAGAGCAAAAAGAAACCGGCAGACTTAAAAAATTAGTGGTCACGGGTTGTCTTCCTCAGCGATACAAAGAGGAGCTTGTCAAAGAACTCCCAGAGGTGGATATATTTGTTGGATCCGGCGAGTTTCAAAAAATTGCACAAATTTTAAGATCATCTGAAGACGACAGCGAAAAGAAAGATTACTTTCATTTGCCAACCTACCTGCAGGAGGAAAACACACCACGTGTAAATTCGGAGCCATTTTACCGTGCGTACATAAAAATTGCGGAGGGCTGCCTTAAACGGTGTTCTTTTTGTGCCATTCCAAAAATTCGAGGTAATTTACAATCGCGAAAAATTCCTGGAATTCTTAACGAAGCCAAACTCCTGGTAGCTGGAGGTGTGCGAGAAGTGAACATTATTTCTCACGATTTTACTGATTATGGGTGGGACCTTCGCCAAAAAGACCCGACCGCAATCGAATCACCGTATGAATTGCTTAAAGCTTTATCCGACGTAAAAGGTTTAGATTGGATTCGATTGTTGTACTTGTATCCCGACGGACTCGACGAAAAAGTTCTGCAACTTATAAAGGAACGGGATAATCTCGTAAAATACTTCGATATGCCTCTTCAGCATATAAATGATAAGATGCTTAAACAAATGAATCGGAAAATGACAAGAAACGAAGTTGAGGGCACCGTAAACCGCATTCGAGAATTCATCCCAGAGGCCGTGATTCGAACGCAATTTATTGTCGGCTTTCCCGGCGAGGGTGACGAAGAATTCGATGAGTTAGTGGAGTTTGTCAAAAAGCATGAATTTGATCGTGTGGGATGTTTTAAATATTCTCCCCAAGAAGGAACTGCTGGCGGTAAAATGGAGGATCAAATTGATGAGGTCATTAAAGAAAAAAGATTCCATAAATTGATGGCAGCACAAAATAAAATCAGCAAGAAAATGCATAAAAAATTTATAGGTCAAACAATGAGAGTTATTATTGATGGCGTTAGCGAAGAAACTGATTTACTGTTGCAAGGTCGAACATCACAGCAAGCCCCTGGAATTGACGGGGTGGTGCTTATTAGTGATGGCGCTGCAAAGCCCGGCGACATTGTGAACGTTTTAATTACCGATAGCCACGACTACGATTTGGTAGGACGAATTATTTGAAACAAATTATCCATTGGTTCTTATTTCATATGAGTTGGGGAGCTTGCTTATTTGGGGCCCTCAATGATGCAGTTTGGGTTAGCTTTTGCGTGTCTGCCACATGTTTAGCGCTGACAATCTTATTGTCCTCTCCAAAACGAAGAAATGATATTTTGAAAGTGGCTGTGATCATTCCTCTGGGAATACTTTTCGAATTTATTAATGCCGCGCTACCATTTTATGAATTTGTTCCAAACAGCGCCACTCCACCCATTTGGCTGCTGTGTTTTTGGTTGGCTTTTTCAATTAT
>JBGSSY010000234.1:0-6391 GCA_041736775.1 Bdellovibrionales bacterium | reverse complement strand
GGTGATCAGCGTCCAGTGATCGGGCAAACAAAGTGCAATGGTATCAACCACCAAAGAATCGTCGTCGATTACGAGTAATCTCAGTTTTGCAGACTTCAAAAAAAATCCCCTCTCTCAAAGAACCATGCTTTAAATGGTTTTTTGTTTCCCCGCTCTTCTTATTAAGTGAACCATATTAGATAATCTCTTTCGATTATTCATTACACTGTGAGCCTACGGGATTTGGACTGTTACTTTAACAATAATTATGTCATATTAGCTACTTACTCATGAGGTTAAGATATGAAAATTGCTCTTCTCGAGAACATCCACCCAGTTGCCGTCAAGAATCTTCAAAATAAAGGCTATCAAGTCGATCATTTTAAAACCTCATTTTCGGGAAATGAATTGATTGAAAAACTTAAAAACTATGAAGCTGTTGGCATTCGTTCAAAAACTCATCTCACTTCTGAAATTCTTTTGGCCTCAAAACATTTAAAAACCATCGGTTGTTTTTGCATCGGAACCAACCAAGTGGATTTAATTTCAGCCAAAAGATTGGGCATTCCTGTTTTTAATGCTCCCTACTCTAACACTCGCTCGGTTGCAGAACTTGTCCTTTGCGAAGTTATTGCCCTGTCTCGAAATCTTTTTGATATGAGTCGATTAGTCCATGAAGGGAAGTGGCTTAAATCGGCAGCGGGCTCTTACGAAGTCCGTGGAAAAACCATTGGAATCATTGGATATGGACACATTGGTACACAAGTCAGTATTTTAGCAGAGTCTTTTGGACTCAAAGTGATCTTCTATGATGTCAGTAAAAAATTACCCCTGGGAAATTCAAGAGCTGTAGAGTCCATTTATGAACTGCTCAAAGAATCCGATTTTGTGACCCTTCATGTTCCTGAAACACCTGAGACTAAGAACATGATTGGTGTCAAAGAAATCGCCACCATGAAAAAAGGCTCTTACCTGATCAACGCCTCTCGAGGAACAGTGGTTGATCTTCAGGTTATGAAAAAAGCTTTGCAAGATGGTCATTTGGCTGGCGCTGCCATTGACGTGTATCCGGTTGAGCCCGAGGGCAACGATGATGTTTTTCAAAATGATTTGCAGAAGTGCAAAAATGTGATTTTAACCCCGCATATCGGTGGCAGTACTCAAGAAGCCCAATTTAATATTGGCGAAGAGGTTTCTGAATCTTTGGATCAGTATCTCTCAAAAGGTCAAACCGTGGGAGCTGTTGAATTTCCCAATGTCCAACCCACCGCCCAGATTCGCGGCCGACGCTTGATAAACGTTCATAAAAATGTCCCCGGCGTTCTGGGCGAAATTAACAGCATTGTTTCAAAGGCCGGAATCAACATTAATTCACAGCTGCTCTCTACTGATGACGAAATTGGTTTTCTATTAATGGATATTGAAAGTGGTCACAAAGAGGCTCTGGAGCAAATCAGCCACCTAAAAACCAGCATAAAAACTTTTCTCATTTAATTTTGAAATTGTATAATTGTAAAGTCATCATGACCAAGCTCATACTTCTTTTTCAGACTGATGCAATGACTAATACCATCGGCAGTTTTCGACATTAAGAATCGTGGGTTGGATCAAAAGTGCCGCTCCTATTTCTGCCCAACGACATTCCCAAAAAACAAAGTGTTCACGGCCCTAATAGAGGGTTTACAATTTGCTTTCCCAGCTTACTTCATCTAGTCGTAAATTTAGAAATTTCAAGCGACCTAGAACTTGCATTAACAAATACCCTTGGCAACATATCTGCGAACCATTGAATCAAAAACAAGGAGTTACAACGAATCTAGAATTTGAAGCTATCTTGAATCTAGAACATGAAGTTACCTTGAATCAAGAACAAGGAGTTAGCCTGAATCAAGAACGTGGAGTTACCTTGAATCAAGAACAAGGAGTTAGCCTGAATCAAGAACATGGAGTTACCAAGAATCAAGAATATGGTTTTACCATACTAAAAGAGAGCTTAGGCTCTGACGAGATTAACTGACTCCGCTGCGGAAGTGAATCCTATCTGCGATTTCTTTGAATCAAGAACATAGAGTTATCATGAACCTAGAACATGGAGTTACCATGAATCAAGAATATGGTTTTACCATACTAAAAGAGAGCTTAGTCTCCGACGAGAGTAACTGACTCCGCTGCGGAAGTGAATCCTATCTGCGATTTCTTTGAATCAAGAACATAGAGTTATCATGAATCTAGAACATGGAGTTATCATGAACCTAGAACATGGAGTTACCATGAATCAAGAATATGGTTTTACCATACTAAAAGAGAGCTTAGGCTCTGACGAGAGTAACTGACTCCGCTGCGGAAGTGAATCCTATCTACGATTTCTTTGAATCTAGAACAAAGATAACTATCTTTTTGAATCGGCAAAATCCAATTTCTTATAAAATAGAGAATTGGTAACTTAAAACTTTTATCTTAGGACGATCCAAAACTATCTGTTGTTACTAACTTGTGGTGGGCACGACAAAGGAGTCGTAGATTTGAAAATTGATCACTTCCCCCAAGGATCAGCGGCTGGACGTGATCAATTTCCAGGCCTGCATGAGATTGGCATTTTCGTTTACTTCTATGATCAGTAAATTGACACTTCCCTTCAGCCTTTTTCCATACCTCATATTTTTGTTTTCTTGTTAATACCTTTCTCAACGGCTCGACTTTTTTAGTCGAAAAAGTTTGGACCTTTTCTGAACTCCGCTGCGGAAGTGACTTTGGTTTATTTAAAGGATCAATCTGTTTTAAACAGCGACTAACCATCCAGTTTAAAAGTTCAGCGAGACTCATCTCGGGTTTCAATTGACGAAGCCTGTCGAGACGTTTAGAGGTTTTCATGTCGATGGTCATTCTGAGCTCGGTCAGCTCATCATTGATAACTCTTTGTCGCTCTTGTATTTGAGCCGACTGGGGACTGAGCTTTATTAAAGTGGTTTCAGCCTCTTTTTGGCTTTTGCCGCTCAAAGAATTTAATATTTCAGTTTTTTCAACTTTTGAATAAATCTTATTCTGCTTTTTCTCTTGTCGAAAAAAACTGGCCGCCTTTGCAACATTCGATAGTGAAAGTGCACCTTCTGTGACTTCTTTTTTCATTTCAGGACATTCCTTCAATAACCTCATCGAGCCAATTCTTCTTGAAGCAGCCCCCTCACTGTATCCAAGGTAATCGGTACAATAGCTAAAAAGAGAAGAATAACCCCTCCGTGCAAAGAGCTTTCGCTCTTCAACTTCTCTGAGGTGTTCAAGCACCGCTGCCGTACATCGACGCTCTTCTGAAGTCAAATGTAGCAGCGCTTTTTCAAGCTGATCATCTTTCAATTCGTTTAGCATCATGTTTGTCTCCTGCTCTATGAGCAAAGTTAATCCCTCTACTTGATTTATAGTTGATCCCTGTTCTTTATTCATAGTTAATCCCTCTTCTTGGTTCATAGTTGATCCAACTTCTTGATTCATAATTAATCCCTCTTCTTGATTCATAGCTAATCTTTCTTCTTGTTTCATAGCTAATCCCTCTTCTTAATCCATAGTTGATCCCACTTCTTGATTCATAGTTGCTCCTAGTTCAAAAACCCTATTGACTCACTAATCTAGAAATAAAGTTCATTCCTGATAATTAGTCTTTACTCAAAAGGAACTATACACCTTGATTTAAAAGCCTATTTTGGCTCTCAATTTGGCTCCCTATAAAGAATAAAAAATTTAAAAAATGAGGGATTTGATTTTTATTTGAAGGTCGCTGTGGTTCGCCCCACAGTTGCCTAAAAGGGCTTTTAAGGCAGATTTAGAAAGAAGTTAGAAAAAATATTTTCATAGAAAAATGCGGTCAAGCAAAACTTTTGTTTTTCAGAATACGCAATCCGGAGCTCAGTTTATTTTTTCGAATACTTTCCTTGTCATGAGAAACTTCGAAAAGAAGAAATTTATAGAATCGTAGATTGTTTTCACTTCCGCAGCGGAGTCTTTTGCACTCATATGACTTAAATCTCATATTATATTTCTTAACTAAAACTATTGCCCGCTTTCGAATACTTTCCTTGTCATGAGAAACTTCGAAAAGACGAAATTTATAAAATCGTAGATTAGTTTCACTTCCGCAGCGGAGTCATTTGTACTCGTAGGACATAAATCTCATATTATATTTCTCCACTAAAACTATTGCCCCTTAAGTGATGTTTTTGTTTAGCTCTTCCAAGGTCTAAAATGTGGGACTACTCTGTTCAATATGTGGGAGTACCCTGTTCAATGTTTTCCTTTGGGAATACCCGATTCAATATGTTTCTTCTAAATAAGATCATTTTGCTCTTTTTTATCCTCGCCGAATTATTTTGCTCATGAACAACATTGGGAGTACCAGGTTCCATATGTTCCTAGGGAGTACCAGGTTCAATATGTTCCTCTAAAATCAGATCATTTTGCCTTTTTTTAACCTCTTCGAATTATTTTGCTCATAAACAACATAGAGGTATTCTTTAAATGAATGGCACAAACTTTTTCAAAAACCACTTTTTAAATGAATATAGCGTTCAAATGGCCGTGAAGAACAGCGTCGCTTTACTTTTGATAAGAATTTAAAATTTCTTTGTATCTTGATTTTTTTAAACTAAAAACAGAAAACACAAACAGGCCATTAAAGTCGGAAAGGCTGCTCCTGCGAGAAGCTTCAGCGGATCAATACCACCTGAAAATGAACCCTTAAGGATTCCGTAACCGGCCGGATTAGGAGCATTGGCAATAACAGTGAGTCCACCCCCAGCCACCGCTCCAGCGACTAAACTGTATTTTGCAGTGTCAGTGAGATCAACGAGTGAACCAAGATAAGTCAGTGCTGCATTGTCGGTGATGGCCGTTAAGCCTGTCGCTCCTAAAAAGAGGGGAAGGTCGCCCAATTGAGTGAGTATTCCTTTAAGCCACCAAGCCTGTAATGAACCGAGGGTCACTAATCCCGCAAGAAAAAATCCAACGAGCAGGGACTCTTTAAGTTTAGGTTCATCTTGATACTCTTGAGTAACGGTCATGAAACCTAAGAAAAAGAGGAAAAGACCCATAAAGAACACCATGTGATGAGCGGTATAAACCACCATCGCTAAAAAAAGCAGGTGAATTATTGTAAGCCAAAGAGGGGGCGCCATAACATTACCATGTTTATGTTTGACTTGTAGTTGTCCAGAAAGTTCATTTCGAAAATAAAAAGCCGTAGTAAAGGTTGAAATACCAATGGCAATCATGGCCTTGTAACCAAAGTTCGTCAGCATATGGGTCATGCCCCATCCCCATTTTCCAGCCACCATAAGAACGGGTGGCGCCGCAAAATGTGTCAGTGTCCCACCGATAGAAACATTAACAAAGAGAAGACCGATGGTCGCGTATTTAAATTTTGTACTCATTTTGCCAGAGAAAAAATAATCCAAAAGAATAAGCGCAGTAACAGTCATCGCTGCTGGTTCGGTAATAAAAGATCCTAGGAGAGGACCTACAGAAAGTGCGGAAATATAAAAAGCCATTTTTTTCGGCAATGGGAACAATCTTGCAATCACCATAATGATTTTTTCAGCAAATAGGATGACTGGTCGAGTTCCTGCCATACACATAATCACAAAAACGAAAGCCGGTTCGGTGTAATTGATGGACTCAAGATATTTAACGGCGCCACCAATAGCATGATGATGTTCATCGACAACCATCACACCTTCTTGCGTAATATAAAACGCAATAAATAGACCTGCCCAGATACCAAAGATCGCTTCAACTTCTCCCAAAAAATGAAAGAGATTTTCTGGTATTGATCCTTCGGGATACTTATGGGCTAATTTTTCAAACTTAGTGGCGACAAAAGTGTGAAGAACAGCAAGGGCAAATAAAACCGTAGCAACAATTTCAAGAGTTGATGGATTCATGATGAGTCTCTCCAAGGTCAAAATCATTTTATAAGTCTTTCAGCCGTGATTCAAGAAAGTCGCAATTATCCATACTGGACCTAGACAATCAAACCACAAATAGAGAAAAACAGAAAATAAATCGAGTGAATAAAAAGAGTGCAAAGAAATTGAGAGCCGACATTGAGAGAAAGGAAAAATTATGTAACGTTTTTGCGAAGAAAAACTAAAGCTTTTGATAGATATCCATGATCTGACGAGCGCAGTGGAGCCAAGTCATGGGAGCCGTAAGCTCTTGTCCTTTAGCTATTAATTTACTGCGATAAACTGAATCAACCAAAAGGCGTTCCATCGCCGCCATAATTTGTTCTGGGTCTTTGGGATTGACCAAATGAGCAGAGTCTCTGCCCAATTCTTCCATCACCCCAAAGGCTGAAGAAATCACAGGGCTTCCCATTTTCATCGCTTCGACCATGGCATAGGGAAATCCTTCATAAAAAGACGGA
>JBGSSY010000208.1:0-6594 GCA_041736775.1 Bdellovibrionales bacterium | reverse complement strand
CACAAAGATAAAGGTGTTTTTGTCCTTTGCCGAACTTCAAATCAAGGAGCCCAAGAATTTCAAAATCTCACCAGTGCCGAGGGTGTTCCCTTCTTTCAAGTCGTTGCTCAACAAGCCCTTTCTCAATGGAATTCTGCTCACAATATAGGTTTAGTCATTGGAGCCACAGCCATCGACGAACTCAGAAAGATGAGATCTCGGTTCCCAGAAGCCTGGTTTTTTGTCCCCGGAGTCGGGGCCCAAGGGGGCGATCTTGAGAGTGTCCTGAGTTACGGCCTCAGAGCCGACGGTGAAAGTGGTCTTATCATCAACTCAGCCCGAGGAATTATATACGCCAGCGACCAAAAAGACTGGCCAGAGGCCGCTGCCCAGGTCGCTCTTCAGATGCAACAAACAATGTCTCGTCATTTTTAAAACGATCGTGCTTCAATTTAAGGTTTTATTAACTTGAATGGGTGTATAAGGATTTGATTTTCATTAGGCTTTCAACTACTCTTCTTTTTGTATCAACCGAGGAGAATTTATGAACCGTCGAAGTACCTTAAAACTTATTTCTGCACTCCCTTTAATGGCCGCATTTCCTGTAGCAGCTCTCGCTCAGGCGGATAAAAAGGCTGCTCCTCCAGCTAAAGATAAAGCCGCTGCACCCACAGCAAAAGCTCCAGCCAATCTTATGGATGAAAACGACACATTGGCTAAAGCCATGCAATACAAACATGATGCTTCAAAAGCTTCTCCGATGAGAACGGATAAAAAAGCTTTCTGTTATAACTGTTCAAAATACAATGTCTGTATGGCCGGTGATACTTCTTGCAAACCTTTGGATGCACAAGCACTTAAAACCGCCGAGTACGCTCCTTGCCAAATTTTTAATGGTAAAGTGGTGGCCAAAAACGGTTGGTGTCTTTCTTGGCAAGCCAAAGCTTAAATTAGTCTCGATGAACCTGAGTCACAGAGGCTTGGGCTGTTGGATAAATAACTAACTCTTGGATGTTTACATGTTGTGGTCGTGAAAGTGACCACAGTATCGACTCGGCAATATCTTCTGCCGTTAATGATTGAAACCCCTCATAAACTTTTTTGGCTTTCTCTTTGTCTTTAAATCTCACTTCACTAAATTCTGTTTCTACCATTCCCGGACTGATGTTGGTGACTCGTATATTTTTGCCCAGTAGATCCATACGTAAAGATTCAGTGATCGCACGAACCGCAAACTTAGTTGCACAGTAAACGCTGCCGCCCGCATAACTCCAGCGTCCCGCCACAGAACCCAAGTTTACAATATGGGCCGGTTGATTCTTAATTAAAAAAGGAAGGCAAAGCCGAGTCATATAAAGAAGACCTTTGATATTTGTATCAATCATTTCATCATAGTCATTGAGCTCACCCTTAAAAAGAGGGTCACTACCACGAGCAAGACCGGCATTGTTGATCAGAACAGTGAGGTTAGAAAAAAGCTGAAGGTTTTTTTCAACCACTTCTTCACATTGTAATTTTTGTGAAACATCAAAATTTAGAAGACTCACTTCGACCGAAAACTTTTGTTCAATCTTGCCTTTAAGTTCCACTAATTTTTCTTTTCGCCGCCCGGTGAGAATGAGATTCCATTGATTTTCAGCCATAAGAAGGGCTGTAGCTCGACCAATTCCCGACGTAGCTCCAGTGATAAGTGCAGTGCCTGTCATTTTAAAATCCTCTCAATCGCTTGAATACCTTTGTTTATGGGCTTTCCAGCGATATTTCAATCAAGAACTGTTTATAATATAATTTTATAGTCTAGCATAGTTCTCTTGATGTTGTGTGATCTTTAGTCTTGAGAATGGGGATGGATTTCTGTCATTTCATTTCAGAAAATCACCTCAAAAAATTAAGAGTTTAGACCCTTGCGCAATTGGTTTAATATTAAAGTTCTGTCAGGACGACATTTCCATTGCTCATGGAGGATCAATGAATTATTTCCCTAAATCCATTTTTTTATTGGTATCGACTTTACTTTTACTGTCTGTCAATGCTCTCGGAGAAATTCAAGGTGAGTATGTGGCTGGAGAGTATGTGATTCAATTCAACGACTCGGTGTCAGTTCAAAATTTACAACAAGTTGTCGAACAAACTCAAAGGATGAATGTTGAGGTTAAAAGCCTTATATCAAGCCATTCCAATATGATCGTTGTTCAAAGATCAATGCTTGAAAATCCAGAAGCGGTTTTAAAAGAACTTAACAATCAACCCAACGTAAAAATTGCTGAACCCAATTATATTTACCGAGCCTCACTATTACCCAACGATTCACGTTTAACTGAGTTGTGGGGGCTGGTGAATAAAAACAAAAGTTCTGGTGGATTTGATATCGATGCTGAAAAAGCATGGGATATAACAACGGGTAGTCGTGACATTCTGGTTGCAGTTATTGATACCGGCATTAATTACAATGATCCCGACTTGAAAAACAATATGTGGGTGAATCAGCTTGAAAAAAATGGCCAAGCGGGTGTGGATGATGATGGCAATGGATATGTCGATGACATTTATGGTTACGACTTTGCCAATATGAAAGCCGACCCCATGGATGACAATAATCATGGAAGCCATTGCGCTGGAACCATTGGTGCCGAAGGAAATAATGGCCTTGGTGTGGTGGGTGTGAACTGGCAAGTAAAAATGATGGCCCTTAAGTTTTTGAAAAACAATGGAAGTGGAACTTTAGAGGGGGCACTCAAAGCCATTGATTATGCCACTGATAAAAAAGTCAATATCATGAGTAATTCCTGGGGTGGTGGGGGAGTCAGTGAAACCCTTCGTGAAGCTATTGAAAGAGCCGAGCAAGCAGGAATTCTTTTTGTAGCTGCTTCGGGTAACAACCGCAGTAACAATGATATTCAACCTTCCTATCCAGCCAGCTATGATTTAGCCAATGTTGTTTCGGTAGCAGCCATTGGAAGTCGCGGAGAATTAGCGAGTTTTTCAAATTACGGTAAAAAAACGGTTCATATCGCAGCACCTGGGGTTGATATCTTAAGTACAGGTAAATCAGGTTTAATGAAGATGAGTGGAACCTCGATGGCCACTCCCCATGTCGCCGGTGTTGCGGCCCTCCTTTTAGCCGATAATCCCAATCTCACTTATGAAGAACTCAAACAAAAAATGTATTCTACAGCCGTACAAACCTCAGCTTTACGCAGTAAAGTGAGCTATGGAATTGTGAATGCTTATAATGCTCTCACCAATCAATTGCCACCCCCTGACCTCAATGATCCCAATAATTGGGAATGGAGAGAGGAAACTCTATCAACTGAGCACCCCTATAAGGAAGGGATTGATGAAAGCCAAACTCTGACCGTTCCTGGAGCTCAAAAAGTTTCAGTTTATTTTAGCCGCTTTGATACTGAAAGCGGATACGATAAGGTTTTCTTTTATGACAATACCGGAAAGCTTCTCGGTGAAATGACAGGGCCCAATAATGATTCCTACTCTCCTGTTGCAACCGGAGACAGCATCACTTTAAGATTTGTTTCAGACAAATCGATCAATCGCTACGGCTTTGATTTGACTAAAATCAGCTTTGTAAAATGAAATTAAAGAGTCTGATTTTTTTGCGGGGCCACGGCACATTCGGCGCACTGGCCCTGGATGATAATTTCTTTATAATTCTGCAAAAGTTTTGAAACTTTCTTGATTTGCAATGCTAAATCACAAATTTCTTTGGAATGGGTTTTAATCTCACTGCTCTTACCACAGCTTGTGCAGTGATTGATCAGATGAATATGATCATGGCTTGTGGGATTACACACTTTCTTTTCAGGGGTCGTGTGGTTTTCGTGATCACAAAGTGAGTATCGTCCATCTTGAAATCGATGAGCTAAACCCATCTCAGTAAAAAGACTCAGATTGCGATAAACCGAGACAAGATCAGTCACTTGGTCATTTTTTTGGGTCACGATTTGCAGATGAATTTCTTTTGCACTCAAAGAATGATCACTGCTTAAAAGGAGCTGATAAATATCTTTTCTCGCTTGGGTGATGCGAAGTTTTTTCTCTTTAAGTTGGTGGACTAAACGGTCATCAGTCATCGATTTCACCGATTCATTTGGTAGCGTATAGGAATAATAAAATCATTCTTTCCCACATAGCTTTTAGGTAAAGGTTTAAAATTTTTAAGCTTCTTGAGGAGTTCAAGGGCCGCGTTATCAAGGATAGGATGTCCACTATTTTCTTCCAGTTTCACATCGATAAATTCACCCTCAGCATTAATTTTAAGCCTCAAGGTAACCACTCCAGTTTGTTCGAGGGCCAAAGCTTTTCGAGGGTAAAAGCGATTTCGAGCGATATAACTTTGCAATTCCTGCTCATAGGTGACTCGTTGTTGATTTTGGCTTCCCCCTTGAGAGGGCTTTATTTCTTCAATATCCTCATTATCTTGCCCCTGCTTTTCATTTTTTTGGAGGCTGACGGTCTGTTTTTCGCGAGAAGCCTCTTTTGAGAGATCACTCACGGCTTTACGGCTGATTTTCTGTTCACGGGCCACAAGGTCACCATCACTGTCAAAAGCAAAGAACTCAAGCATCATGGGCCGAGGGACTGGTTTGTTGGGAGCACTCTTAAGCCAAATCAAGCCAATAAGGAGGCTTATATGGATAATCACACTCAAAGAATAGAAACGAATCATCGGGCTTATTAATGCAACAGTTTTGCAATAAAGTCGAGTTTCTTTCGCTTTTCTTCTTATGAGCTGCACTCTTATCATTCACTGTCTCAATAAGCCGTTTTTTTTTTATCAAATGAACTTTGAGATTGGCATTGCATTCCAATTCCTGAAGTGTGAGGAATCCTCTATAGATCTGAGAAATAGGGCAATGAAGGAGCTTATAAGTCATTAAGACGACTTATAAAATCAGAATTCTAAAAGTTTTCGTTGTAAATATTACCTGTGGGTCAATTTTCCAATAAATCTTTTTAAAAAACACAAAAGTCTGATAGAAGCTCACTTCAGTACAACTTAATAACCTCAGGGGAGATTTTATGAAAAAATTAATTTTAGTTCTTTTTACTTTTGCCGCCACTTCAGCTTTTGCCATGTTTCCACCAAGCACAATGGATAGCGATATTAAGAGCATGTTGAATTATGCGGGTCGTGCTGTTGCTGATTACGGTGTTCAGGTTGTGGGTATGAATCCTGGCCAAGTGAAAGTGACTTACAATTACAAGACTCGCCAGTTCACAGCCACTGATCTTAGCAAAAATTGTTCTTTTGTTGCTGAGACTGAAATCTCTTTTAAAAAATTAAACTCTGGTCACTACTGGAAAGTTCAAGAAGTAACATCTTCCAACACTTGCCTCTAAGATTACTTTAAAAAATCCAATTTTAAAAAGTTAAAAGGAGACTCTAGTGTCTCCTTTTTTTTTAAGCAAAAAATTTAACGAATTCTTTTGAAGATATAGATAAAGTCTTCTCCAGAGAAATCAATATAGAGGTGAAGCTTTTCTCCGACCTGAATCAATTTTGCTCGGCTAAAGTTGCCCACTTGCATATCAGTGTCTTGACCACATTCCATAGAGTTTGCGGGATTGGTCCAAAAAACTTCTTGTTCGATGTAAGGGGCCTCATAACTAAAGTGAGCACGACGTTCACAAAAGCCCGTTTCATTCTTTCTCACCCAAAATAAACGATTGGTTTTATCAGAGAAAAATTCAAACTGAAGAACCAATTGAGGGTTCGGTATGGGGTTTTCTTGGCCTTGATAAAAGTAACTATCAAACTGCCAGTTGCCCATGTAAAAGGGCTCATTGACTGGAAGAATTTGGGCCGATTCGGCTTGAGTAAAAATCGAGAAAAAACTGATTAAACAAACAATGACACCCTTAAGGTTTAAAGAATTAACAATCATGAGAAGTTCTCCTTATTCACCTTACTGATCGGTTTTAATTTATCCCAACCTCTTTTAATATTAAGAAGGGTGAGAACTTTATCATACTCATCATCGTTCAATTCTGTTCGAGCCACACTCAGAAGTGTTCGTGGAAAGTCTTTTAGGCTCGCGTGAGGACCCAAGTGCATAAGAGTCAGGGTGATTAAATTGAGGGTTTTTTCACTTCCTAATTCAGATTTTATATCCCAAAGTGTACCACTCACCACAAGACTGTCAGAATACATTGAGCCCTTAAGATCGGCCGTAGTCAGTTGATTTTCTAAATTTCTTTTATAGGGCCCTGGCACATAGGCATAACCAGCCATCTGGGCAAGGCCAGTGATTTCTGCAGAGAAGTAATCAGAGAAAGCTTCATTCAGACTTCCTCCTTCTCCTTCAAAGGGAAGACCACTGAGTTTTTTGACAAACGCATGGGCCACTTCGTGGCTAACGATAGTCGGGTCTCTAGGGATATTCTTAAATGTTTTATCGTCGCCATCCCCAAGACGAATTTTGTAATCGTAATAAAAGGCGGTGTTGGTTTTACTGGGTGCCCCGACATGGACTTTTACTTCTATTGGGACTTCAAGTTGTAAGGAGAGTTTGTCTTCAAACCACAAGACCGCGCGATCAGCAAAATAATAAGCTTGAACATCATCAAATAGGCTCTCAGTAGGTTCAAATTTAAAAA
>JBGSSY010000189.1:0-3859 GCA_041736775.1 Bdellovibrionales bacterium | reverse complement strand
TTTCGGCGTTGGCGATGTTGGCGTTGATAACACTTTGTCGTAGCTGTCTCATCTGTATCGATGAGGACAGGGACTTTATGGTTTTATCAAAGATTTCACCCATACTTATCCTCTCTCTAGGCCAATAAAGGGTTTATCCATTTTATACTCATTCAGCTTATTTCTGAGGGTTCGAATGCTAATCCCTAAAATTCTTGCCGCTTGAGTTCGATTGTCTCCCGTTTGCTCGAGAGTTTTAATGATCAACCTTTTTTCAGCCTCTTGGATTGTCATCCCTGTGGTCACAAGTCCAGATGTTTGGACAGCTTCAGCTTGAGAGGGTTCAGTTTCAATCTCAAGATCTTGAGCTTCAAGATGATCTTTACTTGAAATTAAACAAGAACGTTCAATTACATTTTGAAGCTCTCTAATATTTCCTGGCCACCCCCAAGAGTGAATTTTTTGGAGTGCTTCTACAGAAAGTGTCTTAACCTTCATGTCGTTTTGCAGAGCCACATTTTCAAGAAAGGAATTCACTAAAGCAGTGATGTCTTTCTTACGTGCCCGAAGAGGTGGTATATGAAGCGGAATAACATTAAGTCTATAAAATAAATCCTGACGAAACTCACCACGGCGAACCATTTCAGCCAGAGATTTATTGGTTGTGCAGATAAATCGTACGTCGATTTTTTTTGTGGTTGTGCCGCCCAAGCGTTCAATTTCTGATTCTTGAAGAACTCGCAAAAGTTTACCTTGTAATGAAAGGGGCATTTCACTAATTTCATCGAGTAAAAAGGTGCCTTTATCAGCGATTTCGAAACGGCCCGGTTTAGAAATTTGAGCCCCGGTAAAGGCTCCTTTTTCATAACCAAAAAGTTCACTTTCTAACAAATTTTCGGGAACCGCGGCACAATTGGTCGCTACAAAAGAACCCTGGGATCTTTGAGATTGGTTATGAATGTATCTTGCCATCAGCTCTTTACCAACACCACTTTCACCTGTAATGAGAACGGTGGCTTTTCGGGCCGCAACTGTATTGGCAATATCAATGACTTTTTTCATTTCCGCGTCTTTGACATTATTAATCCAATTCACTTCCATTATTCCTCACTTTGCCATTGCTGGTATTCGATTAATTGATTCTTTTGTCGATTTTTTCCAATCATCACTCACTTCTCGATTTCGAGCCAGCTCTGACCACATTGATTTTTTGGTCAGGTCTTTCCAAGTTTTCTGAGCCTTAATGGTTTCATTTTGATTAAAATAAAGCTCTCCCAGATAATAACGTTCTTTATCGAGATTTTTCTTTGAACTATAATCGGTCAGGAGAGTTTCACCTGTTTCTACGGCTTTTTCTATCATTCCCTTGTCTCGATAAAGCTGAAACAAGCGAGAAAGAATGTAGACTTGATCCTGATCACCTTTAAATTTTTTATAAAAGTTTTCTAGAATTGTAATAGCTTTGTCAAACTGCTGATTTCTTTCAAATATTTCTGATAAATAGACACTGAACTTTTCTTTCTTGTCTTTATCTTGGATTTCATCGACGTCAACTAAAAGGGCCGTTTCGAGCGCTTCCTTGTATTGTTTATTAGTATAAGAGATCTTTGAGAGTGTCGAATAATAGTCAATTTTTGTCTGCTGATCGAGAGAAGATAGAGATTTAACCTTCTTAAGACTTTCTAGAGCAGCCTTAGGATTCTCTTGAGCTTGTTGAACGGTGGCGATTCGAACAGACACTTGATCAAATGTTGGATAATATTCAAAGACTTTTCTTTCTTTTTCCTCTTTCGTTCCGACTATGAGATCCATTCTTTGTTGTAATTGATTATAGCTCTCTAAAGCATCATCAAAGAGGTTCATTTTTTCATAGGCATGCGCTCTGAAAAATTGGACGTCGACACGACGAGATTTGCTCAGCCAACTCTTTTGATGTTTTTCGATGAGGCCGAGGGCTGAAATAATATCACTTTTTTTAAGTAGCTCTTTAACTTCTCCAGCAATCGAACGAGAAATTCGTTTTTCAAATTTTCTGATATTGACGGGTTGAGGGTTGGTTTGAAAATAAGAGATCAAGGCATTGGCTGATTTAAGAAACTCACCACGACTATAAAATCCGTCTGAAATCATGAAAGAGGCAAATTCATCGACCTGATGCAAATTAATAGCTTTCTCACGCTCTTTAATTTCTACGATTGCGGCTTGAAGCTCTTTTTCTTTCATGTCTTTAAAGCGTTGCGACAAGCTTCTCATTCGAGCAATCGTGCCTCCTGTGGTATTTCGAAAGCGATAAAAGCTTTCGTTGTAAAAACCTTGGGCTCTTTTTTTATCCTTAAAAATAATGTCGACTAATTCTCCGATCCGTGTGAGCGCATAAGAAGAATAAGGATGATTCGGAAAGGTTTTGTAGAAGCGAGAATATGTTTCTAGAGAACTATTGTACTCCGCAAGATTAAACTGGGCCTCACCCATATTAAAAAGCGAGTTAGGATAGTTGACGACGTCTTTCGGCGAATTTTGCAAGGCTTTAAGATAGGATCTTTCTGCGCGACGAAAACTTTGTTTCAAAAAATGAATGTCTCCCACCCGATAATTGGCTTCAATAGCACTGACTTCTTCATCACTCTCAATCACTTGTTCAAGCAGCATTCGAGCCCCATCAAAATTATTAAGATAGGCTAAAGAATCCGCGAGATAGATCTTCATGTGATTATTAAAGGGAGATTCTGGATACTCTTTCAAATATCGTTTCAGGAGTTTAGTGGCTACAAAGTATTCTCCCACTTCATGACTGAGGAGACCGGCCTGTATGAGGGTCCGTTCTGAGATCCTCGTATTGGGATTTCGTTCAATAAGCATTTTATAAATATTCATCGCTTTTTTAAGGTATTCAGGTTGTTTTGTCGTTTTCCAGAGTTCAGTCCAACTGTCAGCTTCGACGTAATTGAGAATCTCATCATAAGTCGACTCTGGAAAACTCTTCTTAAAAACTTTTTTGGCCTCAATATAAGATGCAAAACTTCGCTTTTTGAAAAGTTCGAGCAAATGACGAGCCTGTTTGTTTTCATCAGAATAAGACTTTTTGATAATGTATTCTGGCTGAAAACTTTGTAACTCTTGTAAATGTTTATTGGGTAACTTAAGGATTGGAAATCGTAAATAAATATTTCCGTCGGCTTCAATGACTTTGGCTTCCATATCATCATCAGTTTGCGAAAGAAGACTGTTAAAGTTCAATTCACTATTTGACTCTTCATTCAATTCAATTTCTTTTTTGGGAGTTATGGGTTCCAGAGGATAACCATTATTTGAAATCGACAAGAATTCAGCAAAAGCGGGGCGTCGATCAGCAACCTTTGTTTTTTTTGATTTTTTACTAAGAGCCAAAGTGGACTTCTTTTCTGAATTCTCAGCTTTTTTAAGCTCTATCTCTTGTGCTATTTTATCATCACTGACAAATAGATCGATGACCAACTGAGACGGATTTTGGGTCAGATAATCAAAGTTCTCAATTCTTGGGTCAGTCAGTTCCAAAGTGAGTTTACTTTTATTATCAATCTCGTTGTCGACTTTAATTTTACTCACAAAAAGACTCTTAAATGACTCAAGGAGTTCGACACTTTTCTGTTCAATCTTTGGAAGGGTAATGAGAATTGTTTGCCCCTCTTTTTTAAGATCGTAGGTCCACTCTTTTTGACCACTAAATTTAAGATGAGTCATTCCACCAACTCTTTCAGCATGGACTTGAATGGGGCTTGGTCCTTCGTCAGAACTTTCACGTAGAGCAGCATAGGCTGGTGAAGGTCCAGCAAGGATGAGGTTAAATAGAACAATGAATAACTTCTGCATGCAACTCCAGCTTTTGGTAGAGTGGTCCATT
>JBGSSY010000182.1:0-5472 GCA_041736775.1 Bdellovibrionales bacterium | reverse complement strand
TTCAGATTTTTTTTGTGATCTCTCTGATTTCGTTATATGAATAATAGAGTTCACTTTTTTAAATACACCCAGGAGTGTTAATGATCACTTTAAGACGGCCTCAAAGTTCGGACTTGATTCCACTTTCACAGCTCTTTGATGATTACCGTGCTTTTTATAAACAAGCTCGCAAACCACAAGCCGCTCAAGTTTTTATCAGTGAACGTTTAGAAAGAAAAGATTCAGTTCTATTTGTTGCTGAAAAGAAGGGAACTCTGATTGGCTTCACTCAACTTTATCCCTCTTTCTCATCGGTCGCGATGAAAAAACTTTGGATCCTCAATGATCTTTACGTGGCCCCAGCTGAGCGCGGACAAGGGGCGGCCAAAGCCCTCCTTGCCCAGGCCGTCTCCTTTGCAAAGATGGATGGTGCCAAGGGTCTGACCCTCAATACGGCTATGGACAATCATGAGGCACAAAAACTTTATGAGTCGACGGGTTGGAAGCCCGATAAAAATTTTCAGACCTTTAATTATAATTTTTCCAGTTTATAAGCTGTGATTTTTTCCTCAGACAAGGCGAATTGACCCTAAATTGTGAAATTTATCCCCCTGATGAGGGTGAAATCAAATCTATAAATCAAGTGGTTTGGCACGTTTGCTGCTCATAGAAGATATAAACATTCAAAAATTCTCTTCTTCTCACTGATTCTTAAGTGAGTTTTTTCCTCTTCCCCTAACAAAGTTCCACCATCCATTCATGGTGGTGGAACTGTCTTTTCTTTTGATTATGTTGGACTGATGAGATTGGTAAATGCCTGGGGCAAAAGAGCTTCAACATGAAGGTTTAAGTCTTTAACTGAAGTTTCTAAGCGCCAAGCATGAAGAAAAAGTCGTTCTTCATTGTAAGTCTCCCTGATTTTTTGATTGAGTGAATGACGCCCATAGCGTTGATCACCGATAATAGGAAAGTTGTGACCGGCACAGTGTTTTCGTATTTGATGTTGTCGACCCGTTTTAATTTCTAACATGAGATCAAGAAACCATTTATTTTCGTTCAGGATTTCAACTTCTGTTCTGGCGGTGACACGCTTTTGAGGATGACCAAAGGGATTTTCTCGTCCCTCAGCTTGATTGGTAAGAGTTTGATCCCAGACCCACGTTCTGAGCTTGAGTTCGCGCGGTCGAGAGGTGAGGGCTCGGTAAATTTTATGGGTCTCGGGATGGGCTAAAAGATTTTGTAAGTATTCGACCTGATGAGCATCCTCAGTCCAAACCACCAGTCCGCTGGTTTCTCGGTCAATTCGATTGACAAAATGAATGCTGTGAAAGGACTTTTTTAAAAAAGTATGAAGAGAAGGCTCTTCGTTATGCACGGACCAACCAAAAGGTTTATGGATAACAAAGCACTTGGCAAAAATCTGATAATTTTCAAGTTCATGAAGAAGAGTCATTTTGGGTTTTTCCCGCCTCTTAAGTCAGTTAAAAAGATAGATCTATCTGACTTTTGGAGACGGGTCCAACTCTCTTAATTAATTTGGCATTGGTAGTCCGCTTTATACTCCCCAGGAGGAAGCAAATTAGGAAAGCTCACAAGATCCCCTTGGATTTGTCGAGTCGCAGAGTAGACCGCAAAAGCCGAAGTTGAGTTGGCTCTGTAGCTGATCACAAGATCAGGCTGACCATCCTTATTAGCATCATAAGGAGGACACTCTAAACGAATCGAGTTTCTGAGATCTTTAACACTTTGACCAATATCAGCGAGCTGAGAAGTGTAATCGGCATTACAAACCGATCCAATGATCGCGCCACCGACTTCACCGAAACCGGTTAAACGAGAGAGCTCGTCATAAACATCACCGGCGGCAGCACCCTCTCCCTGAAGACAAGCGGCGTCTCCAGGACGGGCTATAATACTATGAAAGACCATGTTTTTAGTTCCTGCAAAAGTGGCGTCCACAAAATTAACAAAATTTTGTGGTGTGATTCGAATATTATCACCAGTTGAGGCTTCATCTTCATCGGAGAGTAACACAATGGAGAGGTCAGCTCCGGGGCGGATAAATTCTCTATGAATGGCTTGACCAGCAATGTAGCGATCAATCACACGTTTTGAAGAATAAATACCCTCTTCATTACCACTTCCACCGGCAAAATTTTGCACCGTATTTCCAAAAATATTTTGTGCAAAATTCACATTCATTTTTGAATCTAAAATATATTCACCAGGTAAGCCAATCAGTTCAATCAATTGTCCATTCGATTTGGCATCATTTGTTGTAGCATCTGTACTGGTAACAGCAATTTGCCAGTCAAGGCCTGCAATTTTTGAAATCAATCCATCAATTCGTTCTGCAAGATTGGAACGCTCAAAGTTCATCGAACCCGAGTTATCCACAACAAAAAGAATATCAACAGGACGATCCTCACCGACCATCACAAGAGTTGATTTATTTTGTGCTCTAAAAACTCCTTGCCACTGAATACTTGAATTTGAAGTATTTCCAGCCGCATCTCGTGCGATCACAGCAAAGACGTAGATGGATGGAGTGGCAGAAAGTGGGATATTTAAATTGACACCAGAACTGCATGAGATCGGTTTATTGTTGAGAGTACAGCTGGTCTGTATACCCACTGGGCTTAAAGCATCGGTTGCAACAAAGTTAACAACAGGTTTATCGGTCTCTATATAACTGATAGAACTGGGTTGAGTCACAAAACGGATGACCGGACCTTGTGTATCAACAACCCATTGGTGAGATACGGTTGAAGAAATATTTCCAACCTGATCCAGTGCACGAATAGTGACTGTATGATTTCCTTGAGGAACATTGGCATAAGTTTTATTGGTGTCACAGGTTTCAAAAGCTCCATTGTCTAAGCGACACTGATAACTGGCAACACCACTTCCAGAGTCCACCGCTTGAAATTGAAATTGTGATGTGGGCTGATTGGTTGTTGGTGCCGGTGCATTGGCGAGTGTGACGGTCGGAGGAATTGTATCCACAAAAAAAGCATAAGAGACTTCGCCGGATTGGTTTCCATCGTGATCTACGGCTCTGGCTTCTAAAGTATGTAAACCTTCTGTTAGGTTTTCCATTTGAACTTGTGAATTGCAGGCCGTGTACTGACCATCATCCACTCGGCATTGAATTTCTTTAAGCCCAATTCCATTAATATCATCAGCGGCCCAAAGACTTATAGTGCCAGTTGCTTGAGGAATATAAGGACTTGGATGGGCAACAATGGCAATGATAGGAGCGTTGGTATCTGTATTAGGTTCAACATAAGGATTAATTTCATAAGAAACAGTCGATCCAACAGCAGGATAACTGGCTCCTTGTGTCCCTTCTGAAACCTCGACTTTATCACCCGGGGTTGCACCAGGAGGCTCTACCACAACAGGTGGATTTGGATCAACAACAGGCTCTGAGGGCTCACCGGTTCCCGAGGAGGAGTTGTCAGAGACGCTAGGCTGTGTCGCTGCTTTTTCGCCACCTCCTAAACAACCGACAAAGAGAAAAAAACTTAAACCCATGATTAATAAGTTTAAATTACGCATTAAAGGCCTCCCTATTCAGACTCCCTTAAAGATCGGTATCTGGACCATGGTCCCTTAAATAAATGCTTTAAAAATATCATTAATTATAACTTTTAAAAAAAATCCAAATAAGAGACTGGAAAACGATTGGGATTAATTCAATGGCTTTAAGGACTTGAATCCTTAGAAAAAAGGTTCGACAGTATTTTCGACTTTGAATTGAACATAAGATTTGCAAAAACTGAAATTTTTAAAAGTCTTAAATAAATGCTGGAGAGTGGTAGCAAAGTCGGTCCCGTTTGCCGAGACGGGCTGTCATTAACCTTTTCTTCTGAATTACGAAAAAGTGAAATCAATAAAAAGTTAAATAAAGAAAATCTCAATATGAGACAGATATTATCGTAAACAAGGGAATGAAGGCTTTAAATAAGAAATCTCTTTCCCAAAAAGCCCTTTAACGATCAGAACCTCTACGTATCGCCTGACAAGTAATAAATTCACAGCCTAAATGATCACGGTTTCGGCGTGTGTACTCATTAAATGGATCACACCTGTTCGTAGGAGGAAGACAAAGAGGAGGTGAACCCTCATAGTAAGGAACCTTAATCATTCCCGACTGATTCAAGAGGGTATTTCCTTTGCCTGCGATCAGAGAAATTCCATACGCATAAATGGGTGAGCCAGTGGGAATATTCTTAGCTTGAAGTGGAAATTGCACTTCGTAACGGTGAGCCGTTCCTCCACTCAAACAAATCATGCTGATTCCTTCGTCTGCGTGAGTGACATTCGCCCATCCGTGACCGAGCCATTGATTACCAGTTTGGCCGGCCTGGTTGCGATGATACATATGAACTTGAATCGGGCGCGGATCACCAATGTGACAGGTCCAACCTCTCACCACAAGGTTACTCCCTTCAACTGTAGCCGAATCGACAAATCCTCTAATACTACCAATATCTCCCGCAGCAGGGACATTAAAATTGGCAAATCCCTGGTCAGTTTTTAAATAAGGTGTACAAAGAATTTTGGACCCATTCATATCTGGAGTGAAGCAAAGGCGTACAGAAACCGTTTCGGAAAAGTTAATACTCGTGTTGTCATCACAAAGGCCAGAAAAAATAAATTCATGACGAGCATTACCCTGGCGTGCATCGTTGTAATGTTCGAGATGAGTCATTTTTTTGATATTTACACAACTTTCTTTTGTGAGATTTTGGCCATTTTCTATGTGACGTACATCCAATTGATATTGAAAACTATCTCCCCGGTAGGGCCATGTTAAAAGGGGCATTCTCTCTGAACTTGAGAAGACTTTATTCATCGCAAATTTTCCACTACAGCCATTTTTTACCCAAAAGCCCGCTTGATCGAAACCATAAGCACCATTGTGACATTGATTATTGGCCGCTTCGATAAGCACCGGAGTTCCAAAAACTCCTTTTACTGGGCAGTAAGTCTTGGTTGAGCCAGAGGTGCTTGCGCAGTTAAATTCTGCATAAAATGTCTGGGGCCCGACACATGTTCCTTTTTTATGACATTGTGTTTGGCTATCCGAAAATTCGGAGACAACCGTAGATGTCTTTACGCGGCCATTCTCAATTTCACAAAGAACAGCCGTCAGTTTTCCTTTTGGATACAAATTGTAAACGCCCGTAAGCATCGTTGGATCGGCAGCAAGAAGCTGCCCACATCGGCGAAGATCCTGCTTTGCAGCGTAGTAATTAAGAATACGAATTTTGGCTTTTTTAAACTGTATTTTTAAATTTTCTGATCGACCTGGAGCATTGATATTTTTATTCATTTTAAGAGAGCTCTGCAAAATCTCTTCTGGCGTCAGAGGCTCATCTTCGATCTTTGAAACATTGGTGTATAAAACAAGAGCTAAAAGGGGAAGCAAAGTGAAGACAATTTTTTTTATTTTTTGCGATGTCATCTCATAGCTCCCAACATCTC
>JBGSSY010000150.1:0-9895 GCA_041736775.1 Bdellovibrionales bacterium | reverse complement strand
GTGATTTTCTCTTTCCTAGTGACAAACGGAATCAGCGGAACCATTGCTCGGGTTCTTGGTCAATAAGCTAAGAAATAAGGCCTGGATCTCTGTCCAGGCTTTTTCATTAACTTTACTAAACTGATTGAGAAAAGATTCCGATAAAGTATCGATGAATGATCGATGTTTATTGGCCGTTTTAGGCTCTGAAAAATCACTGATTTCAAGGGTGCTTGATAAATTAAGTTCATCAAAACCTGTCGACGCTTATTTTTGCATTGATCTTAAAGATTTCCTCATCAAAACAATTGAAAACCCACCAGACATTGTTGCGGTCAGCATGAATTACCAACATAAAAATGTTGTGAAATTCCCTAAGCTTTTTAAAATGGCTTTGAATGCACCAGTTATTATATTCACAGAAAAACAAGATCCCCATTTTCAAAGACTACTGAATGCGGCTCAATCGGACTACAAAATCTCAGGAAAACTAAACCCTCATAATCTTTGGTTTAAAATAAATTCAATTCTTAATCATCTTGAAAATGAGGCTAACAACTCTCAGCTTATTCCACAGAAAGATAAAAACACTCCCCATCTATTCGAAAAAAAAGCAGGACCAATGATTCTGAGAGGTTTTGGTCAATCAAGTCCCAAAAAAGATACGGGTTCAGTGTTAACTCAATTATTTGCGGCTTTGAATGATGAATCCGATAAAGAAATTGAAACTCTGGAAGACTATATTCCTTCACAGAGTCAAAGAGAGAAGGAGTCCTTCTATTATGACCCTTCAAACAACCAAGGCTCTTCAACTTCAGATGTTTTTCATGATGAAAACAAGAGTTCAGTAGAGTCTGTAGGCCCTGAAGATTTAAGTCAACTTTTTGGAGAAGAAAACGAGGGGAATCAGGATTTAGAAAATACAGAACAGAATTCAAGTGAAATACAGCCCTTAAAGTCACTTCATCCATTGGAACAAATGTCGACAGAGAATAATGAATCAGAAGAAGCGGATTTATTAAAAGGAAGCTTCAAAACAAAAAATCACCTAACAACAGAAGATGAAGAAAACAGATCAGGGCAGAACAGTCTCGATGCGAAGAGTAGATCTAAAAAGAAAAAAACTTTTTCAGAAACTGATGAAAATAAAAAGTCAGGATTCAATGGCTTTGACAAAAGCGGTGCACCCAAAACACAACCAGTTATGGAAGAAGACACACTTGATCCAAGAAAAAATTCTGATGACAATCATAGGGGTCAGACTTTAGATCAAGAAGAAAATGATAAGTTTGGATCAGTTAAACTGGATGAAGAAAACGAACAAAAAAATAGAGAACTCAAGAAAGATAAAAAGAAGAGAGAAGATCTAAAAAGAAAAAATGCCCTTAAAGAAAGTTGTGATGAAGCCTTAAGAGAAATATTTTTTTCTAAGAACCTCAGTCAACCGCGTCCGTTCGAATCCAAAGACGTTCACGTTTTTATTGTTGAAATGGCAGAATATAAAGGATTTCTTATGATTAATAATAGTTTTAATCATAACATAGAGGCCCATATTCTTTCTGAATTTCGCACCCTTGTTTTGGAAAACTTAAAGAAAAAAGGGGTAAGTGCTAACATCAGCAATGAATTCTATATTACGGCAGAGCTCTCGGACTATGGCTCAGTTGTCAGCCAATTCAGCGAGTTTGTCCTTTATCATGAGGAAGAAACGGGTAAACAACAAGTGGTCTCCTTTGTAAAAAGAGAAGTGGTTCAGCCTAAAATTTCTGAATCTGATAAGGAAGGAATGTACCTTATAGACCTTAAAGTCATTCCGCCGCAAACATTAGTCAATTTTGATGCCTTTATTTATTTGCCAAAAAACAATCGATTTGTTCGTTATCTCAAAAATGGGCGAAGTTTGAGCCTCAGTCAGGCCAAGCGCCACAGCGAAGAAAATGATAATACCAATCTTTATCTCCCCAAGGCGGATAAGAATAAATTTATTCAATTCTTTATTCAAAATACGATTAGTTGGGAGCTAGAAATTTACAAAAACTCCGTTCGCAAAGAAACAGCTTAAAAATCTTTAAGAAACTCTCGAGTTAAATTGTAGGGGCCATTTAAGGTGGCGACAACATTGTCTTCAATACGTATACCGCCCAAAGGAATAAGCTCATCAATTAGCTTCCAATTGATAAAATGAGATTTTTTAGAATCAGACTTTAATTCGTTGAGAAGCATGGGTATAAAATAAATCCCGGGTTCAACGGTGAGCACATCATTGATTTCAATTTTTCTGAGAGTGCGTAAATAAGGATAGAGGTCGTCTTTGATATTTTTAGGTTTGCCGCCGACATCATGGACCTGAAGACCGAGCGCGTGGCCAACACCATGGGGAAAGAAGCTATGGGAGATTTTATGGGCTTGTAACTCTTCAAGAGATCCACGGGCTATTTGAGAATCTAAAATTAATTTTGTGATTTCGAGGTGAGTTTTTTGTTGAATGTCATAATAGTCATCACCTGGGCGCACCATCAGGCAGAGTTTTTTTTGGATTTCATTCAAAGATTTGAGGAGAGCTTTAAAAACGGAGTGAGCTTTTTCAGCAGCGTAAGTTCGGGTCACATCAGCACAATACCCATGTTGTTTCGCTCCGGCATCAATCAAAAAACTTAAGCCTCCCCGTTCACGCCTCAGGTTCTGGTAATGGAGAACAGAGGCCTTTTGATTGAGTGCGATGATGGGGGCATAAGGGAGATCCATCTCGCGATGATTGGAGGCGATCAAGTAAGAACAGAAAATTTCAAATTCAGATTGTCCCAGAAGAAAAGCTTGATGAGCGGCTTGATGTCCTTGGGCGGCCAAAGCGCTGGCGCGCTTAAGATTTTCGATTTCATAATTTGTTTTTGAAACTCGCAATTGATGAAGTTCGGTTAACAGGGCACTAGAAAAATCCTGACAGCCCCTCTCTATGGCCTGCTCGGGGTCTGGAGAAATGACAACCGTTTGCGAATTGTTCTGTGAAAGAGTGTTATCCCAAAGTTTTTCCACATCTTCAAAAGGTATAATCTCAAAAGACTCTTCCCAAAATGACTGGGTCAGAACAGAGCTTTCGTGCCAAAAATCTTGGGGAGAATAATAATAAAGCACAGGTTTTTTTTGCGGAGTTATTTTGAGAATATGACCCGGTCCCTGATCAGGGCAGAGATAATTAAAATGGGGATTGGGTCTAAAAGAAACAGTTTGGTCATCTAAAAATTGGTAGGGAGGATGTCCGGTCTCAATCAGAAGATGATCAATGTTGTGTTGAGAAAGAATTTTTTCAATTTCAATTAATCGAGTTTGTAAATGTTCGACAAATAGAGTTTTGATCATACTATAGTTCCAAAAGGGGCTTTAAATATTGTCCCGTTAAACTTTTTGATTCCTTTACGACAAGATCGGTAATTCCAGAGTAAACCAATTCGCCCCCCTCATCTCCACCTTCTGGGCCTAAATCAATAAGATAATCACAGGATTTAATCACATCGAGGTTGTGTTCAACAACAACAACAGTATTATCTCGATCAACAAGTTCGCTGAGTAAGTCAATCAGTTGGGCCACATCATGAATATGAAGCCCGGTTGTGGGCTCATCTAAAATATAAAGAGTGTGTCCAGTCAGTCGCTTAGAAAGCTCTCGAGAGAGTTTAATTCTCTGTGCCTCACCACCGGATAAGGTGGTGGAACTTTGTCCAAGAGTGATGTAGCTGAGTCCCACTCGCAATAAAGTTTCTAGTTTTCTTTGTATGGATTTATGATTTTCAAAAAAATGAAATGCTTCTTCAACGCTCATTGAAAGTACGTCATCAATTGTTTTTCCCTTATATTTAACTAAAAGGGTTTCGGAGTTATAGCGTTTGCCCATACAGACGTCACACTTTACATAAACGTCTGATAAAAACTGCATTTTAACTCGAACCGTTCCCCCGCCCTGACAGGTTTCGCAGCGTCCACCCTTAACATTGAAACTAAAGCGGCCAAGATCATATCCGCGAATTTTTGAATCAGGGAGTTGGGTGAATAAATTTCGGATTAACGGAAAAACTCCAACATAAGTTGCAGGACAGGAACGTGGAGTGCGTCCAATGGGTTTTTGATCAATCTCAATAATATTATCAATATGTTCATAACCGGTGATTCCATCATGGGGGCTTTCCACAAATGAACGTTTTAAAAATCGATTGGCTAAAGCTTTGTAGAGGGTATCAATGATAAGGGTGCTCTTTCCGCTCCCAGAGACACCTGTTACTCCAATTAAGGTTTGCAAAGGAAGTGTGGTGGTAAAGTTTTTGAGGTTGTTGCCACGAGCCCCTTTGATGACAAGATTTTTTCCGTTTCCAGGACGACGAGTTGGGGGAACAGGGATTTTTTTTCGACCGACGAGATAATCTCCGGTCAGACCAGTGGATTTTTTGAGATCTTTAAAGGCCCCTTGAAAAATCAGCTCTCCACCCAAACGACCTGCATGGGGACCGATATCGATAATATTATCTGCACAGCGTATGGTGTCCTCATCATGTTCGACGACAATTATAGTATTGCCGCGATTTTTGATTTCATTGAGAACAGAGAGAACATTTTTATGATCTCTTGGATGGAGCCCTATACTGGGTTCGTCGAGAACATAAAGAACACCGACCAGAGGAGCCCCTACTTGCGAAGCTAATCGAATCCTTTGGGCCTCTCCCCCAGAAAGTGTTTTGGAGCGTCGAGATAAAGAGAGGTAGCCGGTGCCCACTTGAGAAAGGTAAGTGAGGCGATAAAGAATTTCTTTTATTATGGGTTGTGCAATATCCCTTTTAAGATGGGGCGGAACGCTTTTTTGAAAAAACAAACTCAAGTCTTTAATGGAAAGAAGACAGAGGTCATATATATTTTTATCATCATAATAAACATTGAGAGCCATCTCTTTAAGACCAGAGCCGCGACAACTGGAGCAGACTTGGGCATCTTTCCAATCAAAGTCGGGATTGTCAGTATTCAGACGCCAATCTTTTTGAGTGCTCATTCCTGAACCAGGAATATATTCATTCACTTCATATTCTAAGACATCTTGGGTACCGAGCCCGTGACAACTTTCACAAGCCCCCTTGGGGTTATTAAAACTAAAAAGAAGGGGATCAATATTAACAAAAGAATAGCCACAGGTTGGACAGGCAAAGTGGGTCGAAAAATTTTTTCTCTCGCCGTCAGGTGTTTCGGCAATAAGAAGTCCATTGCTGAGACTTAAGGCCGAAGCAATCGCCTGTGAGAGTCTATGTTGATCTGAACTTTTTTTATTAACCACAATTTTATCCATAACAATATCGATGTCGTGGCGGTTGTTTTTCTTAAGGCCACTGACCGACTCAAGGGTCACCCATTCCCCATCAATTTTTGCAGAGACAAAGCCATCTTTAATCCAAGATTCAATCTCTTTACGAAACTCACCCTTTTTGCTTTTTGCTACGGGTGCGAGAAGAATTAATTTTTTTTGATCGAAACGCTCTAGAATATCCAACTTAATTTGCTCAAGGGGTTGACCCTCAACGGGAATTTTATGTTCGGGGCAAATGGGTGTTCCCGCTTTTGCATAAAGCAATCGAAGATAATCATAAACTTCAGTGACTGTGCCGACGGTTGAACGTGGACTATGGCCCACAGTTTTCTGGTCAATGGCAATGGAGGGACATAACCCATGGATGGAATCTACGTCGGGCTTATTCAGCTGAAGAAGAAAGTTTCGAGCATAAGTTGAAAGAGAATCAATAAATCTTCTTTGTCCCTCAGCATAGATGGTGTCAAAAGCCAGACTGGATTTACCGCTGCCAGAAAGGCCGGTGATCACCGTCATTTTATTTTTTTCTATGGAGACACTGATATTTTTTAAGTTGTGTTCTCGGGCGCCTTTGACTTCAATAAAATTGTTCATAGGAGTGGATTTATCAACTCCATCATCCCCGCTTGAATTTGATTGAGCCCAGATTCAGAATTGGCCTCAAATCTTAAAGTCAGAACAGGCTGAGTGTTTGAGGAGCGCACAAGCGCCCAACCATCGGCAAAACTGACTCGAACGCCGTCGATCATATTGACACTGACCCCAGCAGGAGGATTGAGAAAGTGTTGTTGTAATTTCTTAACCAACACGACTTTGTTTTCTTCGCTGGTTTCAATTCGAATTTCAGGAGTGTTAAAACTTTTGGGAATACCTTCAAGAAGACCGTCGATTGTTTTTCCAGAGTTTCCAAGAATTTCAATCAGTCTGAGGCCAGCATAGGGAGCATCGTCGTAGCCATAATAGCGGTCGGAAAAAAAGATATGACCACTGAGTTCACCGCCAAAAGGGGCTTTTTCTTGGTTGATTTTATTTTTAATAAGGCTGTGACCGGTTTTCCACATAATGGGAAGACCACCGAGTTTTTCAATATCAAGATACAAACGATCCGAACATTTAACGTCGCCAATAATCTTAGCCTTAGGATTGTTCTTAATAATGTCGCGAGCGACGACCATCATTATTTCGTCACCGAGAATAAATCGACCCTTTTCATCGACAAGACCAATACGATCGGCGTCGCCATCAAATCCAATTCCCAAAGCAGAGTTTGTTTTTATCACTCGCTCTTTGAGTTTATCCACATTTTCTTCAACAGTGGGATCGGGATGATGATTGGGAAATCTCCCATCGGGTTGTTCAAAAAGAATCTCGGGCTCAAGTCCAACGGCCGTGTAGAGTTTTCTAACAATAGCGCCTGCGGCCCCGTTACCACAATCAAGGACCACCGGAATTTTTTTTAAGGAGGTAAACTCACTTTTCAGACGAGAGACATAATCATTGGAGATATCAAAGGATTCGACTTGGCCTCGTGAGGGAGAAGTCTGTTGATTATCTAGAAATTTTTTGAGGCTTTGAATTTGTTCACCAAAAATAGTGGTATGGCCCAAAGAAAGCTTAAAGCCATTATACTCTGGAGGGTTGTGAGAACCAGTGACCATGATTCCACCGGTGAGATTAAGATGATACATGGAGAAATATGACATGGGAGTTGTAATCAGGCCTAAATTGTAAACATGGGCGCCCGACTTTAAGAAACCATCAATCACGGCCTCAACAATGGCGGGACTTGAAAGGCGTGCATCGTAACCCACCGACACAACCAGTTTGTCAGAGGTTTGGGTCTTAAGAAAATTTCCATAGGCTTGGCCAAGATCTTTTGCGAACTGAAGGTCAAAGTCCTTTTCATAAACTCCACGAATATCATACTCTCGGAAAATTGAATTTTTATACATTTTTCACCACACCTGTTCTTTGGTTTTTAATCAGTTTTAGGGCCGTTAAAAGTGCACCTTTCATGGAGCGAGGATCGGCTTTGTTTTTTCCAAAAATATCTTTAGCGGTCCCATGATCGACACTGGTACGAACAAAGGGTAAACCTAGCGAAAGATGTACACCAGAACCACCCCCATGAGCCATTTTAAAGGGAATGAGACCTTGATCATGATAACTTGCGATATAAATTGAGTAATTCTTCCAATTTTTTTTCTGAAAACAAACGTCTGCGACTAATGGGCCAGAAACCTCAATACCATTTTTTAAGGCTGTCGAAAGAACTGGGGTAAAGATCTCAAGCTCTTTCAGGCCAATAAGTCCACCCTCACCAGCATGGGGATTGATTCCAACCACACCCAGAGGTTTTCTTTTGAAGGAGGGGGGCAAATATTCTTTAAATTGCTGACAAAGAGAAATGCATTGAAAAAGTTTTTCTTCTGATAATTTGTTATAGGCCTCATGAAGAGGTAAATGATCAGTGCAAAGGGCGACGTTAAAGTGGGCTCCTAAGAAAAGCATAAAAACATTTTTTTCTTTGCACACCCGCTTGAGGATATCGGTGTGGCCTTTATCATCGAGTCCCGATTGATGAATAGAGGTTTTCGAAAGCGGGGCCGTTACGAGAGCGTCAATTTTTCGAGAAACACCAGCATGAGCCATCATTTCGACCCAGCGAGGGGGCGGCAGAGGTGAGGCGATATCAATCAGTGTTTTTTGATTTTTACTTTTCACCAAAAGTGCTGAGGCCCAATCATAGACTGTGATTCTTTTAAAGTGCCGATCAATCGGACGTAAAAAAGATTCTTTGGCTGCGTGGGAGCGCCATAAAAAAAACTGAATTCCCTTTTGCGACTTAATCTGGGCGAGGGCTTTGGCCGTTATTTCTAGGCCAATGCCGTCATTGTCTCCCGTGGTAATGGCGACGTTAAAAGTTTTTTTCATGCGGGATTAATCTGAATAATGGCGTCTTTACGCTTTTGTAAAAGCCAGAAATCGAGCTGTTCTTTAAATTCTTTAGAAAAAAGTTGCTGATAGATGTCTTGCTTTTTCTTTTCGAGCTCAGGATCTTTAACGAGTTTTTTATCAACCACTTTGAAAATATGGAGCCCCATGGGGGTTTGGACCACGTCTGATGTTTGACCAATTTCAAGATTCGCTATGGATTTTTCAATGGAAGAAATCATTTCCCCAGAAGTAAAAACACCAAAAGCACCCTCTTTATCTCTGCTGTCTCGATCGCGACTGTGTTTTGCGACGTAGGTTTCAAAAGAGGCACCACCCTTGATGGCCGTTGAGACTTCGTTAGCCAAAGGTTTATCGCTGACAGAAAATAAAATATGAGAAAGGTTATACTCAAAGACTTGAGTTTTTCCGCCACTGTTTTTGGCAAGATAGTCGCTGACAATATCTTGCTCAGATATTTTTATTTTACTTGTGATTTCTTTCTCGACGAGCTGTCGACGCTCAATGCTTTGTTTAACGAAGGTATGATACTCATCATAATTTATGCCCTGGGCCCGTAGGGCTTGTTTCATTTGCGCACTGTTCATGTTTTGTCTTTGAGCAATGGTCGAAATCTCTTTATTAACCCTCTCATCGGTGACAAGAAGACTGTTTTGTTTCACTTCAAAATCAATAATTTTCTCATCGATGAGAAGTTTAAGAAGATAATCTCGATCTTTGAGAGCCTTCTCTCGTTCTTTAGGGTCAGAAAAGAGAAGATCGTTAAGAAAGCCACCGTTTTTAAGTTTGGCTTGTTAATCACTAATTTCAGTGAGTGTAATTGTTTCGCCATTTACGACAGCATAGATTTTTTCAAGCACTTTAGACTGAGCCGAAAAAGGAAGCAGGATCATCAATAAAAAAGGGGTGAGCCAAGGGGCGAGAAGTCTTTGAGTCATCACAAGGGGTGTCCTTTTGTTAGCTTTCAATAAGCCGCATTAATCAACAGTTTTTATAACATAAGGAATGCAAAGATGTCTTTAAACTTTGGCTTGTTTTTTAGCCTGTTCTCGAGTCGCCATCAGCTGTTCACGCAAAAGATCAGCCCATTCAGGGCTGTGCGCATCATCGCTGGCTTTTACTGGAGGAAGGGGGTCATTCAGAACAATTTCCACCCGGGCAAAAGGAAGAGGAAGAGCTGATTTATTCCACGATTTTTTAAAAACAAAAGACCGCGTGCTGAAAAAAGAAATGGGAATGATCGGTAATTGTGTCAGGCGAGAAATTTGAAAAACACCAGGTTTGACTTGGTGTATGGGGCCCTTGGGGCCATCGACAGCAACACTTGGTCTTCGTCCTTCTTTTTTAAGCCGAATAATACCTTTGAGCGCAGAGGTTCCGCCGCGGGTTGATGAACCCCTTACCGTTTCAGCACCCAAAAGACGAACGGCTTTATCCATAATATCGCCGTCTTTACTGGTCGAGATGATACAGGCAACATGATAACGTTTGAGAAGGTGGAGAATACCAAGCTCATCACCGTGCCAGTGGGCCAGTATAAAAAGTTCTTGGTTTTTAATGAGCTTTTGGGCTTGAGGGGATTCATGAATTCTTATTCGCCAAGTGAAATACAAAAGTTTG
>JBGSSY010000131.1:0-4375 GCA_041736775.1 Bdellovibrionales bacterium | reverse complement strand
AGCAGGAGCAGGAGAAAGTTGTGAACAAGCAGGAATTGTGTAAGCTTTAGTTCCAAGAACAGTTGGAGTATCATCGTTGTCAGAAGTAGAGTTAGGAGCAAGAATGCGGATTGTTCTTTGTGGAGCTTGAACATAAACAACAGTTTCGAAAGCAACGCAATCGTCATCATCGCCAGCATAAGTAGTACATCTTTGACGCTCACTTACGATGGGTTGAACAAGGTCAAGTTTTTTAACGATTGTTTTGTTACAAGAATCGCTGTCGCTCTCAGAAACGCAAATTTCAACTTCACGAGTTCCACCGTAGATGAAGTTACCATCTGTGCAAAGACGAGAATCCATAGCAAAAGTCCAAGTCGCTGCTTTTTGGAAGTGGATTTTGTTCGTGCGATCAAGTTCGTATTTACCGCTATTTTTAAGAATTTCAGACCAAGACATAGCTTCGAAGTTTGTTGCAAACGCAGAAGCTGACATTAAAAAAGACATTACAAGTACTAGTGCTTTCATTTAAACCCTCCCAGGTTATTTTTATTCGTTAATGTTGTGAGTGGTTTTTATGAATTTAATCTTCGCAGGTCAAAACAATGAAAGATATTCAAGAATCTAATCCAGTCGCGCCTTTCAAGGCGACGAATAGACTTGTCCACTTCTTGTTTTAACGGCCATCACAGTTCGTCGCCATGCTCAAAATGGACACTCGTGATCGTCGCAAGGAATCATTATTGATTGCCAGCAAAAAATGGATACCCTGCAGCTCACTCTGATTCAGTTTGTAGACAACAGCATCTCAAAAATGCAGGATTTCATATATGACAGTTGTAATTTTAAGAACCTCTTTGGATAGAGTTTGGCTTTTTCTCAATTTATTTTTATTAGCATTTTGCTTCCCCTCATTTCTCTTCGCCAGTGAGATCGCCCTGACATTTGACGATTGCCCTCGCAAAGTGAGTGCTCTGATGAACGGAACGGAGCGCGCTCATAAGCTCGTGGCCGAACTAAAAAAAGAAAATGTTCAACAAGTTGCTTTCTTTTGTAATTCTCCGTCACGCAGCGAGGACGGGATAAAGCGTATTGGTTTTTTTGCTCAATCAGGGCATCTGATTGCCAATCACAGCGCCAACCATCTTGATATTTACACAACTCCTATTGAAGCGTTTATAAAAGGAATCGAAGACGCCGACAAAGAGCTCAAAGGCTTTCCAAATTTTCGCAAGTGGTTCAGGTTTCCTTACTTACACGAAGGAAAATCTCCGGCCGATGTGGAAGCCGTACGAAATCATTTATCCAAAAACGGGTACGTAAACGGCTATGTCACTGTGGATACCCAGGATTGGTACATGAATGAATTATTGGTAAAAGGTTTAGATGCCGGAAAAAAGTTTCATTTAACACGGTTGTGTGAGACCTACAGAGATATGTTAGTCGATGAAGCCATTTTTTTCGATAATATGTCTGTTAAGGCCCTCGGGCGCTCTGTTAAACACACCCTATTGTTGCACGAAACTGATTTAAATGCTTTGTGTATTGGCGAAGTGATACGCGGACTTCGCGGAAAAGGGTGGAAAATAATTTCACCTGATAGGGCTTACGAAGATGCGATCGCGCAAACAGAACCATCCTCATCAACCAAATTAAATCAAGGCCGTGTTTATGCTTTAGCCAAAGAAGCCGGCTACAAAGGACCTTATTTTTCAAAATGGAATGAAGAGGAAAATATAGAAAAAGAATTCAATCGTCGAAAAGTATGGAAATAAGGGCCAGCTTCTTACTCTAAAGGCGACAGATACCAAATCTTTACGAGTTACCGTTTGTCCATTTTTTAACTGGGTTTTGGACGCACTTCTAAAATCTAACGATTAGAACCATAAAGCCCGAAATATAAGGTGAGCGAGAGTCAGTAATCTGTATTTTGTACGGATATCCGAAATCGTGATATCAGATATCCGAATGAATCATGAAACTGGTGCCCGCCAAGCGATCATCGAAGAATCACAGTTTTGGTGCGAAGAGTATCAATTTTTGTAGCGCAAGTTTAAGCTTAAGTCTTTGGAGCTGGTAGGTTTACTGTTGATGAAACAAAAGCCTGTATTTTTAGACACAGGCTTTGGAAATTTAATAAGTGGTTCAGAATTAAAAATATTTGTTCTACTTATTGTCGATCGCCGCGAGTCCTATAAATTGGGTAGTTTCAATGAATAGGTACCACCGGGGGTCCAGCAATGGATATTCCCGTCCTCAGTCAGAGGACTTGCGCAGAAGGAGTTACCGAAAAAATAATTCTCAAATTTAACCCTACTAAACTTCATCGGGAACACCTTTTTAAACGACACAAAGCCTTTCGGTTTAATGATTTCTACTGGTGCCTCTTTAGTCCAATGTTTTGATGTACCTAAACAATTCATTTCTTCATCCAAACTGATCCAACAAAATGTTGGAAATCCACCTGTTCCTGGATGTTTAAAGTGAGCATAATTCTGATTCATCATTTCACTCACGAGAGGAGTTTGTATTGTCAAAAATTCGTACATTTTTTGAAGTCTGATTAACTGAGGATGACTTTCTGGTATCGGTCTCCAGAAGCAAAATCTCTTCCCGTCTTTTTCACCACAGAGATGGGGCTCATCTCCACCGTGCCGTTCCGTAAAAGCTTCCAGATTTTTTAAGTCCGCAACTTTCCAGGATCTTTCAAATTGTTGTCCATAGAGGCTCATACATCCAAGTTGTTTATTTGTACTAATACAAATTTTCCCTTCCGCCAAAACAAAGTCCACCGGAACTTCACCCGAAGGAAGTGCAATTTTAAGCTCTGAAGGCACAATAGATTTATCTTCGTAAAACCAGCAACGAATTTCCTTATCATCCATATGGCAAGCATGATCTCTCACGCTACCGCCCTGCTCTTCAAGACTAAACCGTTTCGTTTTACCAAGATCTTTAGGGATTTCCAAAATCCTCATATCATTGTCGTAGGTCCTCCCATTACTGTCGTAGCAGGCAATAAGTGTATCGCCGACAACACACAAATGATTGCGACCTGTATGTAAACTTTTTGCTCCGGGAAAATTCGCTTGAAAACCTAGAGTGCTAAGCAGATCGCCATTTGAATAGAGTGCACAGACGTTTTGATAACTATGTACGAAATCAAGCATTACTTTAGAATCTGCATCAGCTGTATTAATAGCAAATGAGCTAAAACCAGTAATTAACATGCAAAGAAAGAATTTTATATTCAATTTGCCCCCCAGTAAGAATCGCCAAACAATAATTGTTTGAAACTTAAGAAGCAAGCTGATGACATGATTTATTGACGCGTCAGTACTGTCGGTAAGGCAGTAAATTGGAAAGCAAAATGGGCGGGAGTAACTTCTGAATTCTGTACTGATATCTGATATCCGATATCGTGATATCAGATATCCGAATGTGTTGGTGCGCCTGGAGGGACTTGAACCCCCACGCCGTGAAGCACTAGATCCTAAGTCTAGCGTGTCTGCCAATTTCACCACAGGCGCGAAAGATGTTTTTCTATAATTTGTTTAAGGCTTCGTCACTTAAAAAATTATTTTTTTACTTCAATGAGTTTTTTGTAGTCAGCGGCTTTCAAAAGAGCAGCTAATTCTTTTTCGCTGTCCATTTCGATACGAATCAACCAACCTTCATTCATTGGATCATCATTCACAAGTCCACTGTCTTCGTTATGAGATGTGTTGACTTCAATCACCGTTCCAGAAACTGGAGCAATCAAATCACTAGCGGCTTTCACACTCTCGACAGCGCCGAAGCTTTCATTTTGAGTGACCTTTTGACCTTCTTCAGGAAGATCCACAAAAACCACTTCACCCAGTTGTTGTTGGGCATATTCAGTGATTCCGACAGTGACGACGTTTTCGTCAACTTGAGCCCATTCGTGATCTTTGGTGTAATAATATTCTTCGGGAACGTAAGCCATAATTTCTCCTAAACGGTCTTATAAAACGGGGTTTTAACAACCTCGGCTTTTAACATTTTGTTTCTCATCTGGATGAGAACTTCGGTGCCCACATTACTTTTGTCAGCCTGTAAGTATGCAACTGCAATGGCTTTATTAAGGCTTGGGGACAGTGTTCCAGAAGTTACAACTCCGATTTCTTGACTGTCAATTGAAAAGACCTTGTACCCAGCTCGAGCGATGCCTGCGTCTTTAAGAGTCAAGCCCACTAATTTTTTCTGAGGACCAGAGTCTTTCACTTTAACCATCTCAGAGCGACCAATAAAATCACCCTTCTGGGGTTTGACCACCCATCCCAATCCCGCTTCGTAGGGGGATGTGGTGTCATCAATGTCCTGGCCATAAAGAGGATATTTCATCTCTGTTCTTAGAGTATCACGAGCTCCAAGG
>JBGSSY010000121.1:0-2041 GCA_041736775.1 Bdellovibrionales bacterium | reverse complement strand
CAATTTTAGAGTTGGCCGGAGTTAAAGATATTTTGGCGAAAAGCTTAGGAACAAATAACCCACACAATTTAAGTAAAGCAACGATCGATGGCTTAAGCCAAATGATCGAGGTGAATGTACCAAGAGCAACAGCCGCTCAATCGAGGTAAGAAATATGGGAAAGGCACTTCAAATAAAACAGATAAAAAGTGAATCAAAACTCAATCCTAAACAGATGAAGACTTTGAAGGCTCTCGGTTTAAGGGGAGTTGGAAGTGTGATTGTCAGACAGGACTTGAGAGCTTTACGGGGCATGTTAAATGTCATTCATCACATTGTTCGTGTTGATCAAGTTGACGGGCCAGTGAAAAAACTTGAGAAGAAGAAAAAGAAAACATTCACGATTGTGAAGTAGTCGGTAAGGAAGAATGAATATGTTGAACCTATCATCATTAGAACCAAAAGCGGGAGCCCGACAAAGTACAAAGAGATTAGGTCGTGGAGAGTCGTCTGGCTTAGGAAAAACCTCAGGCAAAGGCCATAAAGGTCAAAGCGCTAGAAGCGGTGGCGGAAAAACTCCGGTTGGTTTTGAAGGGGGGCAAATGCCTCTTCATAGAAGATCTCCAAAGTGGGGTTTTAATCAACATAACCGAACTCGTTATCAAGCGGTCAATTTGTCGCTTGTTGAAAAGAATTTCGAAAATAATGCGAATGTTGATGTGGAGTCTCTTTATCAGAAAGGTTTGATCCGAAACCTGGAAACTCCAGTTAAAATTTTGGCAAATGGGGATCTGAAGAAGTCATTTAACTTTTCAGTTCATGCCGTAAGCTCTGAGGCGGTAAAGAAAATTGAGGCTTCAAAATCAAAACTCTCTTTGATTAAGATCAAGGTTTACGAAGGTCGATCAAAGAAAAAAGTTAGTAAGAAGTAATTTTTTTCTTAATTATCAGGGGATTAGAAGTTAAGGATAGGGATGGCATCAAATAATCAACTGATTAGTGCGGCGCGGGCTCCGGAGCTTATAAGAAAAATTTGGATAACAATTGCATTGTTATCGGTCTACCGAATGGGGGTATTCGTTCCCACGCCGGGTGTGAATGCTGATATCTTAAAAGAGTTTATAACTCAAAGTGCCAGCCTATTTGGTGTTTTTAATGCTTTTTCTGGGGGAGCTCTCGAGAGATTCTCGGTTTTCGCCCTCGGAATCATGCCCTATATCACGAGTTCAATTATTTTTAGCTTATTAACAGTCGTCAGTCCTAAGCTCTCTCAGCTTCAAAAAGAGGGTGGAGATTTAGGACGTAAAAAAATTAATCAGTTTACGCGATATGGAACGGTTCTCGTGGCGATCGTTCAGGGGATTACAATTGCGAGTTGGCTTTCAAGCAATCCGGATGGAATGCAGATTGTTGAGAAGCCGGGAATGCAGTTTACGATCATGACTGTCATCACGTTAACAGCCGGCACTTGTTTTATTATGTGGCTGGGCGAACAGATTACGCAGAGAGGTATCGGAAATGGAACTTCTCTCATTATTTTTGCAAGTATCGTTGCGACATTTCCTGGAGCTGTTTCCTTTATGTGGGAGCAAGTGAGTACTGGCGAAATGGGCGGTGGAGATTTCTTCATGTTTGCTTTAATCGCTCTCGCCATCATTGCCATCATTGTTTTCATTGAAAGGGCTCAAAGAAGAATTCCAATTCATCACGCAAAGCGTGTGGTGGGTCGTCGAATGTACGGGGCGTCCATGCAATTTTTGCCATTGAAGGTGAATATGGCCGGCGTGATACCACCAATCTTTGCTCAATCTATTCTTCTATTTCCTGGAACCTTAGCGGGCTTTCTTGGTGATCGATTTCCTCAGCTCCAGCAGGTGACACTCTGGTTTTTGCCTGGCAATTGGGTTTATATTGTCACTTATGTCGTTGGGATCGTGTTCTTTTGTTATTTTTATACGGCAATTCAGTTTAGTCCGGACGATGTGGCTGAGAATGTAAAAAAGAGCGGCGGCTTTGTTCCCGGTATAAGACCTGGAAAAAATACGGCGGAGTATATCGACCG
>JBGSSY010000118.1:0-7425 GCA_041736775.1 Bdellovibrionales bacterium | reverse complement strand
GAATGAACAACACCTGATTGACATTTAAGGAGATTTTCACGGAACTCGGGAAGAGTGTTTCCATTAGGAGCTGTTAATCCTATTCCGGTCATCACAATACGCCGAGAGTCATCCATGAATTATCCTAGTGAAATAGAAGGTAAAATTTAGAATAAAAAAATTAACTCAGCTTTAGTCATTTGTATAGTGAACAATTCATCTTCACTTTGACGATTTCGTCTTGCCCAACACGGCCCTTTCAAGCATAGTTAAATCACTTGAAATTTATTATTTATTTAAGGAGTTTTCATATGGAAGGTCTAATTGTGATCTCAAAAGTTAAAAAGTTTATTAAAGACCAATCCAGCTGCAACACATCTTCTGAGACTATTGATATACTCAGCAAAGCTGTTGAGCAACTTTGTAAAAAAGGAATCGAATCAGCTCAAGCTGATGGTCGCAAAACTGTAATGGCGCGCGATATCGTCATTGATCATATTTAATTTCTAACAGTTTTTAATTGAAACTGCGCGAAGGCCCCCAATTTATAAGCTGTCATTAAACCAGCTTTTAAACTTGGGGTTTTTTGTATTGAAGCCAACTCTTAAAAATTGATTTTCTTTAGAAAGCAAAAAATTATCGTTGCTCTTATCCGAAAGAGTTACTTGTTAAGTTTGGCATTGAGATCATCCCAGGTCCAAATGGGCACTGAGAGTTTTTCTGCCTTTTCTAACTTGCTTCCAGCGTTTTCACCGGCAATCAGTACGGAAGTGTTTTTACTCACACTCGAAAGAATTTGCCCACCGGCATCGCGAATCAGGTCCTGAACTTGGTTGCGCGGGATGGGCAATGTCCCTGTCACAACAAAACCCATTCCAGCAAAAAGAGCTTTTGATTTGTGGGGGCTGTCTTTGATTTTTTTAGGACGAACGCCAAGATCAATTAATTGAAGAACTTCTTTGATAAAAGCTTTTTGCTTGAGAGCTTTTAAAATGGATTGGGCGACCTTTGGGCCAATATCAGGAAGATTGAGTAATTCTTCTTCACTGGTTTCTAAGAAGGACTCGATGGTTTTATAGGATCGAGCCAGAGTTCGTGCAGTTTGCTCTCCGACGTGACGAATACCAAGAGCATAAATCAGGCGATGGAGGTCAGTGTCTTTGCTTGTTTCAATACTCTCCAAAAGATTTTGGGTGGACTTCTCGCCCTGTCGGTCCAGAGAAATAATTTTGTCATAGCTCAACCGATAAATATCAGAGAAGGTTTTGATCAGACCGGCCTGATAAAAGATTTCAATTTGTTTTGACCCGAGCTTATCAATATTCATGGCATTGCGAGAGACAAAGTGTTTGAGGGTTTCAACCATGACAGACGGGCAGAAACTATTTGTACATCTCTTAACCACCTCTCCTTCAAGCTGTTCTGCCGTCGAGTGGCAAGTGGGGCAGAGATTGGGAATTTTAAAGGGCTTAGAGTGTTTCGGCCGTTTATTAATCAGAACTTCTATAATTTCAGGAATAACATCTCCGGCTCGATGGATAAGTACTGTGTCGCCGACCCTGACATCTTTTCGATCAATTTCATCTTGATTATGAAGAGTTGCATTGGTGATAGTCACACCACCCACTTCAACGGGGTTCATAATGGCAACAGGGGTAAGTGCACCGGTTCTCCCCACTTGCACCACAATCTCTTCGACCACAGTTTTTGCTTGTTGGGGTTTAAATTTAGCGGCAAAGGCCCAGCGGGGGCTGCGCGCAATATTTCCAAGACTTTTTTGCGTTTTGTAGGAGTTTACTTTGACAACAATTCCGTCAATATCAAAATCTAAATCAGAGCGTAGAGTTTCTAATTGACGGTAATAAGCGATGACCTCATCAGAGCCTTTGCAAAGGGCACTTAGTTTTTGTGGATTAAGTTGATTGAGAGCCGTGGAGGGCATTATAGGTAAGCCCCACTGGCTGAGTTGAGCTTCGAAATCCGATTGGGATTGAAATAAATCTTCAGAACAAAAACCAAGAGAGTAACAAAAGAGTTTTAAATTTCTTTCAGCGGCAATTCGTGAGTCAAGCTGTCGGAGCGTGCCGGCGGCTGCATTTCTTGGGTTTGCAAAGGTGAGAAGACCCCGCTCTTGATAAAGTTCATTGAGGGCGGCAAAATCATTTTTAAAAATTAATATTTCACCGCGAATATCAATTCGGTCGGGAATGTTTTTCCCTTTGAGCTCAAGAGGCACGGAGCGAATGGTTTTTACATTAGAAATCACATCTTCGCCAACGGAACCATCGCCACGAGTAATGGCGTGAGTGAGCCGACCGAGCTCGTAGACAAGTTCAATGGCCACGCCATCAAACTTAGGAGAACAAAAAAACTCAAGTCGATTCTCTGTGCTCAGCTGACGATGGATCTTTTTTTCAAACTCTATAATCTCATCTGTGCTGTAGGTGTTTTGTAAAGAGAGCATGGGCTCTTTGTGAGACATTTTTTCAAAGGCCTCGATCACCGATCCTCCCACCTTTTGAGTGGGGGAGTTTACACTCTTGAGTTCTGGGAATTCTTCCTCGAGCGAAAGAAGTTCTTGAAAAAGTTTGTCAAATTCGAAGTCGGTGATTTCGGGTTGGTCGAGACTATGGTAAAGATGATTGTGCCGCTCAAGTTCGGCGATCAAAAAAGCGACCCTTTTTTTTGCCTCTGGCTTTGTCATGAGGCCGATTATGTTAGGGAGTCGAGGCGGGGTCAATGAAATATCAGTTCCTGCTCTGAGGAAAAGCAGTTATATTTTATCAAGAGAGGTTACCTGCCCGTGTCCATTAAAAAATCTGAATTTGACAAAGTGGCCCACCTGGCTGCGCTTGAGTTTGATGAGGATCGAGCCCTGGAGTATCAGTCTCAATTTAATAAAATTTTATCTTATTTTGATAAACTGAAAGAGATTAAAACGGATAATGTTGAGCCACTAGTAACTCCCCACGGAATTGCATCTCCTTTGAGAAAAGATAAAGTTGAAAATCAAATCGACAGAGAATCTCTTCTCGAATCTGCGCCGGATGTTAAAGATTCTCTCTATAAAGTACCACCGGTGGTCGGATGAACCTCTTTAAACAAACAGCAACTGAACTGGTTTCAGCTTTGAAAACAAAACAAACTTCAGCCGTTGAGCTCTGTTCCAGTTATCTCAAAAAAATAGCGGACCTCAATCCTGAATTGAATGCCTTTATAAGTTTTAATTCCGAAGCGGTTTTAAAGCGCGCCCAAACTTTGGATGACCAAAAAGAAAAAAAAGGCAAACTTCATGGCTTGCCGATTGCGGTTAAAGATAATTTTTGCGTCACTGGAACTCAAACGACTGCGGGCTCAAAAATGCTTGAACATTTTATTTCTCCCTACACGGCGACTTGTATTGAGAAACTCGAGCGAGAAGGTGCAATTGTTATAGGAAAAACCAATATGGATGAGTTTGCTATGGGCTCTTCCAATGAAAATTCATTTTTTGGCCCCTGTAAAAATCCATGGAATTTAAAATATGTTCCCGGAGGATCCAGCGGCGGATCTGCCGCTGCCGTTGCGGCGGGTCTCTCTCCGGTCGCCATAGGCTCCGATACTGGAGGATCTATACGTCAGCCGGCGAGTTATTGTGGCGTCGTTGGTATTAAGCCCACCTATGGGAGCATTAGTCGCTATGGTCTCATTGCATTTGCCTCATCACTGGATCAGGCCGGACCAATCGCTCGAAATGTCAGTGATGCCGCGCTCATTCTTGATGTGATGATTGATAGAGACGAAAAAGATTCGACCAGTGTTGATAGAAAACAGCCCTCACTGGCACAACTCAAAAAAGCGGCAAAGGGATCGCTAAAAATTGGTTTACCGAAAGAGTATTTTAGCCAACATTTAGAAAAAACCACTCAAAATAAGATTAAAGAACTTTTAGAAAATTTGCAAAAAGATGGATTTCAAACAGTAGAACTTAATCTCTCGCTCACAGAAATGGCAATTCCAGTTTATTACATTGTTGCTTCCAGCGAAGCCTCAAGTAACCTCTCGCGATTTGACGGTGTTCGTTACGGTTTTCGCAACAAAGATCAAAGTGGTTTGTCAGATCTCAGTGATTTTTATAAAAAAACAAGAAGTGTTGGTTTTGGTGATGAAGTGAAAAGAAGAATTCTCTTGGGCACCTACTCACTGTCATCGGGCTACTATGACGAATATTATATTCAGGCCGCACGAGTCCGAAGACTGATGGCTAATGAATTTACCTCGGCTTTTAAAAAATGTGACGTGATTTTAACTCCAACAGCAATAGGTGCCGCCTTTCCCCTTGGTGATCAGGCTCACGATCCGATTAAAATGTATTTTAATGACATTTATACGGTCACAGCCAATCTTTGTGGTTTGCCGGCCATAAGTTTGCCCCTTGGACTCGATGATAATAAACTACCCATTGGCGTTCAGCTTATGGCGCCCCTTTTTGCCGAAAAAGCCATGTTAGAAATGGCCCTTGCCATTGAGGATTGTGTTCAATTCAAGGGGCTTACCCAATGAGCAAAGAATACGATGTGGTGATCGGCCTAGAAATTCACGCACAACTCTCAACCCAATCAAAATGTTTTTCTTCCGCCTCAACCGATTTCAATTCGGGCCACAATGAAAATGTCAGTCTCGTTTGTGCGGGATTTCCTGGGACGCTCCCTGTTCTTAATCAGCAGGCTGTCGATTTGGCGATCAAGGCGGCATTGGCTCTTAATTGTGAAATTCAGACCGTTTCTGTTTTTGCTCGCAAACAGTATTTTTATCCTGATATGCCAAAAGGTTATCAGCTCACACAATATGAGTTTCCAATCGCGCGAAATGGATTTGTGGAATTCTTTTTAAATGGCGAGCCCCACAGAGTTCCCCTTGAACGGGCCCACATGGAAGAGGACGCCGGTAAATCCACTCACCATGGTGAATACACCTTAATCAATCTCAATCGAGCGGGTGTTCCGCTTTTAGAAATTGTTTCTCAACCCGCCCTCACTTCTGCAGTTGAGGCGGCGGCCTACGCACGAGCGGTCAGACAAGCCCTTCGTTATGCTGAAGTGTGTGATGGCAATTTAGAAGAGGGAAGTCTGCGTTGCGACTGCAATGTCAGCATCAAGCCCAAGGGCCAACAGGAGCTTGGAACAAAAGTTGAACTTAAAAACATAAATTCATTTCGCTTTATTGAAAAAGCGATCGACTATGAAATCCAAAGGCAAGTGCAGTGTTTGAAGAGTGGAGAAGAAATCATTCAAGAGACCAGGCTTTATGACTCGGTTAAAAATAAAACTTTTTCAATGCGAAAAAAGGAAGAGGCAAACGACTATCGTTACTTTCCAGATCCTGACCTCATGCCGCTGATTTTGAATAACGAAGATATTTTAAAAATTTCAAGACAACTGCCAGAGGGTCCCATCGCCCGACGAACACGCTTCACCAAGCACTATCAGCTCAATGACCAGGATGCAGAACTTTTAGTGAGTGAGCGCGAGCTCGCAGACTATTTTGAAAATCTGGTTAATATCACACAAGATCCAAAACTTTCTTGCAGTTGGCTCACGGTGGAGTTTCTTCGACTTTTTAATGAGTCCGGGCAAAAGTGGCATGAACTTAAATTAACCAGTCAAAATTTTGCAGATTTGATTTTAAAAATTAAAATGGGCGAGCTTTCTGGAAAAATGGCCAAAGAAGTTTTTGAAACGATGTGGGTAACGGGGCAAACACCTCAGGCCGTGATACAAGAAAAAGGTATGGTGCAAATCAAAGACGTAAGCCAGATTGAAGCTTGGATTGATGGAATTATAAAGGAAAATCCAAAAATGGTATTAGACTATCAGTCAGGAAAAGAAAAACTTTTTGGTTTTTTTGTTGGTCAAGTGATGAAGCTTTCGGGCGGACAGGCCAGCCCCGAAATCGTAAATCAGACTCTTAAAAAAAGGTTGAAAAAGTGATTTTAAGCCTTTTACTCTTTCAACTTTTCGCGACTGATCTTGTTTTTGAATCCCGAAAGCTTCAGTTTTCCAATCAAAAATCACTCCTCGTTGAAGTGGCAGAGTCACCTGACCAAAGATACCGAGGACTCATGCATCGAACGAGTCTTAAGGACGGCCATGGAATGCTCTTTATATTCGAAAGCCCTCAGCGTCTTAACTTTTGGACTAAAAACACATTCATACCGTTGACCATTGGCTACTTCGACAAAGAGAGAGTCTTAAAAGAAACCTATGATATGGAAGCGCAAAATCTTATGGCTCGCGAACAAACTCCTCAAAATTACCCCAGCCAATGTCATTGCCAATATGCGCTGGAAGTTCCTCAAGGTTGGTTTAAAAAAAATAAAATCGTTATTGGATCTCAATTCACACTTCTTCGCGGCTCTAAAAAGTAACAGTTCTTTTAACTCACCTGAGTCCAATGGGTGCGTTTAATGAAAACTAAAACACCAACCCAATTAAATCCCCCCGTTGAAGAAGGAAGTAAAGAAAAACTCGCTTTTAGAAAAAAACCAGGCGGGATTGAACTCGACTTGGGTTGGGGAATTATCAATTTGGTCTGGGTTTCTTTGTCGGACATTTCCAGCACAAATGCTTTTATGATCTAATATAGAGGTCAGGATGACCATAGAGAGGATTCAACTATGAAGAAGCATGTTCTATTAATATCTCTCCTACTTACGTTAGCATTTACGCAAACCAATTGTAGTCTTTTTTCATCAGGAGCCAACGAAGAAACAGAGTCTGCCGCAGTCAGCGACGATGCTACCGCCAATGCTGATGGCGACGAGTTTGCGAGCGATGATTTTGAAGGCGGAGATGACACCGCTTTTGATCCCGAAGCGATGGCTAAAGATGAGCCCTCTGAAATGGAAGATGAATTTGCATCGACCGACGTTGAGGCCGAAGATAATTTTGATACGGAAGAGGGCAGTGGTGTCGATAATTATCCAGATGATAGTTACAACGAGCAAGCGGCGGCCCCTGAAGCAGCAGCGCCGGCGGCCCCCGAAGAGGATGCGAGTAGTGAATATATAGACGACAACAGCTTTGCTTCTGAAGATTACGTTGCCGTAGACGAAGGTGGTGGTCTGCCAGATTCAACCATGCAGGCCAATCAGGAAGAAGAACTTTTTGGCCAAGAAGATGAGCCCGTCGTTGATACTCCAAGTTTTGCACAAAACAACTTTTCATCTTTTGATGATGGCGGAGTCACAGAAGCTCCCCAAACAGTATCCGTTAAAAAAATGAAACCCGCTGCTTATGCTATGGCGGGTGCAAACATCAATCGTCTTTATATCGTACGTCCAGGCGATAACATGGAAGCGATTTCACAAAAACTTTATGGAGAAGATCGAAGCCAAGATCTTTATAAATACAACCCCTCATTTTGTCGGTAAAACTCTTAAAGTTGGGGATAAAGTCTATTACGAAT
>JBGSSY010000104.1:0-3431 GCA_041736775.1 Bdellovibrionales bacterium | reverse complement strand
GGTGATCTCAACTTGTATTATTACTTTCTTTAATCTTTTTGTTTGTCTTTTTTTGATCCAAAGAAAAGTGGGTGCGCTAAAGTGGTCTCTCATCATCGATCAATTTTGGCGTTGTGTTGTCTCCAGTTTAGTGATGAGTTTGCCACTTTGGTACTCGCAAAATCTCGATTGGAAACAGGGGCGATTTATTATGGATTTTCCGCTCCTCATCCTGTTAATTTCCCTTGCAGGTGTGGTTTATTTTTTTGCGGCTCAGTGGCTCGGTGTGGCCGATGTGGTTGTGGTGAGAAAAAAGATTTTAAAGCGTTAAGAGCTTAGCCAGCTTTGAAGCAGTCTCATGTTCTCCATTCTGAGAGCTGATTTAGAAAAAGTCAGAGTTAGATTTTTAGACAAGAATTAAATTGATTAAAAAATCATAAATATTCCACAGCGAAAGAAATATGATTGGCCAGAGAGTGAATTGCATAGCCAGTTTTCTTTTTTTAAAAGTTGTCTCTTTATTTTTCATTGTTAAAAAATGAAGAACTCGACCTGTCAGAAAACAAATACCCAAAAAATGCAAAAGGTATAAAGGGTAAGAGGCGGAATCAATGAAAAAGAAGAGCAAAAGAAACAGAGGAGTGTAGTTTGCAAAATTGTTATGGGCAGAAACTAAATGGATGATCTCATCTTTAGGACCAGCTCCCAAAGAAACTTTTTGTGAGCGACGTGCTTTAATTGTTTCTAAAGAGATGAAAAAATAAAGCAATCCGAGAAGACCTGCATAAAATGATGTGATCATGGTTATCCTTTTGAGTTTTCTTTTTTAATTAAATCCCAGAGTTTTTCTTTTTCTTGGCGATTGAGTTTAAGGAAATCTTTGTTTTTATCCATCATTTTTTCAAAGCGGTGAATAAATTTGGAATTGGCCTGACGAAGAGTTTTTTCGGCGTCAAGATGGAGATGACGAGATAATTGAGCACAGGAAAATAGCAGGTCGCCCATTTCTTCTTCGATGTTTTTGGGATTATTTTCTTTCAAAGCTTCTTTGAGTTCGGCCAACTCTTCTTCCACTTGTGCCATAACTTCGTGGGCATGACTCCAATCAAAATCCAATTTTTCAGTCTTCTTGCCAATTTTTTGTGCTCTTAACAGGGCCGGAAAGGTCATTGGGATATCAAAAGGCGTTTGAGATTTGGCCTTTGAGTTTTTTTTCTCATCAGCCTTTATGCTTTCCCAATTTTTAAGCACTTCAAATTGATCTTTCACTGGGGTGTCTGCAAAAACATGGGGATGGCGACGAATCATTTTTTCATTGAGGAGCTCAATCACATCATCAATAGCAAACTGACTGTTATCGCTGGCAATTTGGGCATGAAGTATGGTTTGAAAAAGGAGATCACCCAACTCTTCTTTAATATTTTCAATGTCTCCATTCTGAATGGCTTGCTCAAGTTCTAAGGCTTCCTCAATCGCAAACGGAGTTAATGTCTGATGGGTTTGCACTTTGTCCCAAGGGCAACCATTTGGACCTCTTAATTTTTTGACAATATCAATAAGTTGTTGGAATGATGTCATGCCACTTCTTCTTAACGAGGTCTTTGCTTGCAGGTCAATATCGTTCAACTTTCAAAATGGCGCATTCCCCGAAAATTCATACAGGATTGGATGAAGGACCTTAATCGTGCCCTCAAAAAGAAAACAAATACTCAACTCAATAAAAAAGAACTGTCTGTGGTATTTGTTACTCATAAACAAATGCAAAAACTCAATAAAGATTTTCGTTCAAAGGACAAAGTCACTGATATCCTTAGCTTTTCAGGCTTTGGTGAGAATGATCTTGGAGAACTGGTGCTTTGCGGCGACTTGGTTAAAAAACAAGCAATGGAACTTGATCTTAAAACCAATGAAGAGTTGGGTTATCTTTTAATCCATGGAGTGCTTCACCTTTTGGGCTATGATCACGAAAAAGACCCCAATGAGGCGCGCATTATGTTGGATTTACAGGATGATATTTTTGAAGGACTTCGCTATCATTATTTCGGATAGCAAATTCAGTGAGACGTTTCTAGGATCAGACAATTCAACAGATCACACTGTCTATTTAAAAATGCGAATCTTTAAGCTTTTTAATTTTGAGAAGGGACGACCATGTCGACAAAAGTTTTAAACATTAATACCCATCTCAGCGAATACCGAAGTTTAGTCGAAACTCTTCGCGCTCAATCAGCCCAACTGCGGAGGTATCTTTGACATTGATCGCAGGTTGGATCGACTCAAAGAACTAAAGTATCAAGCTGAAAATCCAGATCTATGGAGCAAACCCGCTGAAATGGAAAAAATCAATCGTGAGATCTCGATCCACGATAAAACCTGTGTTCAGTGGCAAAACCTCAACCAAAAAATTGATGATGTTTCAACTCTTCTCGATATGGCTGAAGAAGAAGCAGACGAGCCCTCTTTTTTAGAGGCGGTGGCGGAGTTAGAAAGTTTAGAAAAAATTATTTCAGAACTTGAGCTTAAAAAATTATTGGACGGCGAGACTGATGCCAATAGTGCCTTTTTATCGATTAATTCGGGGGCTGGCGGGACTGAAGCCTGTGATTGGGCGGGCATGCTCTATCGGATGTACGTGCGTTATGCTGAAAAAGAAGGTTTTAAAGTCGAAGTTCTAGAGTTCACCTCTGGAGAAGAGGCCGGGATAAAGTCGGTCACTCTTAATATTAAAGGTCCCTACGCCTATGGTTTTTTAAAAGCTGAATCTGGGGTTCATCGCCTGGTGCGAATTTCTCCTTTTGATTCAAATGCTCGACGCCACACCAGTTTTGCTTCTGTCTTTGCTTGGCCCGAAGTGGATGATGACATTGAAATCGAAATTAGAACTGAAGATCTTAAGGTTGACACCTACCGTGCCAGTGGAGCCGGAGGACAGCACATTAACACCACCGATTCAGCCGTCAGAATCACCCATAAACCCACAGGTATTGTGGTTCAATGTCAGAATCAACGCAGTCAACACGCCAACCGCGATACCGCCATGAAAATGCTTCGTGCGGCTCTCTATGAAAAAGAACTGGAAGAGAGAAATCGTGAAAAAGATGAAATGAATGCCCAGAAAAAAGCCAATGAATGGGGCAGTCAGATTCGCTCTTACGTTATGCACCCTTATCATATGATTAAAGATCACCGCACCGGGCATGAGACCAGCCAAGTGGATGATGTCATGAATGGCGATTTACGGGATTATATTTTTGCCTACCTCAAGCTTCTGCAAGAAGGGAAATAAATTGTATTTTTGGCTTTACCGAAAATTTATTTTTCAACGAAGAGTGTTGCTTGAACCCACCACACTCTTTTCACTTTTTGGAATATCTCTCGGCGTGGCTTTTCTTGTTGTCAGTATGGCGGGCTTTAGTGGTTTTAGTGAAAGTCTTAAAAAATCAATAATCGAT
>JBGSSY010000056.1:0-7194 GCA_041736775.1 Bdellovibrionales bacterium | reverse complement strand
TAAAATAAGAGAGGATTTGGTCGCTGAATTTGTTAACAGGACGTATACGTTTCGCAAACTCTTTTGCTTTACGGGAACCCAAGAGCTCCCTGAGCAAGTTTTTCTTTCTTTGTCAATTAAAGTTGAGTCTTTTGATTTTGAAGACATCGTCAGCAGAGTTCCTTATCTGAGAAATCAAAATGCTCGAGCGCTCTTAAAAAGTTTAAATCAGCTTATCAAGGAGGACTTTAGCATCTCTCATTTCCAACTGTCCTACTAAAAAACTTAAGGAGAGCCAACTTTTTTGGGTCCAGTGAAGTAATTACTGAAGATTCTTCAATGAAGAGTTCGAAATTCTTTAAACAGTGCTTTTTGGATTAAGACTTAAAGAGAAAAGGTCTAAATGCCCCAACCCCGAAATCTTTGTACTTCGGTATCAGTCATTAATCTTTCTTAACGGCCGCTGAAATTCTCAATGTAAGACTTGTTGATGGAATTGTGACTATCGTTTCCGTGGGATACATTTTTTCAGTGGCGATCCTTCTTTTTATCTTAGGACGTTACCATAAGAAAGCCACTAAGAAATAAGGGCCTTTTTGTAATTTCTTTTACGATTTATTAAAAAACATTTTATAGAGTTGTAATGATTTCATTGGAGATTTCAGAATTTTCTCCGGTCGACTTTGGCTTCCTCTTTGAGTAAATTGTGAACTTAACCTTGTAGGAGGTGAAAATTGAAAATTAAAGCCTTCCTTAAAGAAGAAGAACTACAGCTTAAAAAACTTGAGGAGCTGGTAAAAACATCAATTGCTGAAGAGCAACTTTTGTCCGGGCGCTTGATAGAATTAGAAAATGACCCAGAGCTTTCATTGGGGCAGGAACTCTCAGACAAAATTTCAAAGTTTGGTGGAAGCTGGGGTTTTATTATAGTCTTTTTTTTGGTCATATTTGTTTGGATTTTAATCAATATTCGGTTTTTTTTAGACACTCCCTTTGATCCATATCCCTTTATTCTTCTGAATCTCATATTGTCTTGTGTTGCTGCAGTACAAGCCCCCATTATAATGATGAGTCAAAATCGGCAGGACGATAAAGATCGCACGAGATCCCGTGGAGATTATTTGATAAATCTGAAGGCTGAAATGGAAGTTCGAAGCCTTCATGGGAAGATTGATTTACTATTGACCCAGCAAATGAAGTCACTCTTCAAAACACAAGTTACCCAATTAGAGTATTTAGAAAATATTGAAAAGACATTGCAAGAAGTTCAGAAACAAATAGGCAAAAGTACAGAACATTAACTTGCGATTATTGGTTCTCAGAAATCAGAAGGAATTCAATATGCCCCAGTCTAGATCCGAACAGGCCGAGATTCGGCTCTTACGAATACGGTCGCTCGTCAGCTCATGAAGCACGACGCTGTCAGAAGATACGACATCACAACCAATTGTCTCAACCAGAATTGTAAAAATGATAAAGAAAATGAAATAACTCATAATCTTCGACCACCCCATGCTAATCTTTCTTCATTGGGTCAGATATGAACAGTTTTAAAAAAAAATTAATAATACTGATTATGCTTGTGAGCTTTGTGTTTGCGTTATTTGTGACGACATCACTCTCTCAGATCCCCGCATTTACTGATTTTAGAAAAGAAGCGGTAGGATCAGATCAATATTTTTTTGATCAACAGGGTCGGTTGATCCATCAGTTGAGAAAAGATTTTAAAAAAAGAAAGTTACAGTGGGTTTCATACTCATCACTCAATCAAGATTTTATAGACATTCTTCTCTTTGTTGAAGATCAACGGTTTTATAATCATTTTGGAATTGATTTTAAGTCGATGGTGAGGGCCCTGGGGGCCACTCTTAAAAATGAAAAAATTCAAGGTGCAAGTACTTTATCGATGCAAGTCGCCGATCTGACTCGGCCTGAAGTTTTAGTCGGCAATCAGAGAATAACGAAAGGAAAGATATTCAATAAGATCAATCAAATATTCAGAGCTCTTTTGATTGAATGGAAATGGTCAAAAGAAGAAATCTTAGAAGCTTATCTGAACCTCATCCACCTCAAGGGTGAACATCAAGGAGTTCAAACCTTTGCTTTCGCTTATTTTAAAAAATATCCCTCGAGTTTAAATCGTCAAGATGCTTTGATTATATCTTCCCTCATCCGAGCACCCAATCAAAGTCAAAAGAGACTTTCAAAAACAGTCTGTGCTCACGCGCAGCGACTGCAGCCTCCCATGGACTGTTTGGTTCTTGATAAAAAGATTTCTGAAATATTTTTATCAAATGGCACAATCAATTTTGAGAGCCAAGAAATACCCCATCTTGCCCAGAGGTTGGCGAAGATAAGTCCAGAGAAAACTGAATTTAAAACATTTATTGATTCGGAACTTCAAAGCAAGGTTTATCAAATTCTAGAAAAAAACATTTCTCGTTTACAGGCTTCTAGGGTTCAAGACGCCTCTGCTATTGTTATCGATAATAAATCAGGTCAAGTCATCGCCTACGTTGGCACCGTTGAAAAATATTCGAAGGCTCCCCACGTGGATGGAGTCCTCTCCCCAAGACAAGCGGGTTCGACTCTGAAACCCTTTTTTTACTCTCGCGCGATTGATAAAAAATATATTACGGCCGCCTCACTGATCGAAGATGATAAAACCGTAATGAGTTGGTCCGGAGGGTTATATCGACCGACGAATTACGATCAAAAATTTTATGGCTCGGTCAGCGCTCGAGACGCTTTAGCGTCGTCGTTAAATATTCCAGCCGTTAAATTGATTAAGATGCTCGGTCTTTCAGAGTCCTACGCCGTTCTCAAAGATCTTCAATTTTCAGAGCTCAAAAATCCAGACCGTTATGGGGCATCATTGGCCTTAGGGTCGATCGAAGTGAGACTGGATGAGTTGAGCAATGCATACAGAGCGATGGCAAATGGTGGAAAGCTCACACCCCTTGTATGGACTCATGAAGAGTCTTCTCCCATCAATCAATCATCAATCATGTCGGAGGCCGCGGCCTTTATTATCTCAAATATACTTTCTGATCCCAATGCTCGAAAAATCGGTTTTAACTGGGACTCTGCTTTAGAGACGAGTTTTTGGACTGCAGTTAAAACGGGGACGAGCAAGGGTCTCAGAGACAATTGGACGGTGGGCTACTCATCGAATTACACCGTTGGTGTCTGGGCCGGTAATTTTAGCTCAAGCCCCATGCGCGGAGTGAGTGGGGTAACAGCCGCCGCCCCCTCGTGGAATGAAATAATGACCTATCTTCATCGTCATAAGAAAAGTTTAAGTCCCAATCCGCCGGTTGGAATTGTTCAAAAAAAGATTAAACAAAAGGGGCCGCTTAAGTTCGTAAATGAATATTTTATTGCGGGAACAGAACCTCTTGATGAGTGGTTAACCCAATCAGGGCACAAAAATTTGAGTATCGTCTTTCCAGCCGATGGTTCAAGACTGACACTTGACCCTCATCTCAATCAAAAAGCGACAGATCTTTTAGTCACTTATAAAGGGGGACAGGAAAGTAAATCAGTTTATGTTTATTTAAATGATCAAAAATTGGGTCGACTTAAACCTCAATTCAAACTCAGTCAGGTTAAACCCGGTCGATACAAGCTTGAATTTAGAGACGAAGTAAAGAAGGCCACTCTCTCGACCAGCCAATTTGAAGTTCATTAATTGTCCTCAACACAAAAATAACCTCCAATCCCGTTGCCATGTTTCAATCTCAAAGTTCCATTTATAAGAATTTCAATCAGGCTCAATCGTTAATAAGTAAAGTAAATCGATCTCTTTAAAAAGCACGATTGCTCTTTGTTAGTTTTTAATTAAGATTTATAGGTTTCAGCCCCCTTCTTTTTGAATTTTTTATTAAAGGGGGAAATTCCCTTGTTATAGGCAAACTTCAAAGTTACTGGAATTCAAACAAACCATTCCTTTGGAGATATCCTATGACATTAATAAGTATATTTTTCCTCTTTTTGGGAGCCTTGAATTCTTCAGCTTTTGCTGATGTTCTCTTTTCTCCTCAAACCCCTGCTTCTGTTGAAACCTCGCAGATTCGTGTGCAGTTTCCCTCAAGTATGAAAAAAGTGGATAACCCCTTTTTAGTGAATTGTTCGCCAGAAAGAAAAGGCGCAGGTTATTGGGCCGACAATAACACGACCTGGGTTTATAATTTAGAGTTAGAAACGAATGCTTGGGGCGACACCCAACCCCTACCCGGTGGATCCAGTTGTTCTTTAACGCAACAAGCTTTGCTGACTTCTGAATCGGGTCAAGCATGGGCTTTAGGTGTCTTAAGTCATGAATTCGTCGTTGCGGGTCCAACAGTGGCTTCTGTTTATACAATGCCTGGCTCCTTTGATAAACTTCGTGAAGCAGACCCGGTTGTTTTGGTCCTTTTTGATGGTGACATCATTCCAGAGTCAGTACTGAATCAACAAACAAGCTACCTTTGGTATACCAACTTAGATAATTCTGTGGGCGAGACCATCCCTTTTTCAAGTGTTCCACAAGATCAAGTGAATTCTCTCTTTAAATCTTTTCAAAAATATTACTACTTTAATGAAAAATCTGTGAATGAAAATTCTAAGAATTGGCTCTTGCTCACTGTCAATCGCAATCTTATTCCTGGAGCCAAAGTCGGTCTTTACTTTTCTAATGTTGAATCTGTTTATCAAGCTAAAGTTAAATCAGCAGAGAACACCACTTACCTTGAAGTCAGAGATAATTTTAATGCTGAAGTGAGATGTCAGTCTCTTGAAGAGTCATCAGACATCTGTATGCCCGAAGGGACTATCGAGATTAGTTTTAATGCGAAAACAGATTGGTTCACGGCTAGCCAAACATATATTGAGTACGTTCCTCAAAACTCAAAAACAGGGGCCCTTGAAAAAGCCTATCCCTTGGCTGAAGACGTTGCAGTACAATGGCTTGGTTACGTTGTGGGCGAACTTGCGGTTGACCTCAATGAACTAACCACTATCACATCTCTCGATTTCTCCCATGTTAAAGTAGCGCCCAATACGAAAGCTCAAGTTGTGTTTCCAAGCCCATTGGTTGACATTGATGATCGACTCTTAGGTTTACAAAGCTATGAACTTAATTTTGGTTCTTACTCTGAAACCATTCAAATGGCCCGTTCCTTTTCTATTATGGAGAGAAATTTGATTGGAAATGACAAGTTTCCAATCGCGGTAATGAATTTGAACCAAAAGCTTAAAATTACTAAAAGTGGCACGAGTCAAAAAGTTTGGGAGCCCGTCACTGACGCTCAAAAAATCATTAACCTTGTTGTGGCCTATGATCAAATTCGCGACAACAGTTATGATGATGAAGAAAACGAAACACCCGTGGTCAGCCCAATGGAAACCATGGGAGTTAAAACTTTTGCCGAAGAACTTAAACTCTCTGGTTCTATCAATAAAAAAAGCTTTCTCAATATACCTTTCAAAAAAAATAAATCAGAAGTTCAATCAGGACTTTATATTACCGAGGTTAAAAGCGAACTGAATTCTAATTCGGTCCATGCTTTAGCTCTCGTGACTGACCTTAATATTCATTTTAAAAAGGGCAAAGATGAAACTCTTGTTTGGGTTACAAGATTCAGTGATGGCCAAACAGTCTCAGGCGCTGATTTAAAAGTTTTCGCTTGTGATCAGACCCTTGTTAATCAAGGAACAACGGATAAAGATGGTCTTTACGTCTTTTCAAATTCTGTTCTTAAAGTTTGCGAAGACTATGTCAGCTCAATGACCTATGGAAACAACTTTTTTGTTTCTGCTCAAACTCAAACAGATATTTCTATTAATAGCAGCTCTAATTATGTTGAAGGTGCATGGGCCATGGGCTCTCCAGGAGTTGAGTATTACTATGGTGGTCTTTCAGACAACACTATTGTGATTCATCCAATTATTGGTGTGAATCTTGTACAGCCCGGTCAAAAAGTACCGGTACAGTTAATTGCTAAACAACCTACAGAAAAGGGCTTTAGTAATGTAAATTCAGAGATGTTGCCCCAAACGGCCATTGTCTATAATAACCAAAATTCAGAAATCAACTATGAGTTTCCCATTGTTTGGAACAATGGATCTGCGGAATTTGTTTGGTCTGTTCCGAAAACAGCTGAATTAGGATCTTATTCGGTTAGGTTCAATGAAAGTCGTTATGAATACAGTATTCGTGACAATGACATTGAAGTTTCTGAATTTAAAGTGCCACTCATGTCTGGTTTTTTAACAACTTCAAATGCTCCGCTCGTACAACCCGAATCAATTCCAGTATCCATGAGCTTACAGTTTGCAAGTGGTGTTGGTGCAAAAAATCAAGCTTTTGAACTTTCATATTATTTTACAGCGTCAGATTTCTACCAAGAAACCAGCAACGGTTTTGAAAATTATAATTTTGCTCGCGGGACTTACAATCCTGACTCAAAAGATGAAAATGTTAACGAGTCTGGTCTTCCCACTTCTAATCAAGTGGCCAGTATCAATGAACTATTAACAAATAATGACGGCACAATTCTTGTCGATCTTGCTCAACAAAAAGAGGCAAGTGGCGCAAGTATTGCTGAAGCTCTAAAGAAAACTTCTAAACCTTATGATCTTGTGATTAGAGCTCGCTATCTCGATCAAATGGGTGAGTACCAAACTCTATCCACGACACAGAAGATTTATAATTCTTCAAGCTATCTTGGCGCTTCTGTTGAAGCCGGACCCATGAACGACGCGAGACTCCTTCTGGTTAACCTCGGCATTGATGGTAAAACATATACTAATTTATCTGACCTTGATCTTAAAGTTTCAAAGATTAAAGTGAATGTGGTTGGAGAAGAACTCTTTGGTGGATTTATTAACCAAGTTCTTAGTTATGAACTGATTAAAACTTCATGGAAACCAAGTTGTTCGGGAGATTCTCAAGGTGTGGCCCGTTGTCAGGTGGGTGCTCTTACGGCTGGAACTTATATTTTCCAAGTCAATTCTAAATCTTCAAAAGCGGCAACCTATGTTCAGTTTAAAGTAGACACCGAGGGTAATGTTTCGGGCGAATACGATAGTTATTTTGATGAACAAAATAAACATGGTCTTCTGTTGGCTTCAGACAAAAGCACTTATATCGGAAACGATAAAGCTCGACTTTCTTTTGAAAGCCCCTTCTCTCAGTGTACGGCTCTCGTTACATTAGAGAGAGCCAATGTTGTT
>JBGSSY010000049.1:0-7494 GCA_041736775.1 Bdellovibrionales bacterium | reverse complement strand
GGCGAACTGCCCAATATCAAAAAACTAATGTCTCAGGGCAGTTATGGCTACTCTGTTCCCGTTTTTCCAAATCATACACCAGTGAATTTCGCAGCCCTTCTGACAGGAACTTTGCCCAAAACCAATGGAGTCTCTGATGGGCCCATGCACACGCCGGGGCAACCTCTGTCTCATGTTTCAATCGGAGGATTTACATCGGGAGCTCGAAGAGTCCCGACCATTTGGACCTATCTGGAAGACCAAGGACAAAAAGTCGGAATCCTTTCGACTCCCGGATCGACGCCACCAGAAATTGATCAAGGTTTTGTTATTCGCGGTCGTTGGGGCAATTGGGGTTTAGATACGTATTCGGTCATTTTTCAATCGGAAGATAGCAAAAACAAAAAAACTTTAAAGACTCAATCTCCGCAAATTCTTTCTCAACTACCCCAACTCACAGAATACGTTGAATATACGGATTTAAAATGGCCGATTGAGAAAAGATCAGAATTTGCTCCCAAATATACCCATTTTAAAGCTTGGGGGAAAGACTTCTACGCCTGTTTTTTTGATAATAATTTCGATTCAGTCAACAGTTATACCCATGTTTCGTTGAGCTTTGATCTCAAGACGGAATTCGTTACTTTAGCGCAGGGGGATTGGAGCGATTGGAAGCCCATAACTCTTGATTTCAATGAGGTGAAAATTTCGAGTCATGTCAAATTCCACCCCATAAAGATCGAGGGTGAATCCTTTTTTCGTTTAAGATTATTATTTGACAGTTTAAATCAAACCCAAACATTTCCGCAAACCCTAGCTTCAAATCTCGTTGATCAATTAGGACCTATGGTGGATTTTGTCGATCATTACCCACCCCAACTTATTGAGTATCGTGAAGACAAAAAAACATTTATCGAAGAACAAAACATGTCCTTTGATTGGCACACCCAAGCCATCAGCTATATGATCAAAGAATTAAAGGCCGATGTCATTATTCACAACATCTACAATCCGAATCAAATGCTAACGAGCAAATGGTGGCTTGGAAAAGTCGATCCAGAAAGCCATCACTTTAAAAAAACTCCTGAGAACGAAAAATCAGACTCGTGGGCTGACATCAAGAAAATGTATCAACAAATTGATGCCATGATTGGAGAGATCATCGATCACTCTGGTCCAGAGACCACGATTGTCATCAGCTCTGATCACGGTGTGAGTGCCATCAATAGCCTTGTTCACCTCAATAATTTATTTGCCCAAAAAGGTTGGCTCAAGGTCAAAGAAAATCCCGATGGTATTATCGCAGTCGACTGGGAGAAGACGACTGTTCTTTTTCTAAAGATGGATGGGATCTACATTAATCCAGAAGGACTGGCAGGAAACTGGAAACAGGGTCATTCTCCCCAATACAAAAAACTAAGGGATGAAGTGATTGACGAGCTTAAAAAGCTTAAAACCAGCGATAATAAATACCCTTTAAATAAAATTGCAAAGTGGGAAGATGTGGAAAATGTCTTTGATTTACCACAAGACCGAGTGGGAGATTTAATAGTTGCCAATACTTTAGGTTTTGGCTGGACTGAAGAGATTACTAAAGATCGTCATCTTTTCTCAAACCCCAAAGTTTCGGGCTATAAACAAGCTCTTTTACCAACGACATCGAATAGCACTTGGACGCCATTTATAATCAGTGGACCAGGTATTAAGAAAAATTATTTTATAAAAACTCCCTTTAGCCAAATTGATCAAATGCCGACTGTCATGAAGACCCTCGGTTATCCTCTAAAAAACAAAATTGATGGAAAAGCTCTTGAAATATTTGAGTAGATGATTTTATTTAATCCATTATTTAAGAAAAGGATCAATTTTATCTTTATCAATTTTGAGAACTTTATAGATCCGTTTTGCTCTTCCTTTTTCATCCTTGAGTGGGTTGATCCACTCCCAAACAATCTCTCCCCTTCTATTAACTTCAAAGGCACTGCCTCCGTTTGAAATATGGGAGACAAGAACATTGCCGGTATCTAAAAGCTGAGAATAACCATAATAACTCGAACAAAAAGTCAGTTTGTTTTGGGGAATGTATTCCCAAATCACTTTTTGAGTGAGAGGGTTAAACTCTATTAATTTTGAATAAAAGATCTCAGTTTCATCACCCGTACAATAATCCTTAGTAAAAATTAATTTTCCATTTTTGACTTTTCGTATCACTTTTTTCTTTTGTAGTTCTTTAAGCTCATGAGCTTCGAGTGGCCAAGGAACATGGTTTTTAAAAAACAGAATATTTCCTTCTGAATTTAACTTTGGTGAATGTCCACTTCTATATCCAGAGTCCGCAAGGACTTTTGACCAAACGATAGTCCCATTTCTATCTAAAATTAAAAATGATGAGTTGAGCCGATCATTGATTAAGATATTTCCTGCTGCAAATGCAGAATTTTGTTTTTCTAAGATGTTGGGTGGAATGATCTGAATACTATTTAATTTGGCCAAATAGGTTACGTTATTGACCTCATCAAACTCATAACTTAATTTTTTATTATAGATCTTTTCTAACTCTTGGGCGTGCTCAGTGACTTTCCATTCAAAAACGGGCTCTCCCTTAAAATTATAAACCACAACAACGTCGTCCACTCTGTTGACGTTATTGATTCTCTTTGTTTTACGATAAATTGTGGCAACTTCTTTTCTTTGATCACTGAGGTCTATATCATGGTGAATTTCGATTTTGTGTTTCCACAAAATATTCATCTTTGGGTCGTAAAAGACAAGTTCACCTTCATTGTAGGTGACAAAATATTTGTGACTTGAGAAGAGACAAAACTCACCTGGGAATCGAAAAATAAATTTTCCGTTATCCTCATAAACCGAGCACTCACTGCTATAAGTCCAATTTTGCACAATAAAATACTTGTCGCTGCTTTTCTCGTGACGAAGGACACCAATTGATTGAATGTTTGGAATTGTCGCGTCAGTTTGTCTTTTTGGTTTACATCCAGCCGCTACGAAAAGGCAAAAAATAATTTTTAATAAATCAAAGGCATTTTTATTCTTGGCAGCGAACATTTTCTGTCGATTCTGCTGCTTGAGATGGAGTAAAGACCTGAACCACATAATTTAAGATCCCGCATTCGAGATAATAGGCTTTGACTTTGTAAACACTTGAATTGATCTGCCCACAAGGCAAAGGCGCAAATTGTTCATTAGCCAAATAGTGATAATACCCATCATAGAATTGAGGCATCTCTTCTTTTTGGCAAACGATCTTCTGACTGATGGGCCCAGCATAAGGCACGGAGTAATCACGGTAAAAGCTATCTATAGTTTCAGTCATTTTTTTAAAATAATTTTTAACATCAATATCATTTTTTTTATAGGAGGAGATTTTGATCACACCTTGCGATGTTTTAATTTCATAGCGGTTGTCTGATTTTTTTTCGACAGCAGTGACTTTGTTGTTAGTAAAATCCAATTCGTTAAGATCTTTTTCCCCTGTTGAGAAATAATTATAAGCAATAAATGCGAATATCAAAAATAAAACTAAAAAAAGCCCTTTGAGTTTTGACATTTGTTTATTCTGCGTCGATTGAAGCTTCGTGTAAAGTCTATTTATAATTCTTTTATCTAATATTGACTGATGTCACTTTTGAGTGAGAGTCTATTCTGATCAATAAGTGATCAAAAAAAACTTAAAACAATCGCCCTCTCATCCTGCTCGGAAAGGCAAAAAAGAAGACTCCATGAAAAAATCTAGTCACATTTTTTTTTCAATCCACCCTAAAGTCATGAGCAAGAAGACACTCTCTACAAATACGAATCTCTTGTTTTTTTTCAGCTTTTTCATCCTCCTGTCATCTTTCGGCTCTGACAGAACCTTACAAAAAGATAAAGAGTCTTTTCCCTACCCAAGCACGGACAAAAGCATCATTATTGAATCAAAGAAAAATGAGCCTCAAGCAGACCAACCCTTGGTTTTTTCAGTACGAACTGTTGATGGCGACGGGACTGCCACTTTGATCCCCTCCCCATCAAAGCAAGAAGCCGATTCGATCATTCATTCTCTTCAGGTCAGCATAAGAAGCCCCTTTGAACAAAGCCGAGCCCCTTATGCCGGGCACATTTCAGACGTCATTGTCTGCAAAACCAAGAAGTACTTAAAAAATCAATCCTATGTTTTTAGAGGATCAAAAACTGAAGCTCTTCTGGCGGTGGCAAACGATCGGCTTGTGGTTGGCAGTTGCGATCAGGATCAAATGAAAAATGCTTCGCTCTTCTGGGCCGGTTACGATGAACTCCGTCAACAAATCATTGTTGTAAAGCTCTTTAAGCCCCTAAAAAATGCACAAAGTGTTACTGATGCCCAAAATGAGCTTATCGAAATACTTAAAAAAATAATTCCATTAGGCTAAGTCAAAGTATTACATATTTTTACCTAGACCTGTCTCATGCTGCGTGTTCTCAAAATGCTGTCTTCACTTGCAAAATTTCTTAAAAAGAGAAAGCATTAATTGTCTCTATTTTTTTAAACCTATTTACCCTCTTCAAGGGAGTCCTATGATGACAGGCTTTATTCAATCAAAAAAAATATCACGAAATAATGTGATCACTTTCATAATTCTTCTGATGGCCGGAGTATTCTCATTTTCAGCCCTCTCTGAAGAGAAAAATGGATTTCGCTTTGCTAACGTCACTCAAAAAACTTTGCAAAAACCGGTTAAACTCTACTGGCTGACAGCTGACGGACTTAAAGCCGATAAAGATCTGTTCAATATGTATAAATGGGCCGAAGAGGGAAAGCTCCCCAATATTAAAAAATTATTAGACCGCGGTACACATGGTTACTCAATTCCCCATTTTCCGACTCTGACATCAAATAACATTGCTTCACTCCACACCGGCGCCACAGCTAAAGTCCATGGAATCGTTGAGGGGGCCATTCGCACCAGCGGACATCCTCTCGAACAACCAGTTATAAATGGTTTCAGTTCCACTTCAAAAAATGTGGCCCCCTCTTGGGCCATTCTGGAGAAGGCTGGAAAAAGAACAGTTGTTTTATCTGTTCCCGGCTCCACTCCTCCCGAATTAACAGAAGGTGTGACGATACGAGGTCGCTGGGGCAACTGGGGTCACGATGCTCCCGCTGTGATATTTGAACCTTTATCCAATTATCAAATGCGCAAAGAGACTATTGAAGATTTTTACTTTAATACTCTAGATAAGAATTTAACTCGTTTTGTGGCTACCTCTGAACCTCAAGGCTGGCTTAACCCTTCTGAGTCTTTTTCACCAGCTATACAGTCATCATTTGAAGCCCATGGTGGTTCTCTGCACGCTTATATAGCCGACTCCAGTAATGATGGTGAAATCAATTACGACAGCGTTAAAATTTCAGCGGATAAAAAACTCGTACTGGCTGATCTTAAAGAGGGCGAGTGGAGCCAATGGTTTCCGGTTTCCCTCTCTTATGAAGGTCAGAGTGTTTCTTCTGAAGCGAAAGTCCGAGTGATAAAAATTTGGCCCGATGGTCGCTTTCGAATTCGAGTTCTCTATAACGCTGTCAATAGCTACATGACTCAACCCATGAGTGTTGCCCGTGAGCTCACTCAAAATGTTGGCCCCATGGTCGATTTCCTCGACAATTGTTTATGTTTAGGAATGGCTCCCCAACTGATTGTAGAACCAGAAGACAAACAAGTGGCTTTAGAAGAGGCTCGTATGTCTTGGGATTGGCACAAAAAAGCAGTCGGCTATATTTTTAAAAATTGGAAACCCGATGTTTTGATTGAGGACTTTTATACCCCCAACCAAATGCTGGTCTCTAAATGGTGGTATGGGGATGTTGATCCCAAAAGAAAGGGCTATGATCCTTTGAAAGCTCAAGAAAGCTGGAAAGATCTTCTTGAGATGTATCAGGGTGTTGACGCTATAATCGGTCAAGCGATTGAAAATGCCGATGAAAACACACTCTTCGTTTTATCCGCACAACACGGCACAGCTCCTCTTTACAGAAACACTCGCCTTAATAATCTTTTTGCCCGCAAGGGATGGTTAAAATTTAAAGTCGACGAAAAAACAAAAAAAGCCACCATTGATTGGAAGAACACCAAAGTTGTTTATCTAAAGATGGCTCATGTTTACATTAACCCCAATGGCCTCGGTGGCGACTATAAAAGAGCAAGTGGGTCAAATTATGAGACGCTTCGAAAAGAAGTGATGGCCGAATTAGAAGGACTCAAGGATTCCAATGGAATCTCCCCCGTTAGCCGTATTGTTAAATGGGAAAATGCTGAGGATCTTTTGGACCTCCCTAAGGATCGTGTAGGAGATTTGGTTCTTGAGACGACAACCGGGTACAGGCTTTGGGAAGAAATGACCAACGATCGAATTATTTTCACTTCACCTCGTGCTACTGGCTATAAAGAAGGAGTTAATCCCATGGATCCAAACATACTCACTCCCTTCATTATCGCCGGACCTGGAGTCAAAAAAGGAGTTCGCTTAGCTCAACCCATTCGACACATTGATCAGTTGCCCACGATTCTTCACCTAATGAATGTCGATGCTCCTGATTATATCGAAGGCCATGTGATCGAAGAAGTTGTTCAATAGTTCATTATTAAAATAGAAAGTTCACCGCCAGAAATATTTCTTTCTGGCGGTGCCTTATCAGTAAGACTCAGCGTTGAAATAACCTAAGCAATACTTCTGCAATTTTTCCGTTCTCTTTTAATTCGAGAAATTTTTAAAGTACCAAGCTTGAAAAACAATGAAGGTCCATAGAAATCGACCATGATCTATTTTTTTCGTTTTATGTTCATTAATGATCTTAACCAGACTATCAAAGTTAAAAAGATTTTGTTTAATGATTAATGACTTTTCAGAGTAATACTCTAATACATCTTGGAATTCACCCAATATCCATTTGGAATTGGGAATTTCGATTCCAAAGCCTGGTCTCTTATAAATCCTCGGAGGCAAGAGAGATCGCACAGCTTCTTTTTGAACAATTCTTCTTTGAAAGAGGTTAATTCTGTAAGAATCCGGTAGTCTTTGTGCAAATTCAAAAAGTTCTCTATCTAAAAAAGGAAAACGAGATTCAACGGAATGAGCTAACATCATTCGATCATTTTTAAAGAGCAAGTCGCCATAGAGAAAATATTTTAGATCAATATGTGATATTTTATCTAAATCACTCGTGTAATTTAATTGAGAAAAAAAGGACTCAATGTCTTCATAGGGACAGAGAACATCATGATTCAACAACAATTGATCAATTCTCTCGGGATCAAGAGTATGTCGCCAATAGATATGGGCTTGGGCACAGGAGTATTGAGCCCCATTCAGGAATCGCTTCAGAAGAAAATCATAACTTAATTTTTTATGTTTCACCGGCAATAAATTGGCCGCTTTTCTCAAGAGTTCACGCAGGGATTCCGTGGTGTATTTTCGATAAAGCTTACGATAAAGGTAGGCCCCATGAGTTTCATAGGCATTGAACAGCTCATCGCCGCCGTC
>JBGSSY010000014.1:0-2402 GCA_041736775.1 Bdellovibrionales bacterium | reverse complement strand
TCCTCAACTTTCCCGAAACCACCTCGGCGGAAGGGGTGGAACGAATCTGCGAAGTGATAGCTCACGAGATTGCCCATCAGTGGTTCGGCAACCTGGTTACGCCGGCCGATTGGAAATATTTGTGGCTCAATGAAAGCTTTGCCACCTTTTCGGCCTATCAGGCTTTAGAGAGTATCACCGAATACAAGGAGGCATGGTCAGTCTTTAATGCCTATTCAAAGCAAGCCGCCTACCAATTGGATCGCTCCATAAACACCCATCCCATTTCTGTTGAGGTGAAAGACACTGATCAAGCTAGCTCTCAGTTTGATGCCATTGCCTACGGTAAGGGCGCTTCGGTGTTAAGACAGCTTTCCTTTTATTTAGGTGAAAAAAATTATCGTAAAGCCCTGGCTCAGTATTTTTCCGAACACGAATTTGCAAACACTCAGCTGTCTGATTTTATAAAACAAATGGAGATGGTATCGGATCAATCCCTTGAGAGTTGGCAGCAACGTTGGATAGAGACTGAAATGATGAACACCATTGAGGTCAATTACAATTGTGAGAAAGGTCGGATTCAGCGTTTTGAAATTTATCAAACCGCTACTCATAATAATCCCACTCTTCGGGTGCACAAAACAAAACTGGGACTCCTTCGAAAAGTGAATGGCACTATGAAAATCTACGATTCAAAAGTGGTGGAGTACCAAGGTGAAACCACAGTTGTATCTGCCCTTAAAGGGGCACTCTGCCCCGACATTGTTTATCCCAATTGGCAAGATTATGATTATGTCGATGTTCGATTGGATAAAAATAGTTTTCAAAATGTAAAAACCCATTTATCAGCGATACAAGAACCTTTTTTAAGAGGAATATTGTGGTCTGATGCTTGGAGAATGGTTCTCAACGATGAAATGACCATGAATCAATTCTTGGAATGGGTTGAGTACCATGGCTTGAGTGAAGGGGATATCGATAACCTGACTCAAATCCTTGCATCAACCCAATCCATTTTGCAAAAATACTATCCCAATCAAGATGAGAAGTGGGGCGCACAAAGAAATATTTGGCTGCAATTTTTTGAGCAAGCTTATTTGTCAAAAATTAAAGTAAGTGCCGAAGATCCCGAAAGACAAAGAATTTTCTTCAATGCCCTTGTTAGTATAACTGAAAGTCAGTCAGTCCAATTGGTTTTGGCACAACTTCTTAATGGTCGAAAACTTGATCTAGAAATCAATTTTGAGATTGATCAAGATAAAAGGTGGGAGATTCTTAATCAACTGATCGCCGGCAGCTATCCCAATGCCCGTGATCTTTTGGCCAAAGAGATTAAAAAGGATCCTTCAAAACGGGGTAAGACCAAAGCCCTTTACGCTCAAGCTCTTTTTTCAGATCGTAAAAATAAAGACTCCATGTTAGCCCAAGTTCTCACAGAAAAATCAAATCAGAGTTTTTCTGATCAGAAAATGATTATGCAGGGGATCTTTCCTTATCAGCAAAAGGCCATGCAAAAAAGCTATACTCAAAGTTTTTATGAAAAACTCTCAGACCTTTCACAAAAAGTCGAGCCGATGTATCTGGTCAATTTGGTTAAGAATCTGACCCCTACTTTTTGTGATGAGCAAAGTTCTAAAGACATTCAACAGTTTTTGCAGGCCCATAAAGACCTTCCATTCTCGGTGGTGAATGGACTCAAAACCCATTTATATGAAAATACCCGTTGTCAGAAACTCCAACAAAGCCTCAAAGAGGCTCGAACTCAATATTAAAGACTTTGAACAAGATTTCTTAGGATGAAACACCTTCGTAGCCATCAAAGGTGATCATCAGGACTGGTTTACGAATCGCATAGGGGTTTTCAGAATCCTGAACTGGCAATTCATAATCCCAATTGAACTCAAAGACATGTTTTGAATTCATACCTTCAACCAAGGCGCGAATGTCTTCCATCACCGCAGGGTGGACGCGTGTGCAACCATGGGAGGCGCGCTCGAGTCCTAAAAGATGCCAGTTCTTAGAGGGAGTTCCATGAGTAGCGGCATAAGAGATCCGTTCTCGTTGGCCGTTGGGGTGAGTATAATAATATCCAAAATAGAGCGGATTAGACATGGGGTTGCCCCAACCTCTGCGAGGGAGTTGTTCTGAACGCTCCCAGTTGACTTGAAAAATTCCTGAAAATGAAAGCATGTAGTTGCTTGAACCACTTGAAATAGGGACAAGTTCTAGACCCTTACGAACAAAGGGCATGCCGTATTTTTCTTTGCTGTTTTTTTCAATTTTAGTTCGGTGTTGGGTGCCAATGATAGAGGAGAGTTGGAGAGTTCCTTGAGCCAGTCCATTAATGACTCCCCGAGAATTACGGGTAAAAAAACTTTTAGCGCCTGGAGCTTTTTTAAGAAGTAGCAAACTTTGGGAAGGGA
>JBGSSY010000354.1:0-18521 GCA_041736775.1 Bdellovibrionales bacterium | reverse complement strand
GAAGAGTTGGACAAAATGGTTGAGAATGGTGATGTAGTTTATCTCAGCGAAGCCGAAGTTAAAGAAAGTGGTATTACTGTAGGTGAAAACATCGAAGCCGATGGTACCGCAAAACAATTTGGATGGGCTGCTCTTGGAGCTGCATTTCTTCTAGGTTGGGCTTTTGCTCCTCGTGCCGTATTCACACCGACTGTTTGGTACTGGGGTGTCCCGGTTCAGCCTGTGAGAGTTCACACTTGGCAGACTCAACAGGTCGTTTGGAGATCTACTTTCTGGTGGTAATACACATTGTTTAGAAACACTTTGTTATTTACGAAGTGTTTTTTAAATGAATCAATTGAAGTGTATTTGACTCAATTTAAACCTTAATTGGTATTTCGTAAGTTTTTTCATTATTCCTAAATTAACTTCAGATCAGTCGGCGGGAGTGCCGACTTCTGGACTTATACTGATGAATCATTATTTTTCTTCAAGTTTTTTTCTCAGTTCTTAATAAAATTTCAAAGTCGTTACAATTGAAATAAAGCTTTTTTGAGTCCTTCATACGAATCATTGTTCCTTTCAAATTTGGCAACTCAAATTAAATATATGTCACCAATCTTAGTGGCTCTCAATTTCGTAAAACGTCAAAACGTTACTTTATTTAAAAAGTATTGGGCTGAACAGTGTTGATCCAATTATTTAGGTTATAGTAGTTGGTGATGCGACAGATTTTACCGAGAGGGTTGATTTCAAAAAATGCACCCACATTAATAAAGTATTTTTGCCCATGGGCTTCAGGTAGGCCTGGCTGGGATTTTTTGTACCGACCATCGATGTTAAATTCAGCCGCAAAACGGTTGTGTTGGGTCGAAGAAAAAACCACCAAGTTCTTTACTTGCTCTTCGTAGCATTCGTCCATAACCCCTAGAAACGCTTTAAAAAGTGACTTTCCATGTTGTGTGTCTCCCTCGTTGACTTCATGAAGGATGTCATCAGAAACCAGATTGATCATTTCTTCGTAGCGACCTTGGTTAAACGAGTCGTAATATTTTTCGATCAGTTGTTTGCTCATATCAGCTCTCCTTTTTATCTCTTATATTTTTAAGCCAAAACTGCAATGGCTTTACTGTGGGTGATGCTTGATCACAATCAAGCCATTCGATATCGGTCGTCAATCCATCGACCGGTTGAAAACCTTGTTGAAGCCAAAACTGAGTGAGTGGTCGATAATCTTTGGGTTTCAGAGGATGATCATCAGGGCGAAGAACCGAGCAAAAAGTCGCCCATAGAACTTGGGGTATTTCTGCTGCAAACTCCAAGCGTTTGTCCATAAAAACCTTACCCCAACCTTGACCACGGTAAGCGGGAAGGAGAATCGATTCACCAAAATAGATGACTTTCATTGGATCAAATTCTCGTTCTATTAAAGGTTTTTTAATATTTTCTTTTTCATCAGTAAGAAGGATAGCCGTAGTTGCTCCAACGAGCTGCTCTTGATCAAAGATTAAATAAGCCATTGAATGATGGGATTCGAAATAAGTCTTAAGGTAAGTCCGTTCATAATTTAAATTTCCTCTATAGAGGTAGGGCCAATCGGCAAAAACTTTGATTCTAAGCTCTCCCAGTGGGTCACAAAACTCGGCAATCTGTTCACCTTTTAAACTGAGAATGGTCATTCAAATTCCCTTCGTTCTTGAGTAGCTCTATAACATGCTGGAGGGAGGTAAACATTAATGAATGGACTCTTATTGCTCTGCTTAATTCAATCAACATAAGAGATTCTGGCTTGCCCAAAGCCAAGCAAGCCCCGATAATACCCCGTTCTCAACTTAAACAGGAGATTCAATTGAAACAGTTCCTAAAAGTCGTTTTTGCATCAATGATGGGTACTTTGCTCGCCTTTTGTTTTTTTGTTTTTTTGATTTTAGCAATGGCTACCGCCAGCCTAATTTCTGACAGCGACCAATGGGATACAGAATTGGCTTCGATTAAAGATCAATCTGTGCTGACCCTTAACTTAGATGGCCCGCTCAACGATCACACCTCGCGCAGAGATTTATTTTCAAGCATCATGAAATATGATGACCCACCGGTGTCTGGTCTTTTTGAAATTTCTCAAGTCCTTAAAGCAGCCGCTGGAGACTCTCGAATCAAAGGTCTTCTGATTAACTTTGAAAACTTTCAAAGTGGGATGGCAAACGCCGAGGCACTGAGACGAGAAATCATGGAGTTTAAAAAATCGGGTAAATTTGTCATTTCTTATGGCGAATACTACTCCGAGCTGGCCTATCTTGTTGCTTCAGCCAGTGATGAAGTTGTGCTTTACCCCAAAGGTTTTTTTGAGTGGGATGGCCTTTTTTCTAAAATGGGTTATTTTAAAAACACTCTTTCCAAATTGAATGTGACTCCCCAAGTTTTTCGAGCCGGTAAATACAAGTCGGCTATCGAACCTTTTATCACCGATAAAATGAGTGAAGAGAGCCGTGAGCAGATCAATGAAATCATCGATCTGGCATGGCAACAAATGCTTTTTTATGCCGCTGAAAAAACCAAATTGTCCTTTGAAGAGCTCAATAAGCTGGCCGAAAATGCTGAAATTATTTATGCCAAAAAAGCTCACGAAAAAGGCTTTGTCAATACATTGGCTTCGTTTGAAGAGGTAGAAACAAAATTGATGGAGCTCACTGAATCAAAAGAAAAACCCAATTATATCAGTTGGAGATCCTACAAAAATCAAGAGGCCGACGAGAAGTTCAGTGTCTCTAAAGATAAAGTGGCGGTTGTTTTTGCTGCTGGAGAAATTCACTCTGGAGCTGGGGATGGTGATTCAATTTCATCAAAAACCTTTTCTGAAATACTGAATAAAATTCGCAGAGACGAAAAAATTAAAGCCGTTGTAATTCGTGTCAATAGTCCCGGGGGTTCAGCTCTTGCTTCTGACGTGATTTGGACATCCACCCAGTGGCTCAAAGATGCAAAACCTGTTGTCACCTCATTTGGAAATGTGGCGGCCAGTGGGGGCTATTACATGTCTGCAGGAAGTCAGTACATTTTTGCTGAGCCAACCACGATCACCGGCTCCATTGGGGTTTTTGGACTCACCTTTGCTACTGAGAAGTTTTTTAATGAAAAAATTGGAATGACTTTTGATACCGCTAAATCTCACAATTTTGCCGACCTTGAGAGTTTAGAGCGTGAGTTCACTCCTCAAGAGTTTCAAATTATGCAAAACATGGTGGATCAAATTTATGAGGATTTCTTGGCGGTTGTCACTCAAGGTCGTGAAAAACTCAATACTCGTGAAAAAGCCCATGAGTTGGCTCAGGGGCGGGTTTGGATGGGTTCTCGTGCCCTTGAGTTGGGACTCGTGGATGAAATTGGAGGGATCCATCAGGCTATTACTAAGGCTTCTCAGCTGGCTGAACTTAAAGATTATAGTGTTGAAGTCTATCCAAAAGAGCTGACTGCATTTGAAGAGTTTGTTCGTCAATTTGGCGATATTTCATTTAAGACTGTTCAAATGTTTTTACCTGAGCCCTTGATCAAAGCTTATCTATCGAGAGATCAAAAAATATCTGAAAAAATTCTGACCCGTCTCCCGGTTTCTATTGAAATTCAGTAGGGTGAAGTTATTTTTAAGAGTCGTTTCAAACACTATTTAATCGATCATTCTGAGCTCTCTCACGAAGCTCAGAAATTTCCTGAGAGATTATATCTCTCATGGATTTCTTATAAACAGGGTCATCTTCATCCCGCCGAAATGATTTTTTTAGTCATGTTCGAGTACTTTGAACTCAGAAAGCCCGGTCAGTGGTGGATGAAAAAGGGCTCTTCTCATCGCTTAAAGTCACCAGAAGATTTTCACTTTAAAATTTCTCAACAACTCCAAGTGCGGCTTGAGAAAAATTCGTTGGAGTCGTGTTCACCTCTAAATCCTGGTCAAAAACATCTTCATACCTCTTTACATATTTTTAATTGCACTTCGGTTTATGAGTTTCTCGAGCACTATCAATTAAAAAAGCTTCCCGATTCTTTGTCCCACATTTTAAAACGATGGCTAAAGGATGAAGTACAAATTCTTCTCCTTGAAAAACCACCCCTCCCCAAAGAACTTCTTTTTTTGCAAAGTGAAGGTCAAAGAGTTGTCACTCTTTCTATCGAAGCCATAATGAACGGAGTTTTGGTTGATGGACACAGGGACTCACTCGAGTTTCTTCTGCATGACCTGGTTCATGCCGATTTATTTTTCTCTCATCATCATAATGAACAGGTCTTATTTTTTAAAAAAATATCGGATCATATAAAACGCTTTGATCCTTTGATTGAAAGCGACGAAAAATTCGAAACCGACCTCAACGCCATAATGTCAGACATGAACTCCACAGCGGAGCATTTACACTCCTGTCTTCACTCTTCATTAATCAATCATAAAAAGAGGCAGCTCTCTTGGCCTGTAGACCAAAACTTACCTTTTGATTCCGAAGCTGAGCTCAAAACTCACTTCGCTCCTTTTTTCGAAAACAGGGTCATTTAAATCTTTTTCAAAATGTTAAGAACTAACAAAAAAATGGGTCTCAAAATAAGACAATCTCATCACTGACTGATATTGGGAAGGTCAGTGAGAATAGTCCTTAAAAGGCTGCCAATTTGCCCAGAGTAAAAGATCGCCCAATAGTAAATGATAAAGCGCGGGATTCTAAAAAGACAGGCTACAACGGTGGTCTTTAAAGGTATTTTGATAATGCCTGCAAGCCAACAAGTTATTGAAAAGGGCAGTGGTGTAAGAGCACCAAGAATGAGCATCCAAAAGCCAAATCGTTTAATTTGATCGCGATGCTGATCGGCCCCAAAATAAACCATGTATCTTTGCACAACACTGAGGTTATGAAGTCGGGTGCCAATAAACCATCCTGCCACTCCAGCCAAAGTTGAAATCAGTCCTAAAAAAGGAACATAAATAAACCACTGTTTATGGAGTTCACTTTTTCCAATAAAAAAAAGAGCCACGTCAGGTGGGATGGGAGAAACAATGAGGTCAGCAAAAAAGACAATGACACTGATCCCGAGAAATCCAAATTGGTTGATCAACCAATCCGAGGTGGCTTTAATTTGAGGTTCAAAACTAAGAGCGAGAATAAAAATAAAAGCGATAAGAATGAGGAGAAGTATCAATCCTCGAACCAAATGTTTACGAAAGAGTTTTTTCAGTTCTGGATTATTTAAATCGTCCCAGTCGCCCACGCCACAACACTCCGTCCAACTTTAGTATGCATTCAATTAACTTGATCTGATGGATTAATCTAGCATTAAGGTGACAAAAATTGCAGCCAGTAAGTCTTACAATGCCAAAAATAGGCACTTTCAGCGAGCTTCAGATGACCCCGACCAATTAATTCAAGTGTTTATGAACAGTGCCAAACTGGGACAGTTCTTGCTTTCTATTGCAGTTGCGGAGGATTTTTTTATGAAAGCCCCAATCGGTTCAATGAAATGGCTATCAGTGGTTGTGATCACAGTTGTGCTCAATCTGATTGCATGTTCTAACGCTTCATTTGAAGCGACAGATACGACGGCCACAAAAACCCCGCAGCCCGATAATCCAAACAGTCCTTTTAATCCGCCCAATAGTGGTGATCCTTTTGCTTGTACGAATAATAACACAGTTGCCTGTGACACTGATGATTCAGGTTTTAAACCTTATTTGCCGCCACTGAATTTCACCCCACCTTTTTGTGAGGTCACTCCAACCAGTCCAAAGTGTATGACTAACAATTATCGCAATGCCACCCAAAATCCTATTGATGGGGTTCATGTTTGGCTTGTGGTGGATTCATCGGAGTCCTTTGATGATGAAAGACTCGCCGTAGCCAATGCGGTGACTTCAGGTTTTCTTTCAAGTCTACAACGTCAAGTTCCGGTCACAATTTCTGTGATCGTTGGCCATGCTCCTACCAGTTCCTACGCCGGTTTTCGTTCTTCAGCTCCGGCGGTGAATCCAGAAGTTTTTTATAGACATAGCAGCGAACCGATCAGTATTCGACTTTTACCAACAATGAGTAGTGCTCAATTTCAAACCGCTCGAAATCAGCTTCTTTCAAAAGTGGGAGCCAGTATGCAAGAAAGTCCCATCTCTCTTGCAAAAAGAAATCGTGGCAGTGTTGACGGTATGAGTTGGGAGCTTGCAGGCCCCCATTCGGGTTCTGATGAGTTGGGTTTAAGAAATCTTTTTGATGCTATGTCTCGCACTTCAATTCCAGCAAACAATGCTTTTGTGGTTCTGTTTCTTTCAGATGAAAATGATGTTTGCACACCTTTTGTTGATGGAAGTCGATATGTTTACTCCCATCGCGATGAGGAAGAGATGTTTTATCGTTATTGCAGCGGTATTAATGTGGATTCTGTATTCTCTCGAATCGTGCAATTTGTGGGCAGTCGTCCCTTTGTTCTCGGAGCTCTGGTCTATACGGGGCAAGCCCCCATTCCTTCTGGGATTCAGCACAGCGTAGGTAAAGGTTATACTAATGTTGTCGCTCGCGCCGGACGTTCGGGTGTGATGGTGGACTTAGCTTCTCGCAATGTGATTGGCTTACAAACCGTGGCTGACCGATTGGTTTCTGGTGCAGCCACTGTGACCAATGAGTCAGTGGGTCTTCATAATCAATTTCCAATCTTTGACCAAAACAAACAACGCTTAAATCTCTCTCAGGTGGCCACTTTTAATTTAGGTGGTAGTGAACGCTTTAACATGCAAGTCTATGTTGACGGGATTCAAGTCGGCTATACTCTTGATACGATGAATAGTTTGATCAGGCCTTCTCGTCTGGGTGTGAATGTCGAAATTCGTTTTTGTATTAAATAAATCTCTTAATGTCTTTCGACACCTATTCTGGTGTCGCTTGATTTCTTAGAATATTAAACTCCACCCGACGATTAAGAGCTCGGCCTTGAAAATTACCATTGTCTGCAATAGGGACTTGTTCACCTTTACCAAGAGCCGTGATTTTATGATGTTGTTCTGCCGGAATGAATTGAAAAAGTCCATCGCGTACGCTCATCGCCCGTCTTAAACTCAGCTGATCATTGTAAGCCTCACTCCCAACTGAATCCGTATGACCAATGATTTCAAGTGAATCAAAACCAGATCCTTGGGTCAGATAAGTCGCTAATTTTTGCAATGTGGTTTTAAATTCTTCATTGAGAATGGTGCTGTTAAATTCAAAGAGAACGTCTTTGGCAATAAAGCTCTCACGATCAAGAGGAGTTCTATTGAAGTCATAATCTTCAATAAATTCGACCTCGGTTTTATCTTCGTAAGGTTTTCCAAAAAGTGGTCCAAAATTCCAATTAAGCCCCGTATACAAACGCCAGTCAGGTGAAGAAGAACCGTGGTAAAGTTCAGTCCCGCCTCCGAAATGGAGGGCCAGATTGTGAAACACATCCCATTTAGCACCCAACAAAATTTCGGCCGATGAGATTTCACGATCTGAAGTAAAAGTAATTTCCTCAGTGGGTACAGAAGAGAAAAATTCGGCAATGAGTTTAGTATCAATCGATTGCACCAAATAACTGGTGGCCATTGAAAAAATAAATTCATTAGGAAAGGGTTGAACCGGTACACCGGGAACGGGCTCTCCGGGATTTCTTAATCGGTATCCCACATTGGCGGCTACGTTGAAGAGTCCAAAAGTCATATCGTAGGCCAATTCAAAATTGAAAGTGGGGCCGGGGTCAATTCCAGTAAAGGGGTAATTTTCGATGAGAAACCAATTGACGGAAAGGATAGTGGCTAAACCGCCGTCCTGATCACCAAAAAAACGATATTTTGTGTTGGCGCGAAGCTCAGTCATTCCTGTACTTTCAAATTGGCCACGAAAAACAGTACTGGATTCGTCCACATCTTGCCAAAGCACTTGAGGTATAGAAAAACCAATATCCCAATTTTTCATAAGTCCTAAACCAAAATTCATGTCCATTGAAACCAACTGATCTTGAGGTTCGTCTCTTCTTTGAGTTGTGATGTTGGTGTAATGGGGAAGAGTGTTGACCGCGTAGTTGAAAAATAGTCCTAAGTTTAAAAAGCCAGGCTGTAAGGTCTCCGACGAATGAACTGTGACAAAATCAAGACCGCTGCTGGTGGGATTAAAATTCTGTGAACTGGTTCCAACCACATTTGCAGAAGCAAAAGGGGTGGATAAGAGAAAGACTAAAAAAAATCCCATCAGACTTTTATTTTTCATTTTGAAACCCCAACTCTTTTCATAAAAAGGTTAAATTTAAAATCGATAAATGCCAGTGAGGGCCACACTCAATTGACGACCGGGGCTAAATCCCATTCGTACGTCAGCTCGAAGCCAAATGTCTCCATAAATAACAGTTTCTGTGCCGACTCCAGCATGCCATCCTCCAAAAAATTTCCAGGGATGTTCAATCACTAAACCACTGACTGGGTCAGGGCTGTCTTTCTTTTTAAAGTAGTGAGCATCGGCACCGATCAGAAAAAAGAGGGGAAGGACTTGACCAACCACAAAATCGTGACGAAGGCTAAAGTAACCCAGCAAATAAGTCACACCCTTGGCATGAGCAATATCCAGGTCATATTCTAAGGCGAGAGTGGAACTTACAGTGTGACCTATTTTGATTCCCCAAAAGGGAAGGACCTCGGTCACTCCTTCAATTTCATAGGGCAAAAATGAACCAGTCTTGATACCCAGATCGACATAACCTGTTGAGCGGGCCGTTGCATTTTCTTGGGCTTGGGCAGAGGCCGTTGGAATGAGAGTCATCAAACAAATCCCCATTGAGAGAACAAATCTCAAGGCCTTTGTAATAAATAAAGACAGTTTATAGGAGGGTAGGGGATGAAATAAAATCATTTTTTTTTGAATAGAAAGCTCCGTGTCTTCAAACAATGAGGATTCAGTATAAACAAAGCTTGAAGCTTCTTTGATTGAAATAGTGAGCCCTAGACCATGGGCTAGACATCGGGCACATAGATTATTTTGGATTTCAGATGCAAAATAAACTGAGATCAAAACTTCAGAGAAAATTTACAGTACAGTTGCTACATTCAATGGTCCTAATGTCCTACGTCGATTTTTCTTTCTCTTGCTTGAAGCATCGGGCCATGGGCATACTTAAAAAGCCGACTCTATTGCGATGGTTTTTGTTGCTCGTTTTTAAGGAAGTACGAAAGTACTTCCTTTTTTTTTGCCCTATTTTTTGATCGAAAATGTTCAGAATAGGGTGAGATGAAATAATAAGTGTTTGATTGGAATAGGCTCAATTTGTTGAGACGAACAATAATAAGACAGAGATTCCAAAGCCATCGAGATAAGTCTTGAATGAACTCGCCCAAAAAATCCTACCGCTGAGTGAAATCAGAAATATTAGACTTATTACGATGAGGTCATTTCTTGTCCCATAACCTTGAATATTATTCTCATTGACCCCGTTGACCGATCGCATTATAAGTGTCTGTGCCCTTATACTACCTATAGTGAATTGTATTCGGTCTTAAAACTGTTATTAGAGAAGATATGTTAATGGATCCAAAGCTACCCAAAATAATGCCCGATATTGCAGAGTCACAAATGTCTCAGTTGCCGAGTCAATTAGAGTGGGTGGGAATGGAAAAAGTGGTTTTGCCACTCTTCACCACCCCAACACGTTCTGTGATTGCTGAAGCCGATATTTTTGTGAATGTTTCTGATTCAAAAGCAAAAGGCATTCACATGTCTCGACTTTTTTTGGCGGTAGAAACAGGTTTGACTGAGGTTCCACTCGATCGCCATAGAATTAAAGAAGTCCTTCGTCAGTTTATTGATTCTCAAAAAGGTTTATCGAATTCGGCCCGTATGGTTTTACGTTGGGATGAACTTTTTAGAAGAAAAGCTTTGCTCAGCGAACATGAAGGTTGGAAAACCTACCCCGTTGAACTCTCTGCCGAGTTGATTCAAGAAAAACTCAGCCTCGCTCTCAAGTTTTCAATTTTTTATTCAAGCACTTGTCCCTGCTCTTCGGCACTCTCTCGGCAACTTTTTCAGCAAGCCTTTGCAAAAGAATTTTGTGATGATAATCTCAGTTTTGAAAAAGTTTTTCATTGGCTCGGAGAGAATCAAGTGGCCTCTCCCCACAGTCAAAGAAGTCGTGCCGACATCACACTTCAACTCAAAGAGGAAGTGAACGAATTTGGCCTTGAAGCCTATATTAATATTTTAGAGTCCGCTCTTAAAACCCCAGTGCAAACCGCGGTGAAAAGGGAAGATGAGCAGGAATTTGCAAGACTGAATGGTCAAAATCCCATGTTTGTTGAAGATGCTCTTCGCATCATGAAAGACGCGCTTCGTCCTCTTACAGAAGTTGAATCTTTTCACATAAAGACCCATCATTATGAAAGTCTACACGCTCACGATGCTGTTGGCTCGATTCGCTCAGACCGCTGAGTTTTTTTAAAAAAAGGAGATGTGTTATGAGTTCGAGTTTTAAAAACAACCAAGTTCTTGAGTTACTCGGTCAAATTTATCAAGAGGAAATGTCTGGCATCACTCGCTATCTTCATTATTCTTTCATGATCATGGGGCATAATAGAATACCTATTCAAAAATGGTTTCGCGACAATGCTTCTGAATCCATGTCTCATGCCGTTCTGATTGGTGAAAAAATCACAAGTCTTGGTGGTCATCCCCCGTTGGTGGCCTCTAAGGCCGAAGAGACAAATGTTCATACAGTCCAGCAGCTCCTCGAAGAAAGTTTGAATTTTGAAGTCAAAACTTTAAATCTTTATGAAAAACTGGTCGGTCTTGCTGCTGAGCTTGGTGATATTGCCCTTGAGGAATTGGCGCGATCGCAAGTTAAACTTGAAGTTGAGCATTCAGACGAAGTTCGAAAAATGTTGATAAAACCAGACGCCCATTAGATCTTGAGAACAGCTAAAATTATTCTAAGACGAAACCATCCTAAAAGCCTCCAAAATTTGTGAGGCTTTTTTACTTTGTGACGTCCATTAAGTGTAATGGCTTTTATATTTGTATTCGGTTGAGTGGCTTATACTTGTTGAAAGTGCTGTGCGTGACGGAAAAATCGTAACTATTCTTCAAGGCTCCAAAGAACTTCTTCAACCACTCTTGCAAAATCAATCACATCCTGGTTTTCGCTATCTGTGAAAATCACCATCGAAATATTATTTTCTTCAGCTCGTACTGACTGACGAACACCACGAATCATTCTTCTTTCGGCGCGGCCTTCGCGATGAAGTTTGACGGGGTTTAATTCATCGATAAAAACCATGGTTCCCGCTGGAACCGCTACAGTTGAAACTCCGTATGAGGCAATGGCTGCCGTTGTTCCTAAAGTTCCGGTGCCCCAAGCGGTGAGAGCAGTACCTGCGCCAATGGCACCCACAAAGGCCCCCACGTAAGCCCCGACAGCCGCTACAACAGCGCCAGTGCCAATGGCCCGCGCTTGTTTCCAACGACCCGACAAGGTCTCTACTTCAGCTTGGCTATAGCCGGTCTCACGCCCAATCAACTCACAATTGTCCACAATCGGACCACAAATTTGGAAAATAAAGCGACTTTTCTCCCCGGAAACTCGGGTGACACTCACCGAACTTTGAATTTTGCTCTCGTTAGCGAACGCGGTGGAACCCATCAGTAAGGCGAAACAAGTACAGAAAGAAAAAAGAGTATTGAGCATTTAGATCTCCAGTGCCTTTGGTTTTAATAATCGAATCGAGATAAACCCTAACTAGGCAATTAATACACAGATTTGAAACAATTCAGTGAACTTCAGATAACATTTATGAATATTAAAAGGGAAGACCATCCCATTCAGTGAATAAATTCCGTGAAATTACTACAAATTCTAAGAAGTTATTTTAATAGCTTGTCATAATAAGATAAGTTCCCCCTTGAACACTTTTAAAAGGGGTAAAATTAAAAATGATAAAATCAACTCTTCTACTTTTATTTGTTCTCTCTTTTTCATCAACAGGCTTTTCCGAAACGAGTCGTGAAGATTTACCTTTAGGCCAAAAGCCGCCGACAGCGGATCAACCTTGGAAAGAAAATACTTTGCTCTCTGTTTCTCAGGCAGCGAAAGAGGAGAAACCAGTTTCTCCTCCTCCTGTTAAGGGAGTGATTCATGTGGCGCGCGGATCTCAACGTTATGAAGAGTATCTGGCATGTATTGCTCGATTAAAATCCAATAACTACAATGCTCCCGATGCCGATCGAATCTGTGATATGCATTATTTGAATGCACTCGATAAAAACACTTCCTTAGAGGGTAGTGACCTTCTTTTGGCGGGCGATAATCCATCTATTGTTCGCATCGATCCCCCTCATATAATTGAAGGTCGTAAACCAGATATCTTGAATATTGATCCTGAACGCGAATATCCTATTCTCGGTATCCGTAAACCGTTTATCGTGAATATTGATCCAGAGAATGAATACCCCATTCTCGGTGGCAAAAAAATTCTCACTCGAGATGTGACTCGTTGGAATGAAACTCCCATACCTGGAGCGATTGAAGTGCCTAAGTTCACGCAGACGCCCATTCCAGGAGCGATTGAAGTTCCTAAAGTCAAATTTCAAGCTCTTGAAGAAGATTCGCAAGTGTCGATTTTTGAGCAGGTTGATGACCAGTACGTGATCTCTAGTGTGCCTTATTCACTTTTGTTGAATGCGGTAGAGCTGATCAACTCGGTTGAAATCTCAGCTGAAATGGAAGACGATTTGTTAAAGATCTCTTACCTAACAGCGACTGGAACAGGCCTCTACATGCTCTCGCGAACGGCGGCTATGGCTGGTCGTCTCTCTCCGATTGGAATGATTCTAGCGGTCATCACACCGACTGCCGCAGCGGCAGCGACGATGGATGATATGTATAGCACCCCAGAAGGGTTTGCTTACTTTTTAACTTTAAAGCCTGAAGACCAAGCCAAAGAAGTGGTTTATTCTCCTCTTCTTGCAACTCGTGTTCTAGCGTTGGCAGAGGCCATTGAAAATTCTCAAGAGTAAATAATGCTAAGTTTTTTTAAAAATAAAAAAGCCTACAGTGATCTGTAGGCTTTTTTTTGGTCTTGTTCTTTTTTTGATGGACTTTGTAAATCGTCAAAAAAGTTCCCTGCAAAAATAGAATTAGAAAGTCTCGTCGAAAGCCACGTCTCCACTCACACCCACTTGATAGGCGGATACTTTTCTTTCAAAAAAGTTGGTGAGTTCTTGAACGTCTTGAAGCTCCATAAAAGAAAATGGGTTTTTAACGTTGTAACGTTTGGGAATGCTCAAGGCCTCAAGCCTTTGATCGGCCACAAACTCAAGGTATGTTCTCATATCCCGCATAGAAAGGCCGGCAATCCCTTGTTCAAGAACGTCCTGAGCAAAAGCCATTTCACAGTCGACAGCCTCTTCGATCATAAGAGTGACCATATCATTCATTTGTGGAGTAAAGATTTCTGGGTCTTCGCGACGGGCCGTCTCAACCACTTCTAAAGCAAAGTTGATATGAGAAGATTCATCTCTAAATACCCAATTGGTCCCACTAGCCAGTCCGTCCAATAATCCTTTGGAACGAAGATAATAAACATAGGCAAAAGCACCGAAGAAAAATAAACCTTCAATACAAGTGGCAAAACAAATCATGTTCATCAGAAACTTGCGACGATCTTCAACACTATTAATTTTGTCGAGAGTATTGATTGAATCAATCCACTTAAAACAAAAGTCGGCTTTTTTACGAATCGACGGAATATTATCAATCGCAGAAAAAGCTTGGGCTCTCTCATTGTGGTCGGGGATATAGGTATCAAGTAGTGTGAGATAGAATTGTACGTGTAGAGCCTCTTCAAAAAGCTGGCGCGATAGATAAAGGCGAGCTTCGGGAGAGTTGACGTGTTTGTATAGGTTGAGAACCAGATTGTTACCGACAATAGAATCGCCAGTGGCAAAAAAAGCCACCAAACGATTGATCAAATGGCGCTCGGCGGGCGTCATTTTTTTTGTCAGATCATTCACATCTTTTGAAAAGTCCACTTCATCCACAGTCCATGTGTTTTTAATGGCATCTTTATACATCTCAAAAAAGATGGGGTACTTCATGGGTCGAAGAGTAAGATCAAATCCAGGATCAAGTATCATGGTGCGTTTCGTCCTTTCTTTTTATTGGCAAGCTTCGCAAGCGTCTGGATTTTCCAGGGAGCAAGCGACGGCTTCCGTATCTGTGAACTCTTTTTTCTTAGCGGCAATCGTGGTTTTGTTAATTCGAGTGGCAGGACGACTTCTGAGATAATAAGTCGTTTTAACTCCCTTTTTCCAGGCATACATATACATAGAAGAGAGTTTGCCAATACTGGGGCTTTCCATAAAAAGATTGAGCGACTGACTTTGATCGATAAAAGCACCACGGTCAGCCCCCATATCGATCAGAGATTTCATCGGAATCTCCCACGCCGTTCGATAAACTTGGCGAAGGGTTTCTGGAATCTCGCTGATATTTTGGATGGAACCTTCGTTCACTTTTATTTGATCGCGAACTTCTTGGGTCCAAAGACCAATCTTTTTAAGATCTTTGACCAAATATTGGTTGATCTGCAAAAACTCACCCGAAAGGGTTTCTCGTTTAAACAAATTAGAAACCTGCGGCTCAATCGCTTCACAACATCCAGAAATACTGGCGATGGTGGCGGTTGGTGCAATCGCAATAATTAAAGAATTGCGAAGACCGTGTTGTTTAATTTCTTTTTTGAGTTTATCCCAGCGCTCTTTGTTTTCAGGGACCACACCCCAAAGATCAAATTGAAGAAATCCATCGGCGGCACGAGTCTCTGCAAAGTTGGTGTGGGCGCCCAGTTCTTTGGCAAGATCGCAAGAGGTTTGAATAGCCGCAAAATAAATCTCTTCTTGGATATTTTTAGAGATCTTTTTTGCTTCTTCGCTATCAAAAGGGAGCCCCAACTTAAAGAAAACATCTTGTAATCCCATGGCACCCAGTCCCACCGGACGCCATTTGTGATTGGAGTCCCGTGCGCTGTCGATGGGGTAAAAGTTGATATCCACCACGCGGTCAAGAAACTTAACGGCCGTTTTTACGGTTTCGCGAATTTTGCGGTAGTCCACTCCGTGCTCAGTCACATGGTGAGCTAAATTAATGGAGCCTAAGTTACAAACCGCTGTTTCTTTAGAGTTTGTGATCTCTAAAATTTCAGTGCAAAGGTTAGAAAGGTGAATCACATTTCCTTTCTCTTTGGTTTGGTTGCTTTTTAGGTTGGCGTGGTCTTTAAAAGTCATCCAACCATTTCCGGTTTGGGCCAAAGTTTTCATCATGCGCGAGTAAAGTTCTTGGGCTTGGACTTGTTTGACAAAACGTTGCTCTTGTTCGGCTTTTAAATAAATCTCTTCAAACTCCGCACCATAAGTGTCTGTGAGTTCAGGAAGTTCTTTGGGATCAAACAAAGACCAAAGACCATTGGCTTCAACTCTTTTCATAAAAAGATCAGGAACCCAGTTCGCCAGATTGAGGTTGTGAGCCCGTTTGGCTTCATCGCCGGTGTTGTCACGAAGCTCGAGAAACTCTTCGATATCAGCATGCCAAGATTCAAGATAAACACAGCAGGCGCCCTTTCTTTTTCCGCCTTGGTTTACGGCGGCGACCGAAGAGTCTAAGGTTTTAAGCCAGGGAACAATCCCATTAGAGTGACCATTGGTCCCTTTAATCAACGAACCTCGTGAACGAACGCGGTGATAAGCAACACCAATACCTCCGGCAAATTTAGAAAGGAGAGCAATGTCTTTGTATTTGTCATATATTGAACGCAAATCATCAGTGGGTGAGTCGAGCAAATAGCAAGACGACATTTGTGGATGGAGAGTGCCCGAGTTAAAAAGTGTCGGCGTACTGGGCAAATAATCAAGATTGGAAGTGATTTTATATAGTTCAATCGCCTCTTCGGGGGATTTTGCTAAACCGCAAGCCACTCGCATGAAAAAGTACTGAGGAGATTCAAAAACATCCCGTGTTTGTGGATCCTTCAGAAGGTAGCGATCGTAAACAGTGCGAAGGCCAAAGTACTGAAACTTTTCATTGCGACGGCTGCGGATCTCGGCCTCAAGAACCTCTTTGTGCTCCATTACAAATTTAAGCGTGGGAGCTGCAATGAGGCCATGGCTTGCACCATACTGAACGGACTCGCTAAAAGAGTTCACGCCACAGTTCTTCACTTCTTCTTCGATGTAAATGCTAAGAAGTCGGCTAGCAAGAAGAGAGTATTGGGGCTCTTCGCCAATAAGCATTGCAGCGGTTTGGATGCTGAGGTTATCCAGTTCTTTGGTGGAAGCCCCATCATAAAGACCACTGATCGATTTGATCGCCACTCGGTGGGGATCGATGTCTCTGAGGTCTTCTGAACATTCAGTGACTCGTTTAACGATTTTTGTGACATCAACCGGTTGAAGGCTTCCGTCTCTTTTGCGCACTCTCATCAAGTGTTCCGTTTGTGAATTTTCTCTTTGTTGGCTTTTTGCAGTTACTGGCATTGCTTCCATCTTTCCTAGCCCTCCCCATTGGCGTTTATTCTGTCAGCCTAGATCTTCGTATAGTTTTTTAAGAGTATAAGACACAAAAAGAAGACTAAAAAGTCTTCTCCATTGTTGTGACATCACCCTGTTTTGAGGGTGATAATCAACTAAATCTAGTTTTTATCTTATACACACATACTACATCTAGGCTTGATGTGTATCCCTGTTAAAGACGGTAGTTTGACAAGATGGAGCTGTCAAATAGGAATTCCCTGAGTCCAGGAATTTCATTTTTTTTAAAGTTATGACATCAGATTATGCGTAAAAAGCCATCGTTTTCCTGGACACTTGTACAGTTAAAATGCAGTTTTTTTTGCCCTACGTTGAGACTTTACTTCCCTAGCTTGCTTTATATCTAAGCAAAAAAAATAGGATTAAGACTTGTGGTCGTTTTATCCGATAGCTTTAAATGGGAAATGCAGATCGCTGGTTTCGATGGTCATTTAATCTCTTTATTTTTCTCATCTGTTTTCAGATGGGAGTGGTGATCATGCTCAAAAGCATGTTCTACCAAGCTGAACAAAGACTTAAAAATAACAGTGCCCATGTCGCCTTTAACTGCAGTGATTTTAACAACGAAGGCTCGTACTGGAAATTACCCGCCAGCGAAAAACTTTATCTCAAACCTTGTCTTGATCTCTACTGTCCTGATTCTTTTTGGCAAAATCAAAATCAGCAGGAAGAAGATCTTCATGTAGTCTCAGTGAAAACCACCCAGCCCACACAACGAAAAGATGGCAAACTCCAATATGGCCACTATGTGGATGTCGACCTCAAAAAAACCGAGAAGCCCTTAACCCTTGCACTGGTCAGTCAAAGTATGATGACTTGGAATCTCAAATTGGAAGAAGACTCTTCACTGAAAGAAGTTTTGGTGATTGGGCCGGAAGTGGTAATGGTCAATGGGCTACCTGAAAATGTTAAGCTCAGTTATTTTAGCAAAGAAAAAATTTGTTCCTACCCGGTCGCGTGGGAAGAGATTAAAAATCCTGAAAATGATTTTAGAAGGCTGTTCGCAGCCCTTAAAGAATACACTGGATTTGAGGTTTCAAGTTTCCAAGGTAAAGAAGTGGGAAGAGAGTTACGAGTTCCTTTTCAATCTCCAACCCTTGAGCCAAACTTAGCACTGACATCTGAATCACGAGAACCCAGTTCGAATGTCAATAAACTCAGTTTAGGTATTCGCTGGCAACGCAAAGACAATCAAATCTTGGCTCAATCCTTTGAATTTTTAAAGGCGGGAGAAAAAGTGACAGTCGAAATCCCATCCTCCACAAGAGAAGCTTATTACGAAGCGGCTAGCCAAAAACTCTTTTTAATCAATCGCCATCAGTTCGGAACTTGGGAAAGTGACTCAAAAAAATTCAATCCTATTCATCTTCCTCTTAAGCTTCAGGCGATGAACTGGCCCATTGCCATGACTTTTAATCCCCTTAAAAGTGAAATCTATATTTACAATGATGAGCGTGGAGGCGAAATTCTCTCCTACAATGTCGTTACACAAAAATGGAACTTGCTGTCGCAAAAAGTCGGATACTCCTTAATCTCACTCTATTTTGATAGCCATACCCAAGCTCTTTATGGATTGCGTTTTGATAATCAAAGGATCACTGAATTTATTCAGATCAATCATAAGGGCCAGGGGACAGTGAAGAATGTTTTTGAGAAGCCTTTTGATTTTGCTAAAAACAAATGGCATGCCCGCTTGGCCGCTCATGAGAATCACTTTTGGTTAAAGATCTCACACCCGGCTCAACCCGATGGGGAGCTCCATACTCTTTCATTGATCGAATAAAGACTCAACTTCCGCAGCGGAAGTCTATAATGACCTTTACCCCGTTTTTAGTACCAGCAAATTATTTTTCTTGTTTAGCACGGCTTTCTCCTGATCTGCAAATTCTTTTGGTGTCAAATAATCAAGTGAACTGTGTGGACGCTCTTCATTGTAATATTTTATCCATT
>JBGSSY010000353.1:0-7937 GCA_041736775.1 Bdellovibrionales bacterium | reverse complement strand
AATGGATAAAATATTACAATGAAGAGCGTCCACACAGTTCACTTGATTATTTGACACCAAAAGAATTTGCAGATCAGGAGAAAGCCGTGCTAAACAAGAAAAATAATTTGCTGGTACTAAAAACGGGGTAAAGGTCATTATCTACTGTCGTAGCGATACCAGCTCTGCATCAATCCGGTATGAAAAAAGTTGCGAACAATCGCTCGAAACATCTAGGGATTTGTTATGATAAAGCTATCTCCTAGATGAACACCAGCCCTCTCCCTCGCCAAAAAGGGCCGCACCATTCAAGGCCGAAGGCCTATTGATTCAGCGGTCAAGGAAGATGAAAAATCCTTTTTTTTGAATAAAGTTAACATTCGATCTATTATGTTAACTTCACAAACCTAGTTATTCTCGATCAGAAAGAATCGTCTCAATAATCCATTCGGGCTGATCGATAGCTATATCATGGCCCGCTGTCGGATGGGTGTATTGTTTGAGGCCCCAATGTTGCGCCAACTGCTCAGAGCACGAAGAGTGAACCATCTGATCGCCGAGACTGTTCATCACTACGATGGGACAATCGGGAGAGTGGCTTGGTATTTTATAAGTCGCTGCCGCCCAAAGCTGGCGAAGAAGATTCAAGGGAGAAAAAGGTCTTCGTTCTGCCGCTTGCACAAATGCAGGTAATAGTGAATCCCATAGCTCTGGTCTTTGGGAAACCATCTTTAAAACTTCTCGTTCTCGAGTCTCTAACTTTTTTGAAAGTGCAATTCGAAACAGTTGCTTAAAGCCATTAAGCTGCAAACGATGGTAAAAAGGAGAGAGATTTGAAAAGCTCGTATTCATCACATAAATTTTGCTGAATAACTCAGGCTTTTGCAAACCCATTTCAACCGCAACCATTGAACCTAGCGATATGGAGATTATAACTTTAGGATGATTTGAAGAGGAATCAACTTGAGTTAAAAGAAATGAAGCGATCGCTGAGATTGTCAGCGGACTAGACAGTTGGTGAAAACGACCAGCTCCAGGCAAATCAAGACAAGTGATAGAATTGCAAAACTTCTCTTTCTCGAGAAGCTGACGAAATTCACCCCAGTGCACAGCCTCTCGCGCTAAGCCGCGGATAAGATAAATATCAACTGGCTGCATGGATTTGACCATTGTACCAAAGATTGAGAGCTTCAAACTTCCATATCTGGCGTTGTTCAGGCGTTAAATCTGTCCAATGGCGTGACACAACGGCTCGGTGAAGAAAATCCATAAAGGTTTTTTGATCTCTTAATACCCGAGCTGTTCTGTGAGGAAGTACAGGGTTAAATACCCCTAATAGACCAAACATTTGTTTGGGATTTTTTTTAACCCATTTCCAAGACCCCAATTCCAAAGTCAGAGGAAAAAAGAATTGGTTGGTTTTTTCGGCCCAATGAACATCAAAAATATAATCCCAAAGATCTCCATGGGTGGTGTACTGAATGGATTGGGGCTCCACCGAATAGACATGCTGAGGGTATGTCGTATTAAGAAGATCGCGAAATGCATAAGCTTCAACAAAATAAGGAAATGGTTTTTTGGTTCGAGCATAAGGAAACCAAAGACGATCTGTTGAGCCAAAACCTGAATGCACATCAAGACAAATGGATGTTCTTGCTGGAAGAACTCTCTCTTTCATAAATTGAAAGAGAGCTTCATTTTCTTTCTCCATTCCGTCGCTCAAAGCTCCACGATAAAAAGGTATTTTGGGAGAAAGTCGATGCCCACCGTAAAGAAAACGTGTTGCTTCTTCAGAGTAAACAGGTGCATTTCTCATTAAATCCACATCATTTCCATTTGAACGGCTTCGTCGATACATCCCCACTGGATTGAGAATGGGCACATAGATGAGACGGGAGTATTGTAAACGATTGTTAAGAGTCGCATCCCAATTCAAAAATTCAGTCATTGTTTTAAGGGTGGAGAGAACAACAGAAGACCCAATTCTCTCTAAACCATGCACACCACCAACCATCATAAAACAAGGAGTGGTTGGATCTTGGCTACCCACTTCGATGGAGTAGACCGGAAAAGTGTAGCCGTCGTATTGCACTTCGGTTAAAACTCGAGTTGTCGCCTTGGAGCCTAAGCGAGCAATAAGATGTTCGAGCTCAATCAATTCAGGTAGTCTTTTTTCTAATACTTTTCTCACGGCGTCTCGCTTTTGTCTTTTTTATTTTACTATAAGGCTGACAACTGGGGCACCAAAAACTGCTTCTCCCGACTATAGGTTGAGACTCAATCACACTCCTGCACTTTCGACAAAGCTGATTTTCTCTCCCATAAACAAAAAAATGGTTCTGAAAATAGCCCTGCGAGCCACCAGCTTGCCTAAAGTCACTAATGGTTGAGCCTCCAGCTTGGATGGCTTCAAAAAGTACATTTTTTATTTCGATGATGAGCGTCTTCCATTGTTTCAGTTTCATCTGATGGGTCGGAGTTTTAGGATGGATTTGAGCGCGAAACAAAGCTTCATTGGCATAAATATTTCCAACTCCAACAATATTTTTTTGATCCATAATCGAGCTTTTGATGGTGCATGATTTATTTTTCATCTTTTCTATAAACGCATTTAAATCGATTTCGGGCTCAAGAACAGGATCAAAGCCAAGATGAAGAAACCGTTTATCCTGAGCGAACAATTTCTTGCCAATGAGATCAAATTGTCCAAAACGACGAGGATCATGATAAACCAAAACTCTTCCATCATCGAGAAACACCCGAACATGGTCATGGGTTCTTTTCTCTTCAAGAAACCGCCAGCTTCCCGTCATTCCGAGGTGAGAGATCATATAAAAGTTCTCAAGTTCGAAAAGAATATACTTGGCCACTCTTTTAAGACCTTTAATCTCTTCACCTTTAACTTGAGCAAGGTTCTTTAAACTTGGGAATCTTCTTAGTTTTTTTGAACTCATCTCAATTTTTAAAATTTGATGAGACCCTTTAAGAAGTGCTTCAAGACCAAGTTTGACGATTTCAACCTCTGGAAGTTCCGGCATAGAAAGATTATCTAATTGAATTTAAAACAGAATGCAAATAATGGATCTGCACAAATGATTAAGAACTAAAATTGAATGATTTTTAATAAAAATGGGTTCACTTTTTGGCGTTATAAATGACTCGAAGAAACAATCAGGTAGACAAAATAGATATGGGTCAAGTGGTGCACCATTTGATCAAAACCGAGAATGTTCCAAAAGCTGGCTTTGGATAAATCATTAAATCGACCAAAATAGCGTGGTCCAGACTTGATACGATCAATAAAGAAATGGGTCGTGAAATCAACAAGACTGAGCCACCAAAATTGGGGGGCATAAATTAAAGTAATAATCAAAGTTCCGACGGCGTGAACAAAACAATGAGTACTCAAAGGGAGTAAAAAGTCCCAATTGGCTCTGGTTTTTCTAAGCATGTATTCACGCTGGAGAGGAAAATCAGCTATATAGTGCTTAATTTGATAAATGCACAATAATGTAAAAACCAAAATCAAATCTTTTTGCACCATAACCTACGATTTCACCCTTATTTAGTCGTCGAGCCAAGTCCAATAGAATTGACCCTCGACTAGAGTCGGTACTCTTTCTTTCCACTGATGTTATATTCTTTACTCTCAAAGAGTTTTTTAAGTTCTTTCTGAGTCACTCCAAATTTTTTTCTTTCTTGATTGAGCCTTTCTAATCTTTGCTCTCTTTGTGCAAGAAAATCTCGGTAGGCTTTCACTGGGAATGGAGCTAAACTTCTTTCAAATTGGCGTCGAGCTTGTTCTCTTTTATTCTCTTCTTGGCTTCGAACTTCTTTTTGCTGAAAAGCCCACTTTTGTCGCTCAGCCGTTCGGGCTTCTTCGTCTCTGAGATACTGTTCGAAGGCTTTCTTTCTTTCTTTAAGATACTGAATAGATTCTTCTTTACTCCGCCCGAAATCATCATCCACTGCCCAAACCGTCTGACTGACACAGAGAGCAGCCCAGAATGCAAGAATAGGTTTAAATCCAGTCATCATAACTTCCTCAGTTTAACTGATATCGGTATATTGTAAAAAAAAGCTGAGAGCAAATAGACAAAGGCCTTGCGCCACTCTAAACAGCCAATTATAGTGACATTTCAGGAGATAATATGCTCGAATTTTTATCAGATATTGCTGAATTTGCCTTACAGACGGCTGTCATTGTTGCTGCCCTACTCGTGATCATTGCTTTTATTGCCTCCCTTGTCAGTAAAGACAAGTTGGATACTGAAATAAAAGTGAAAAGTCTTAACAAAAAAATGGAACATTATCGCCAGTCTTTACTACAGAAAAAACTTGATAAAAAAAGCTATAAGGCCTTTCTCAAAAGTGAAAAAATAAAAAATAAAGACAATGAAAGAAATCATAAACCTAATCTTTATCTTCTCAAATTTGATGGAGACATCAAGGCTTCTGCCACCGAACAACTTCGGCAAGAAATATCAACCATCCTCATGTCAGCCGGTACTAAAGACGAAGTCATGTTAGTGCTTGAAAGCCCCGGCGGAATGGTCCATGGATACGGTTTGGCCGCAAGCCAACTAGAACGAATTAAAAACAAAAAAATTCCTCTGACCGTCTGTGTGGATAAAGTAGCCGCCAGTGGCGGCTATATGATGGCGGCCATCGCCGATAAAATTATATGTGCCCCTTATGCCATCATTGGCTCTATTGGTGTGGTTGCATCTGTTCCCAATTTTAATAAGCTCTTAAAAAAAAATAATATTGATTATTTAGAAATCACTGCTGGTGAATATAAGAGAACCATTACTCCACTCGGAGAAATTACAGAAACCGGCATGGCAAAGTTTAAAGAACAAATCGAAGGCATTCACCAGCTTTTTAAGGATCATGTTAAGAACTTAAGACCACAACTCGACCTAAACAAAGTCGCCACTGGAGAATATTGGTATGGGCTCCAGGCCAAAGACTTGAACCTTGTGGATGAAATTGGAACCAGTGATGATTTTTTACTGGCTCGTATCGAGACTCACAATCTTTTAGAAGTCACATTTACTGCCAAGAAAACCCTTAAAGACAAAATTAATGAAAGTCTTTCTCTGGTTATTGAAGGAGTATTGTTCAAATTTTATTCCTTATTCAGTCAAAAACCCTTTCAGTGACCTCATTTTGAGAAATTCTCTTTGCTTAAGTCCATGAAGAGAGAATTTTTTTATATTTCTAGACTCAGGTCAGAAGGCTCAAAAACCGAAAAAATGATAATATTTATTATTGTTTACAACGGCTTAGGAGCCTCCTATGAACGAAATCAGTGGCGAAAAATTGGATCAACATCAAAAGGCAAATGATGATCGAAAAATTGTTTTTTTAACTCTTTTTGAAGTTCTAAAAACAAAGAAACATTTTTTTTATATCACGCTCGGACTCACTATGGCCGGAACATTTCTGGGTCACTACTTACAGGTCCCCACTTATGAAACGACCTCAACTCTTTTCGTTCAAACCATCGACCAACCCTCGGCAGCCGAATATCTTCTGAATCAAAATGTTTACAAGGCTTCACGCCATGAAAGAGTAGAAAGTTACATTAGTCATTTGAATTCTGATTCTTTTTCACTCAAGGTCGCTGAAAAAATTAAATTTAATAAAGATTTTGATACTCTTAATATTACTGTTCCTGAAAAGAAGTCAAAACTTCATCTCACCTACTGGAAAAACTATTTTCTTAAAGATGATGATCACGAAACTAATGAGGAAGAACAAAAACTTCTCATTCCAGTCGACAAAATTTCTAGTTTCCTTAAAAAAACGGTTCGCTATCAGTACGACTACGACAGCCAGTTCATCGCTATTCATGTTAAGACTTTAGATCCTGAAACATCAAAGCTTATCGCCAATATGATCGCTGAGGAATTTGTTGCCATTACCAACAACAATAATCTTGATGAAGTGAAACAAGTTGAAGAGTTCGTCAAAGTAAAGAAAGCCGAATCAGAAGGAAAAGTACGAGAGCTGGATCAGAAGCTGATTGCTTTTAAACAAAGAAATAACATGGTAACGGCTGACGCTACGACAAATAGCTTTGCAGAACGACTGTCAAATTTAGATTCACAGATTCAAATGGCTCAGTTGCAGAAAGAAGAAAAAGAAAAAATCCTTTCAACACTCAACAAAGGGCGAAAAGACGAACTTACAAAAATATTTAAAGATGGCTCAAAAACGGAAGGCTTCGGAAGTTTTGAAACTTCGTTTATTTTGCAAAGTAAAATTGATCAACTTAAACGTGAGAAGAGTGCCTATATGGCCCAAGGTTTTAAAGAAGACACTTGGCAGGTGCAGAAGATTAACCAAGAAATCGACGCTAACGTCGCACGTCTCAAGCTAGTTGCTGATGATCCATCGAATGTGATTTCTCAAATGAATCCCGAAAAAGCCCGTGGACAAATTGAAGAAATTAAAGAAAGTCTTAGCGTCATAAAAGCTCGCCTGACAACACTTGAAATTGCTCGAACCGATTTGCGAAAACAAGTTGAGCTCTTGCCAAATCTTCAACAAGAATACATTCAACTTGAAAACCTTTTTAAAAATGAAGTTGATAACCTCACTCACTTACAAAGAAAAGAACGTGAACTTGAAATCCAGCGAATTTCCCATAAAAAAGAAATCCGTCTTGATCAACTCGCAGAGACTCCTAATCCTTCAGTGAGAGGTTCATTACCCCTTAAAATAACTTTCTCAACCCTTGCCGCCCTTTTTCTTGGAGTTCTCATTATTTTAGGCCTCGAGAGCCTTGATCCCTCTGTTAAAAGCCGTCAGGACATTTTTGATTGCGGTCTTGAATTTTTTGGAGAGATTCCATTTGTTAAAGATAAAGATCAATCCAATAAACGTGTAGGTCGATTTCAATTTGGTACCCCTGAAGATTTGATTTGTAAAAATAAACCAGAGTCGATCGAAAGTATGTCATTTAAATATTTACGTGCTCGAATTGAATCTCTTCGCTACAAAGAAAATAAAACCTCTCAGGTGATCTGCATTTCAAGCGCACTTCATAACGAAGGAAAATCTTTCGTAACAGCAAATCTAGCTGTTACACTTTCTCAAATAAAAAGAAAAGTCCTTTTAATTGATGCCGATTTAAGACGCCCTTCACAGTCTGCCTACTTTGGAGTTTCGAATCAAACAGGTTTGGTTGATCTTTTGAATTTGAAAAGAAATCTCAATGAAGTGTTAATTCCCAATTTACTCCCTCATCTTGATTTTTTACCGGCCGGTCTCTGTGGCCAAGATTCGACTGAATTGATATCCAGTGAAAAGTTCAGACTTCTTATGGAACATCTGAGAAAAGATTATGAATACATTGTTATTGATACTCCACCAACTTTTGCTGCTGTCGACGCCGCTATTATTTCAAGTCTCGCTGATCTTCCTATTGTAACCACAAGCTTTAGAGACAGTCGTAAAGCCGATGTCTATGAAGCTTATAATGATCTTTTGCAAGTTTCCTATAAAAAGGTCTATGGAATTATCAATAAAGCGCTGGTCAGTAACTCAAGAATTCATTACTACGGCTATCCACTTTACACCGAGACAGGCTCTTCTTCTGTGGCTGGTCTGAATAAAAACAATAATCAAGAGACAGAGGAATTTATCAAAAGACTCAATAAAAAAACCAGCTAATACTGGTTTTTTTATAGAACAGTTTAAAGCGAAGAAATTTTAATTGTCTCGATTATTTCGTTCGACAACAGAGATAACCAGAATACTTGATAGAATAACGGATATAACTCCTAAAACGGCCACAGTATCTTGACTCACTAAAGGTGTTTTAGCCGGGATAACAACAATATCATTGGGTGACAACTCAATATTGTGGTGAGATTTTCCTTGAAGAAGTTCTTCAACATCCACCCGAATGAGTTTTCTAGAATCACCCATTTCTCTTTTAATGGTTA
>JBGSSY010000344.1:0-3484 GCA_041736775.1 Bdellovibrionales bacterium | reverse complement strand
GACTTGGTCTTTTTGATGTTTTGGTGGGGATTAACCTTCTCAGAGAAGGTCTTGATATTCCTGAGGTGAGTTTAGTGGCCATCACTGATGCCGATAAAGAGGGCTTTTTAAGATCTGAACGATCCTTGATTCAAACCATTGGACGAGCCGCCAGAAATGCCCAAGGCAGAGTGATTCTTTATGCCGATCGGGTCACTGACTCGATGAAAAAAGCCATGGATGAAACAGCTCGCAGAAGGCAGCGACAAATTGATTATAATACGCTCCATGGAATTACACCCCAAACCATTATAAAACGAATCTCTGACGGTTTGGTTGAAATTTATGAATCCCATTCCACTCGTAAGTCTGGAAAATCAAAAGAGCTTGAGAATTTGATCTCACGCCCCGGAGAATTGGCTAAAGAAATTGAAAGACTTAAAAAATTAATGAAACTCTCCTCACAAAATTTGGAATTCGAAGAGGCGGCTCGACTTCGGGATCAAGTGAAACGCCTTGAAATTTTACAACTCACTACCCTTGATGGCGCTCTTGACCCAGTGTGAAGTAATCTCTATTTTTTATTTCATTCAACCGCTACAATAGAACTTCCATGAGCCAGATTTTAGAAGAAAGAATTGAAAAGTTAAAATTAAAAGTTGCGGATTTTCCGCAAACCGCTGGCGTTTACATCATGAAAAACTCTCAGCAAAAAGTGATTTACGTGGGCAAAGCCATTCGCCTGCGTAATCGTGTGCGCAGTTATCTCAATTCGAATGTTGAAGATCATAAAACCCAAATTCTGGTTCGTCATATTGAAAGTATTGACTACATATTGACTCATACTGAAGCTGAGGCCTTTCTTCTTGAAGCCTCCCTCATTAAAAAGCATAGACCTCGCTATAATATACGACTCAAAGACGATAAAGCTTATCCCTATCTTCGCCTTAGTCTCAAAGACCCATTTCCACGACTTTATCTTTCAAGAAAAGTGGCCCATGATGGTTCTCTCTATTTTGGTCCTTACACCAGTGGTTTTGTGGTTCGAGAGATTATGCGATTTCTCAATCACTCCTTTAAGATTCGCGATTGCACTGATCATTTTATGAAATCGCGAAAACGTCCATGCATGACTTACCAAATTGGCGCTTGTACGGCTCCTTGCGTGAATTTCATCACCTCAGAAGACTATCGTAAGGATATTTTTAAAGCCAAACGCTTTCTTGAAAAAGAAACGACGACCGTTATTGTGAAACTTAAAAAGCAAATGTTGGATTTAGCGGATGAAGAAAAATTTGAATTGGCCGCACGCTTTCGCGATAGCATTAATGCGATCGAAAGAGTTTTAGAAAAACAAGCGGTGATCAACGCTAAAGCGACCAACAATCAAGATGTCATAGGCTTTTTTGGCGACGATCGCGGAACTCTTATTCAAACTCTTCATATCCGCCAGGGACGAGTGATTGGTCAACGTCATCAATTCTTTTCTCAAATTGATTGTTCTTCAGCCAAAGAAGATATTCGTGAGTGGCTCCCTTCTTTTTTGATTCAGTACTACGACGAGAATATTGTTCCCGACGAAATATTTTTGCCAGTTGATCTTGGCTTTGATTTGGTCAAACTTCTTGAGGATGTCTTTAAGCACCGTGGACACACTCAAACTCGTGTCGTGTTCCCGACCCATAGCTTGGGACAAAAACTCATCCAAATGGCCACACAAAATGCTCAAAGCCATTTTGATTCTCAAGTTTCTAAATCAGAAAAAAGAAAGCTCGGCCTTGAGATCATTGCGCAAAAGTTTAAACTCAAAAATCCACCTTACCGTATCGAATGTTATGATATCTCCCACTTTCAAGGTGAAGAGAGTGTGGGTTCGCAAGTTGTCTGTGAGAATGGAGTGCTTAACCGCGATCACTACCGAAGATACAAAATAAAAAGTAAAACCCGTGGCGATGATTACGCCGCTCTCAGTGAAGTTCTTGGGCGCAGGCTCAGTCACGACGAATGGGAAGCTCCCGATCTGATTGTGATTGATGGGGGTAAGGGTCAGCTCAATGCGGCTCATAAAGTTTTAAAAGATTTAGGGCGAGACTCAATTCCCATTGTCGGGCTTGCTAAAGAGCGGACAAAAAGAAATTTTCAAGGTGAGCAGGTTGAAAAAACGGCTGAAAGATTTTATTTACCCAATCGCGCTAATCCCGTGACCTTTGCGGAAGGGTCAGAGGCCTTTAAAATTTTAGTGAGTTTACGTGATGAAGCCCATCGTTTTGCCATCAGCTTTCACCGAAAACTTCGCGATGAAAAATCTTTCTCAAGTCAGCTCAATAATGTGAAAGGACTGGGTCCTACTTTGGTGAAAAGACTTCTCACCCATTTTGATTCACTCGAATCCATGAAAGAAGCCAGTGTTGAAGAGCTTTGTGAAGTGAATGGGATGAATAAAGCTTTAGCCAATGTACTTCTTACAGCTCTCAGTCAACCTCCTGAGAGCGAATAAGATCTTTTTTTATCGTTTTGATTTCGAGTCATTTTGCCCCCTTTCTCTCAACAGCTTGTTTTTAATCACGGTGATTGTTAAAACAACTTATGGCAAAAAAAAGAGTGATTGTTATTGGAGGAGGATTTGGCGGAGTTGCTGCCACGGAATCCCTATTGCGAAATAAAGAAATAGAAATCACTCTGATTGATCGTCGTAATTTTCATCTTTTTCAACCTCTCCTTTACCAAGTGGCTATGGCGGGCTTAAGTCCCTCCGATATTGCAATCCCTTTAAGAACACTTTTTCGCGGTCATAAAAATGTACAAATTGTTTTAGCCGAAGTGGATCAGTTGGATTTAACTCAAAAAAAAATTCACTATGATGAAAAGTGGATCAGTTATGATTACTTGATCCTTTGTTGTGGCTCTAAACACTCCTACTTCGGAAATAACCAATGGGAGGAATTCGCTCCGGGATTAAAAAATCTCGAACAAGCGGTTGAGATTCGTCATCGCATCCTTTTAGCCTTCGAATTGGCTGAAAAAGCGGAGTCCGAAGAATTAAGAAAAAAATTATTAACTTTTGTCGTGGTGGGCGGAGGACCCACGGGTGTGGAACTTGCCGGAGCCATCTCTGAAATGGCACAACATACTCTTCTTAAAGATTACGTCAATTCTGATCTTTCTAAAACCAGAGTGGTTTTGGTTGAGGCCGGTCCTCGTATTCTCGCCCAATTTTCTGAAAAGCTCTCTTTCATTGCGCAAAAAGATTTAGAAAAGTTAGGTGTAGAAGTCATCACAAACACAAGGGCATCGGCTTTGTCAAAAGAAGGCATTCAAGTGGGTGATCAATTCATTGAAGCCCATAACATTTTATGGGCAGCAGGCGTATTACCCTCCAGTTTGACTCAAAAAATTCCTGGAGAAAAAGATCGGCAAGGACGAGTGATTATTCAAGGCGATCTCAGTTTAAAAGAATTCCCGAATGTGTTTGTGATTGGTGATCAAGCCTGTTTTATCGACGAAA
>JBGSSY010000025.1:0-19122 GCA_041736775.1 Bdellovibrionales bacterium | reverse complement strand
TTCCATGTCTTCAATATGTTTATTTGTAAGAGTCGGTAATTTTTGGCTTAAAGCAGGATCCGTACAAGCCAATTGACTGCCTAATTCAAACAACCACTTCTGAACATCTTGGATACAAAAAATTTCGTTCTTAAACAAAATCTCAGAATTCAAATTGCAAATAAGAAGACCAATTTGGGAATTGAGTTCGTCCACAGTTCCGTAGGCCTCAATTCTCAGTTCTGCTTTACTCACTTTTTTGCCTTCGACCAAAGAGGTTTGTCCTTGATCGCCAACCTTTGTGTATATTTTCATCATCGCTCCGAATGGTTTTAATTTATCCTATGCGCAATAGAGGGTCAAACCGGCAAAACAATTGTTTTTAATCTTAATCCAAACTATTCAAGAGTTATGGATCTCAGCTTGCCTTTTTTTGTGACGCTTCCCCACTCCGGAGAAAGCATTCCTCCGGAAGTGGACTGGCTTCAATCTTTACCGCCAACAACGTTAATGAGAGATGTGGATCGCTTTGTGGATTTCCTTTATCAACCCATCATTGATCAGCTTCAACTTCTTCATGTTAAAACCCAGTGGCATCGCTACGTCATTGATCTTAACCGAAAACCAGAAGAATTTGATCAAAGTGCGGTGAACCAAGCGACACATCCTGCTGGAAGATTTCCCAAGGGCTTGCATTGGTCGGTGACCACCCGTGGCGAAACTCTGATCACACGACCAATGACAATGGAGCTCCACGACCTTTTGGTGAAAAAGTATTACCAGCCATTTCATGATTCGGTTCAGGATTTAAGAAAACAATTGAGAAAGAATCACCCTGCGGTTTATCACATTGACCTTCATAGCATGCCTTCGCGAGGTACGGCTTTGCATCCTGATCCGGGGCAAGATCGAGCTGACGTTGTCATCAGTGATTTTCATGGTCAGAGTTGTGAGCCTAGCTTCAAGGAAATTGTAATTTTGGCCTATCAGTCGGCCGGTTTTCAGGTGGCCTACAATTGGCCTTATGTGGGTGGAGGAATAACTCAGCTTTACGGTCAGCCCAATATAGGTTTTAATACTATCCAAGTAGAACTCAATCGCGGTCTTTACATGGATGAAAAGACTCAACTTAAAAAAGACTCTTTTTCTCAGGTGCAAAATCAGCTGAAGCAGGCGATTTCTGTTGTGGTGGAGAAGTTAAAGGTTATCTCAGAATGACAAAAAAGAAGTCGAGTTTTAAAAAAATGATTAAACCTTTGGCCTCAATCAAATTAGCGGTCTTTGTGATTCTCGCTATTGCTGCGATGTCGGCTTGGGGAACGATTGTTGAGTCGATCTATAACGACGCTAAAAGAGCCCAAGAAACGGTTTATCACGCATGGTATTCTTACAGCATATTTCTTTTGCTTATGGTGAATTTAACCGCAGTCATTATTGATCGCTATCCTTGGAAGCGCCAGCACATTGGTTTTATTAGTGCCCACGTCGGAATTATCATTTTGCTTTTAGGTTCAGTCTACACTCGCTACTTCGGAATTGATGGGTCAATGGCATTTAATATTAATGAATCCAGAAATCGAGTCACAGTGGGTGAAACGGATCTCATCGTTTACAGTGGACTTTTAACCGGTGGGGCTCGAAAGGTTTACGAACAAGAAGTTCACTTCCTTAAAAATCCACCCAGCCCTGAAAACCCCCATGTGATCGAGGTCGGCAATGAAAAAATCATCATTGATGATTTTAGACCTTATGCGATCCCACAAAACAAAATTGAGGCTTCCGAAAAAGAAACCGATGGACCAGCACTGCGTTTTCAGATTTCCAACGACCGAGTGAACCAATCCGATTGGCTCATGCTCGGTCGAGAAGGTGTTGACGTCAAAGATCTGGGGCCTGCGAAGATCGCTCTGGCTCGTAAAGGAAGATTTCAATATCAGGGAGGGAATGTTCTCCTTCTAGAGTATGAAGAAAATAACAAAGACGTTTTAAATTATTCGATCTTTACGGCTTCTAAACCAGGGCAAGTGATTCGAGGTGTGACAAAAGCGGGGGACGCCATTGAAACTTCCTGGATGGGACTTACTTTACGGATTCTCAAATTTTATCCCCGCGCCCATGAAAAGTGGGACTATGTTCCCCTGGAAAGATCCAGCGAAGAAACCATTCAAAGCATTCGATTTAAATTTAAAGATCAGGAGTATTGGACAGGGATTAACTCATCAGTGCGTTTGTTTTCGGATGATGCTTTTTACATTTTTGTTTATGCTAATCGTCAGCTTGAATTGGATTTTGCTCTGAATCTCAATCAATTTCGTGTGGGTCGTTACCAAGGAACCCGTCGTGCCGCCTCTTATGAAAGTGATGTATCCGTCAAGAATGGGGAGCAGGATGTTCTTAAAACCACGATCTCTATGAACGAACCTCTTAAGTACAAAGGTTTCACTTTTTACCAAGCCAGTTTTAAAGAAGACGAAATGGGTCAACCCATTATGTCGATTTTATCGGTCAACCGTGATCCCGGTCGTTTTTGGAAGTACCTGGGTAGCCTTCTGATCGTTTTTGGAATTTTTCATCTGTTTTATTTTAAATCAAAAAGGCGGTCATTATGACTCAGTTTCAGTTTTTAAAATGGATTTTAATCTTTTTGTATACGCCCTTTGCTCTGGCTCAAAGTTACACTTACGAGTCGCTTCCGATTCAAGATGCCGGGCGAGTGAAACCTCTGATCACTGTTGCCCAAGAAAGCCTGCAACTGATCCACGGCAAATCAACTTATGAGGGTAAACCAGCACTTGATATTTTTACTACATGGATGTTAGTTCCTGAGCCTTGGATGGATAAACCCATCATCAAAATCGATCACCATGGATTGAAAGAAGCTCTCGGCTATGAGAAAGAGAAGAAATTTTTTTCGGCCAATGAGATTGGAAGCCATCCGCGTCTCAATATTTTATTTGGTGATTTACAAGTTCGCACTTCGCGCAAAGAAAAACTCAACGCTTACTATCAGGCGATTCAACGTCTGGAAGCCCAACTTCTGACTTTTTATGGCATCAGCCAAGGTGGACTAAAGATCTTTCCTCCTCCCGCAGAGACTGAGGACAGCTTTTGGAAATCCATTCGCGATGTTGATCCCGCAATGAGAGAAGAGTTTTTTAAAATCATGGCGGCTTACTCCACTCAATTTGTGGGGGGGGATGAGGACGCTCAAAAAAAGGCTAAAGAAGAAATGAATAAAAGCCTCGCTTCGTTTACCGCTCAAGCCAAAACGATGGGTGGAGATAAATACCCCGCTTTTTCAGAGATGAAAGTCGAAGTTCATTATCAAAAGCTTAAACCCTTCTTTTGGACCTGGATTCTTTATTTGTTGGCGGCACTGATTTATTCTTTAGCTTATTTGGTTTCTGGCAGACTCTTGAATCAATTGGCCTCTGTCTGTCTCATTCTTGCCTTTGCCCTTCACACCTATGGCTTTATTCTTCGCTGTATTATCACAGCACGCCCTCCTGTTTCTAATATGTATGAAACTGTGGTGTGGGTGGGTTGGGGAGTCGTACTCTTTGCTGGAATTTTTGCTTTCCTTAAAAAGAAAAGATTTATTGCTCTCACGGGTGCCATTGTCGCCGCCTTTTCTATGTTGATCGCTGATTTTGCACCGGTCATTTTAGACGGGACTCTGCAACCTTTAGAACCCGTCCTACGCAGTAATCTTTGGCTCACGATTCACGTTATGACCATTACTCTCAGTTATGCCGCCTTCTTTCTTGCTTTTGGTGTTGGGGATTATGGTTTGTTTTTGGTTGTGAAAGATCAAAACGGAAATAAAGCAAAAATTCGAGAGCTCGCCCAAGTTTGTTATCATTTGATTCAAGTGGGTATTGTACTTTTGGCTGCGGGAACCATTCTCGGCGGAGTTTGGGCCGACTATTCTTGGGGAAGATTTTGGGGTTGGGATCCAAAAGAAACTTGGGCCTTTATTGCCCTTATGGGTTATTTAGCTCTCCTTCACGCACGCCTCGTTGGTTGGGCCAAGGATTTTGGAATGCTCGCCGGAAGTGTGGTCTCTTTTAGCTTAGTCATTATGGCCTGGTATGGAGTTAATTTTGTATTGGGTGCGGGACTTCACTCCTATGGCTTCGGTGCCGGTGGAATTGAGTATGTGACGGGCTTTGTTGTCATTCATTTGGTTTATGTGGCTTATGCTTGGTTAGTGAATCGAAAATTCAATTTGCTGGCGAAGTAAGGTTTACACTTCCATTGCTAAAATCAGGGCGTCGTTTTAAACTGCGCCGATGAATTCGTCTGACCAAAAATCTTCTCAAAATCAAGAAAAGCCCACACTCAATCTCTTTGATTTTTTGGTGGCGGGTTTAATGCCTCTTCTGGTTGGAAAAAGTTTTGTTTTTTATTTTGGGATCAATTACTCGAAGTATCCTGGACAGGGTTATGGTTATTGGCTCGCCGGTTCTGTGCTTTTTACCCTTGTTCTGTTGAGCCGATTTGTTTGGAAATATAGAAATTACTCCGAATAAATAAACTCGTCTTTTTGTGTCTTATTTTTTGACTAAAAAGTGTGGTGAATTGGCCACAGAAGCCAATCAATACATCGCGTCAGTCGCTGCCAATAAATAAAGCACCCTCGCAAATTTCTTAACAAGGCTGTCAAATTCCATTACAAGTGAAAGGCTTTTGAAAATTTGTATGTGAATGGTTTAAATCGTTTGTTGGCTGACGGTTTTAATTTCTCTTGTGAGTGGCGTGGCCCTTTATCGGGCCCAATGTTGAAGGAGTTTCGATGTTCTTGATCCAGCGATCACACTTTTTACTCATCTCAATGATTTATCTATTATCATTCACCGGTTGTGAGTGGGGATCGATTGGTTATAACAAAGGTTATGCTCCTGAGCAGCCCCTTCCTTTTTCCCATAAATTGCATGCCGGTCAGTACAAAATGGCCTGTGTTTACTGTCACACTCAGGTCGAAGTGGCTGAACACTCGGCTGTTCCCAGTCTTAATATATGTATGAACTGTCATCTTGTGGTTGCTACGGATAAAGAGCCGATCAAACAACTGCAAAAAAAATATTATGATGGTGAAACAGTGAATTGGGTGAAAGTCCACATGCTCCCTGATTTCACAAAATTTAATCACAAAAGACACGTCCACCGTTTCAGTACACCCGATGATCGCTATCCCGCTTGTCAAAAATGTCATGGTGAAGTGGATAAAATGGATGTTGTTGAACAAGTATCGAGCCTTTCCATGGGCTGGTGTGTGAACTGTCACAGAGAACAAGAGCCTAAGGGCCCGTTGAACTGTTCAACCTGTCACCATTAATTTTGAGGAGCGAAGAGAAGATGGAAAATATGCAGGATCAAGCCAGTCAAAGCCCCCTTAAAAACGCGTCTCAAACAGGAGAAGCCAAACCCGTGGAAAATCAACAAAATCAATCTCAAGGAACAAGCCTTACACCATTCACTGAAAGTGAAAGTCGAAAATTTTGGAAGAGTCTCGATGAGAAATACAACACTCCTGAATTTATCGAACAAGCGGAGACAGAATTTCAGACATCCCCTCTCAAAGAAGGTGATAACAAAGACGGCCTTGCTCGCCGACAATTTATAAAACTCATGGGTGCCAGTATTGCCCTTTCTTCGGCCGCTTGTGTTCGACGTCCTGTTCAAAAAATTATTCCTTATAATAAAAGACCCTCTGAAGTGATTATTGGTGTTCCCAACTATTATGCATCCAGTTTCCATGATGGTCGTGAGGGTTTCGCTGTCACCATTAAAACCCGTGAAGGACGCCCCACTCACGTTGAAGGAAATCCAACTTACCCGGGCAATGGCCGTGGTCTTAGCGTTCGCGGAAGTTCACAAGTCCTTAGTCTTTATGATCCCGATCGTATTCGCACACCTATGATTAATTCACAAGATCCAAAAAAACGGGGTAACAAACTCTCTATTCCCAGAGATTGGGAGAGTGTCGATAAAAAAGTGGGGGCGCAATTGCAAAAAGGTGGAGTGGCAATCCTTACATCGGACACGACATCTCCCACTTTTAAAGCTTTGCTTTCTCGCTTTTCAGCCAATACCGGAGCAAAAGTTTACAATTGGACGGCCGTTAATCAGTCGGAAATTTTAAAGGCCGCTGAAATATGTTACGGTCGTAAAGCCGTCCCTAAATACCGTTATGATAAAGCGAAAGTGATTGTTTCTATCGACGGTGATTTTTTAGGAACCCATCTTAATCCCACAGAATCTTCTCGTCTTTTTGCTCTTGGCCGAAAACCTGAGACTGGAATGTCACATCTTGTTTCATTTCAATCCGTCAATAGTCTCACTTCTCTCAATGCCGATGATAATTTTGGTATTAAACCGTCTCAACAATTACCTCTTGTTTTGGCGATGATTCACGAACTTTGTTTTGTGCAAAAGAAAGCACAAGCGCCCTCGAGCCTGAGTCAGCTCACTCAAGCCCATTCCCAAGTTTATAAAGAATTTGGTATGAGTGATGATGTTTTTAAAGCTTTGGTGACTGAGCTTTGGAAAAATCAAGGACAAGGTCTTGTTGTCGCCGGTGGACTCACTACTAAAACGAAAGACGCCCTCTCTTTACAAATTGCAGTTAACTTTCTCAACAGTGCTCTTGGTAATGATGGGTCCACAATTCAGTGGTCTAATAGCCTTCAAGGTTTAGAAAACAGCGATCAAGATCTTGCCACTCTTTTGAGTGAGATCGAAAAAGGTCAAATAAAAACATTGATCATCAATGAACTTAATCCCATGTACAATTTGCCCAATGCAGATGCTTTTAAAGCGGCTCTTGGTCAGGTTGAATTTGTGGTTGCTACCAACAATTGGATGGATGAAACCGCTGTGCTCTGTGATGTGATTGCACCCGCGGGTCACGCCATGGAAAACTGGGGAGATCATGAGTTTGAACCCGGTCTTTTTGTAATTCAACAGCCCACCATTGCCCCTCTTTATGCCACTCGCTCCTTTGCCGACAGTTTAATGGTTTGGGCTCGCGGGCTTGATAAATCTTTAAGCAATGAAGAAAATTATTTTGCTCAGCTTAAAGCGCGTTGGGTGGGAGAACTGGGTTCTGAACAAGCTTGGTTTGATCTTTTACAAAAAGGTTTTCGCGGTGAAACTTTTAACGGTATGGAACGCACACTGGGTTTCAATCCCACCGCACTTAATCAAGTTTCTGTCACAGTTGAAAACTCACCCATTGAACTTTCTCTTTACACTAAAGTCGCAATGTATGACGGCAGTATGGCCAACGTATCTTGGTTGCAAGAACTTCCGGATCCTGTCAGTAAAATTGTTTGGGATAACTATCTCATGATTTCCCCAGTTCTTGCGGATCAACTCAAAGTTCGAGATGGTTCTATGGTACAAGTCAAAACCTCTCAGCACACCATGAAGCTTCCAGTGTACATTGCACCTGGGCTCAATCCAGGTTCAGTTTCTGTGGCCATCGGGTACGGGCGTGAAAAAGGTGGCGAAATTCTAAAATCAGTCGGTTTTAATGTTCAAAACTTTATTGTTAAAGCTGAAAACGGAGCCTTTCTTCATTCTGGATTTCCAGTTGAATTAAAAACAGTCGGAGAAGAGTATCCTCTCGCCCAAACTCAAGGTCATCACAATATGATGGGCCGAGATATCGCGGTTGAAACCACTGCGAAACTTTTTAAAGAACATAAAGACATCGGGATTCATCGCCATAAAATCTTCTCAGTCTGGAGTGGCCATAAGTACGAGGGTCACAAGTGGGGCATGGGTGTTGATTTGAATTCCTGTACCGGATGTTCGGCCTGTATGGTCGCTTGCCAATCTGAAAATAATATTCCAACTGTTGGAAAAAAATATGTTTTAGGCGGGCGAGAAATGCACTGGATTCGCATCGATCGTTATTTCAGTGGAGATGAATCAAAGTCTGTCGATGCAATCTTTCAGCCGGTGATGTGTCAGCATTGTGATAATGCCCCTTGTGAAACTGTTTGCCCTGTTTTGGCGACAGTTCACAGTGATGAGGGCCTCAACGACATGGTTTATAACCGTTGTGTGGGAACACGTTATTGTTCTAACAATTGTCCTTATAAAGTTCGCCGCTTTAATTGGTTCTACTATGATGGTCATCATCGTAAAGAGCCTCTCCATATGGCGCTTAATCCTGAGGTTACGGTTCGAACTCGAGGTGTTATGGAAAAATGCACCTTCTGTGTTCAGCGAATTAAAGAAGGTAAGAATATTGCCAAAGATGAAAATCGTCCTCTCAAAGATGGTGATATTAAAACCGCTTGCCAATCGGTTTGTCCGACTGAGGCTATTGTCTTTGGAGATTTGAACGACAAAAATTCTCAAGTGAGTCAGTGGTTTGAATCTTCTAGAAATTACACTCTTCTTGAAGAGTTTAACGCCGCCCCAAGTGTGCGATATTTGGCGAAAATTAGAAACACAGAACGTGATCTTGGAAAAGGAGGTCACCATGCCTCCGCAGCTGATCATGCTGACACCGCGACTGAACATAAGGAAGGTCACTAATGTTGGATAGAAACCCACTGATCCTCGGTCATAAAACATATAAAGATATTACTGACGACATTTGTGAGCCGGTGGAGACCCTTCCGGGCAAACAATGGCTTCTGATGTTCTTCAGTGCCAAATCCCTTCTGGTTTTTTATCTGATCAGCATTGGGATTATTCTCTTCACAGGGATGGGATTGATGGGAACTAACCATCCTGTCGGGTGGGGAACAGATATCGTTACTTTCGTTTTCTGGATTGGTATTGGACATGCCGGAACACTCATTTCTGCAGTCTTATTTCTGTTTAGACAGAAGTGGAGAACTTCAGTGGCCCGTTCGGCCGAAGCCATGACCGTTTTTGCGGTTATGACGGCGGGAATTTTTCCGCTGATACATACTGGCCGTCCCTGGCTTGATTTTTGGCTTTTGCCTTATCCCAACCAAAGGGGACCACTTTGGGTGAATTTTAGATCACCCCTTCTGTGGGACGTTTTTGCGGTTTCAACTTACGCCACGGTTTCAATTGTATTTTGGTATGTGGGTCTTGTTCCTGACTTTGCCACCATTCGAGATCGTGCCAAAAATAAAACCCGCAAACTGGTTTACGGAATTTTATCTTTAGGTTGGAGAGGATCAACACGCAACTGGAGCCATTATGAAATGGTTTATATGTTGCTTGCCGGTCTGGCGACACCACTGGTTTTATCGGTGCACACCATCGTATCTTTTGACTTTGCGGTAGCCTCTCTTCCAGGCTGGCACACCACGATTTTTCCTCCTTACTTTGTTGCGGGCGCGATCTTCTCTGGTTTTGGGATGGTTGTAACTTTGCTGACTTTGGTTCGCATTGGCTACCCTAAATTTAAAGACTACATCACCATTGATCATATGGAAGTGATGAATAAAATCATCATGTGTACAGGTTTGCTTGTGGGTTACGCTTATTGCTCTGAGCTTTTTATTGCTTGGTACTCTGGAGTGAAATACGAACAGTACGCTTTTATGAACCGTGCTTTAGGACCTTACTGGTGGTCGTATTGGATCATGTTCTCGTGTAACGTTTTTATCCCACAAATTTTTTGGTTTAAAGCGGCTCGCAGAAGTATTCCCATTATGTTTGTGGTTTCGATTTTTGTGAACATTGGTATGTGGTTTGAGCGCTTTGTGATCACGGTCACGTCGCTGCACCGGGATTTCCTTCCTTCCAACTGGGGAATGTATGACTGGAGTTTTTACGATGCAGCTATCCTCTCTGGAAGTTTTGGAATGTTCTTAACACTTTTCCTACTTTATCTCAGAGCCTTCCCCGCAATCTCTATTGCTGAGGTCAAGCCTGTTCTTTATGTGGGTAAGAAAAAGGGAGGTCACTAATGGCAAAACGTGAAAGTGGCGTTGCTGGGATTTGGAGTGACGATCAAGATATTTTAATGGCAGCCAACAAAATGCGACTTGCTGGTTATAAAAAGTTTGATGCCATCACTCCTTTTCCAATCCATGGCATGGAAGAAGCAATTGGAATAAAACGTTCCATGATTCCTTGGGTGACTTTCGTGGCGGGCGTTTTAGGATGTTTCACCGGACTCTTTATTCAGTATTGGATCAGTGCGGTGGATTGGCCCATTATCGTCGGTGGTAAACCCATGTTCTCACTTCCGGCATTTATCCCGGTCACTTTTGAGCTCACTATTTTATTTGCAGCTCTTTTTTCAGTGGGAGCAATGTTTTTTCTGAACGGGCTTCCTAAAGTGAATCCTCCGATTATTGATCCTGATCTAACCTCCCATAAATTTGCCCTTTGGGTTCCCTCCAGTGAAGCGGGTTATTCTGTTGAAAAAGTGGAAGCTTTCCTTAAAGAGCTTGGTGCAGAAGAAGTGAAAAGAGTGGCGGAGTATTGATATGAAAAAATCCTTGTTGTTATTAATTCCTTTTTTCTTACTCGCCCATTGTGGTCCCACCAAAAATCAACCTAATGTTGAGGTGATTCAGGACATGATGGAGCAACCAGCTTTAAAACCCCAAGACTTTCATCACTATGATCGTGAGAAAAGCTCAATGCTTGTACCTCCCGATGGTTCATGGCCTAAAAATATAAAACCTTATCTTTACAAGGGTCAGTCGGCACAAGTAGCGGGAGAGAAACTCACTAATCCATTTTCCCAAGATTCCAGTGAAGAACTTTTGAAACTGGGTGAGAGACAGTATAGAAATTATTGTTTAGTCTGTCATGGTCCTGCAGGAGCAGGAGATGGCCCCGTTGCTGAAAAATTTCAAGGAGTCAAACCACCCTCACTTCTTACGGACAAAGCGAAAGCTTACCGCGATGGGGGAATTTTTCACATTATTACTAACGGTCAAGGAATCATGGGAACATACATCAACCAGATTCCTGCCGAAAAAGATCGTTGGGCCATTGTTAATTACGTACGTACCTTACAGAAGAAATAGAGGTTAGATTTATGGGTCATTCTGTTACCGTTGATAAAGTGGAACCGAAAAAATTCGAACTCACACCCACCTTGAAGCTCTCTCTTCTGGTGATGATGGGTCTTGGAGTACTGACATTCGCAGCCGGATTTGTGGTGAATAAAGAAAGAGTTTGGCATTCTTATCTGACATCCTATTTCTTTTTCTCTTCTCTTGCCTTGGGTGGTCTTTTTTTCACGGCGATCCAACATGCTGTCTCCGCGGGTTGGAGCGTAAACATTCGTCGCATCAGTGAGTCTTTTACTGCTTTTCTTCCCGTTGTTCTTGGAGGCGGTATTCTCCTTTTATTTTCAGGATCTGATCTTTTTTTATGGCTCGATTCTGAGGTGGTTGCCAAAGATACACTTTTAAGTGGAAAAAAGGCTTACCTGAACTGGGGTTTTTGGGCCGTTCGAATGGTAGCTTTTGCTTTGCTCTGGCTCTTTTTTGCTCGCAAAATTGTGGGTTATTCTTTAGCCCAAGATAAAGATGGCTCAGAGTCATGGACTCACAAAATGGTTCCGTGGTCGGTTGCCTTTTTAATGGTTTTTGCTTTGAGCTACTCGCTTTTCAGTGTCGATCTATTAATGAGTCTTGAGCCCCATTGGTTCTCCACAATTTTTGGTGTTTATTGTTTTGCTGGACTTTTTCAGTCCACCTTGGCTTTTATGATCCTGATGGTCCTTTTTTGTACCAGCAGAGGATGGGTCACGGGTCTAATGAGCATTGAACATGTCCATGATTTGGCAAAATTTCTCAAAGGATTCACTGTTTTCTGGGCCTACATTGCTTTCTCCCAGTTTATGTTGATTTGGTATGCCAATCTTCCTGAAGAAACCGTGTTTTATCTTCACCGCAGCCATGGCGGCTGGATGGAAGTCTCCCTTGCACTTTTAATCTTCAAGTTTGTTGTTCCCTTTGTTGCACTTATGCCTCGCTGGGCAAAACGAACTCCTCGTCACCTGATTCTTGTTTGCTGTTTGATTTTATTCATGCAGTATGTGGATCTTTTTTGGATTGTTTATCCTAACTATAAAGAATCTGTTGTTTTTTCTTGGATGGAATTGGGCGTATTTGTTGGTTTCCTTGGAGCTTTCTTATTTTTAGTGTCTCGCTTTTTGAATAAAAATAACTTAGTCCCCATAAAAGACCCGCGCATTCACGAGTCTCTTAACCATCATGTGACTTACTAAAGATTTTATTAATTCATTCCAAAGTTTTTTCTTTCCATGATTGAATAGCCCCGTGAGGGGCTTTTCTTTTCAAAGAAATTCTTCCAAGATTAAGAACTTCGTAAAAGTCTTTTCTCTACAAAGTGTTTTCATTCCACGATTAAAAGCTCCTAAAGAGTCATATCTTTTATGGAATTTGAAGGCGTAGCCCTAAAATGTCTCGTCGGTCATATTGATGATATATGCTGTTCTGGACTAAAAGGCTTGAAAGACAGTAGGGTTGAGGATTCTGACTTATCGTTCATCGGGGGAGTGAGAGATTAATAATCCAATTAATTCGATACATTAAGCCATTGAAGTCCTCATTTTCAAAGGATACATCCAGTTAGTGCTTGCTAACCTGCCGTATTTTAGAGATAATTCCAGGAATGAAATTGAAATCCACTCTACTTATTATGACGACCTTTTAATCCTTGATGTCTTCTGTACAAATTCGTTTACCCGATAATTCACTAAAAAGCTTTGATCATGAACCCACAGTTCTTGAAGTGGCCCAATCGATTGGATCAGGTCTCGCAAAATCAACAGTGGGTGGTCAGATCAATGACTCTACTGAAATCGTTGATCTCCGGACCTTACTTAAAGACGGAGATAAACTTTCTATAGTCACCGCACAAACGGAACTCGGCCGAGAAGTTCTTCGCCACTCCGGCGCCCATATTATGGCTCAGGCGGTGCAAGAGCTTTTTAAAAACGTCAAAGTGACAATTGGTCCGGTGGTTGATTCGGGCTTTTATTATGATTTTGATCCCGAAACTCCATTCAGTCAGGATGATCTTTTAAAAATTGAAAAAAAGATGCAAGAGATTGTTCAAAGAAACTTGCCAGTCACACGCGAAGTTTGGACTTCTGATAAAGCGGTAAAAGTTTTTATGGATATGGGTGAATCCTTTAAAGCTGAAATCATACGAGATCTGGCACAACCTGAAGTCACGATTTATCGTCAAGGGGAGTGGTTTGATCTTTGTCGTGGCCCCCATGTGCAGAGCACAGGCCAAGTTAAGGCTGTAAAAGTCATGAGTCTCGCAGGCGCTTATTGGCGAGGTGATCAAAATAATAAACAGCTCCAACGGATTTACGGAACTGCCTTTTTTGATAAAAAAGAATTACAGGATTATCTTCACTTTCTTGAAGAAGCTAAAAAACGTGATCACCGTAAGGTGGGTAAAGATCTTGGATTGTTTATGTTCCATGATTGGGCGCCCGGCATGCCGTTTTTTTCTCCCAAAGGAACAATAATTTATAACCAACTCACCAACTACATTCGTGAGTGCTATAAAAAGTACGACTATAAAGAAGTGATTACGCCGCAAATTTACGATGTCAGTCTTTATAAAGCCTCTGGCCATTATGATCATTACAAAGAGAATATGTACTTTAGTGATCTTGGTGACAAAGGTGTTACCGGTGTTAAGCCGATGAATTGTCCTGGGCATTGTTTGCTCTATGCCTCTGAAAAACACTCTTACCGTGAACTGCCACTGAGAATTGCTGATTTTGGTCGACTCCATCGTTATGAAGCCAGTGGGGCACTCCATGGTCTGACTCGTGTTCGCTCCATGTGCCAAGATGACGCCCATATTTTTTGTACTCAAGAACAAATGCAACCCGAGATTGAATCCTTTATGGAGATGCTCAAAGAGATTTATAACACTTTGGGACTTAACGAATTTAAAGTCTTTGTGGCCACTCGCCCAGCCAATCGCATGGGAAGTGATGAGATTTGGGATCAGTCTGAAAACGCATTAATCCATGCCCTTGAAAAACTGGGGTTACCTTATCAAATCAGTCCCGGTGATGGTGCCTTTTACGGTCCTAAAATTGAAGTTCATTTTGTCGATGTGATGAAAAGAACTTGGCAGCTTGGAACCATGCAAGTGGATTTCAATATGCCCAACAGCTTTGACCTCTCCTATGTCGGAGAAGATAATACCGAACATAGACCTGTCATGCTCCATCGAGCTATCTTGGGCACCCTTGAACGTTTTATTGGAATTTATATTGAAAACGTCGATGGAAAATTTCCACTCTGGCTTTGCCCCACGCAAGTGGTGATTCTCAATGTGACCGATCGCCAAAAAGAATATTGCCTTCAACTAAAAAAAGCTTTGGATGATCAAAACATTCGAGTTCATTTTGATGATCGCAATGAAAAGTTGGGTTACAAAATCCGCGAAGCCCAATTGCAACGAGTTCCTTATATGATGATTATTGGTGATAAAGAGCTTGAAGAGAACAAAGTTTCACTTCGTTTGCGTTCTGGAGAAACCACTCCGGCGATGCCCTTCGAACAGGTTCTTGAAACTCTTCTCACTGAAATAAAAACGAAAAGCCTTAAGGCATTACAAGAAATATAACTGGAGGTTATTATTAAACCACAAAAATCAGGCCGTCAGTCGGCTCCTAAAGAAAAATATCGTGTGAACGAAAGAATCACTGGTCGAGAAGTGCGGGTAATTGATGATGAAGGTGGAATGCTTGGTGTATTCACTCCTCAGGCCGCTCTTGAACTCGCACGAGAAAGAAATTTAGACCTGATTGAAATTGCTCCAACGGCCAATCCTCCGACTTGTAAAATTATGGATTACGGAAAGTGGAAATACGAAAATAAAAAGAAAGCGGCTGTCGCTAAGAAAAAACAAACAGTCATCACCGTTAAAGAAATTCAAATTCGACCACGCACCGATGAACATGATCTTGAAACCAAAATGAAAAATGCCCGTAAATTTTTGCTTGATGGTGATAAAGTGAAAGTGAATCTTCGTTACCAAGGCCGTGAAATGGCCCATAAAGAAATTGGTTCTAAGGTTCTTGAAAAAGTGATTCAAAAACTCACCGACATTGCAATCACTGAAGTCGAACCTAAAATGGAAGGTCGCCAACTTTTTGTGGTCATGGCTCCCGATCCAGTGAAAATCAAAGAGTATCAAGTGAAGCTTAAAGAAGCGCAAAAAATGAAAATCCGCGAAGCCAAACTTGATGCTAAAGCAGAAGCTCAGGCAGAGGCCCCCCTAGAAGCCAAAGTTGAAGCCGAAGGTTAAATCTGCGTCTATCAGCGGGTGAAAACCCGCAGTTTTAGAAGATCAACTCAAGTTCTCTCGCTAAACACTTGAAATTAATAGACTAAAATCAATCAAAACTCTCATAGACAAAGAGTTTGAATCGCGTTAAATCTTTTCAGATCTACTCAAGGCTTCAAAGCAGATCGACCTTTCGTCGAACTCGCCTTCAGGGAAAGGAACAATCATGAAACAGAAAACCCACTCGGGCGCAAAAAAGCGTTTCAGAGTTAAAAGCCGCACGCAAATCAAGCGCGCGCAACAGGGAATGCGCCACATTCTCGTTAACAAATCTTCTAAACGCAAAAGACACCTCGGTGACATGCTTTATGTTGATAGTGCTAATTTGTCCAACATCCAAAAATGTTTGAATCTGTAGGGAGGGCTTAAGATGCGTGTCAAAAGAGGTATAAAAGCCCGTCGTCGTCGTAATAAAGTTCTTGATCGAGCTGAAGGTTACATAGGTTCAGGTAGTCGCGTATTTTCAGTGGCTAAAGAAAAAAATGATCGTGGTATGGTGTTTGCCTATCGTGATCGTAAAGCAAGAAAAAGAGATTTCAGAAAACTTTGGATCACTCGTATTTCTGCTGCAGCTAAACTCAATGGCACAAGTTACTCAAAATTGATGGGTGCCATGATTAAGTCAGAGTTGAATTTAGATCGTAAGATTCTCGCTGATATGGCTGTGACTGATCCAACGAACTTTACTAAAATCGTTCAACAAGTGATGGCGAAGTAAGGGGAGATTCTCTAAACCTTAAGGAGAAGCCTTGGAACTTTCTGGTCCAAACGCTCAAGACGAGGAATTCTCTCGACGAAAGCGTGATCACATTGAAATATCTCTAAAATCTGAAAGCCAAGCACCGGTGGATCAATTCACCCGCTTGGCTTTTTCTCATAATCCTATCCCCGAAATGAATTTCGACGAAGTTGATATTTCGTCAAAAGTTTTTGGTCACACCTTATCTTCTCCTTTTTTTGTGAGCTCCATGACTTTAGGTCATGAAGGAGCCAAAAATCTTAATGAAACCATACTTGGAGTATGTGAGAAAAAAGGCTGGATGGCTGGTGTCGGTTCTCAACGCAAACAACTTTTTAACCCCGAAGCCCATAAAGAGTGTGAAGCGCTTCGAAAAAAATTTCCGCAGCTGATTCTTTTTGGAAACATTGGACTCTCTCAAATAATCGATGCTCCGGTAGAAAAAATAAAAACCTTAGTCGATTCCTTAAATGCGCAATTTTTAGTGGTTCATACCAATCCCCTTCAAGAAGTGATTCAATCCGAAGGCACGCCTCAGTTTAAAGGTGGACTCATGGCCCTTGAAAAACTTTGCACTCAACTTCCTGTGCCGGTAGTTCTTAAAGAAACCGGCTGTGGGTTCTCGGCAGAAAGTTTTGAGCCATTGAAAAACTTAGGACTCTCGGCGATTGATGTCAGTGGACTGGGTGGCACCCATTGGGGACGAGTGGAAGGGTTAAGACAAACTCCAGGAGATTTGGGATTTGAAGTGGCCCAAACCTTTGCCCATTGGGGAGTTTCAACCGTAGAATCCTTAGAAAACGGTTTAAAATCCCAGATTCCAGTGCCCCTCTGGGCCTCGGGTGGAGTCAGAAGTGGTCTTGACGGAGCTAAATTGCTGGCTTTGGGAGCTGAAAAAATAGGTTTTGCACAACCTATTTTGCAAGAAGCCCTGAAGGGTGTAGAGTTTTTAGAGAAGAAGATGACCCAGCTCGATTATGAGCTTAAAGTGGCATTGTTTTGTTTAGGAATTAAGAGTGTTGATGTCTTGATCGGTCGTAAGGAACTGCTGAAATGGAAATAGAGAATTTTTTTAAAGGATTTTCGAAACTGAGTCGTGATCAAAGATTTCAACGCTTGCTTGAAATGGGTGCCCTTTCCAAAACAGATGTGGATTACCTCAAAGCGGGTGGAGTTCACGATCTTTCTTTAGCCGATCATTTTATTGAAAACTCCATTGGATATTTTCAGCTCCCTCTGGGTGTGGCCACCAATTTTAGTATCGACGGTCAAGATCGAATCATTCCGATGGCGGTTGAAGAAACTTCAATCATTGCTGCCGCCAGTAAGACGGCGCGTTGGGTTCGTGAGCGGGGTGAAATAACTACCAGCCTTCGCGGAGAAAATATTATTGGTCAAATTCAAATCGCTCTTTGCAAAAATCCCAATCAACTCATCGAAGTGCTTCGGCAAAATAAAACTCTCTGGATCGATGAGGTGAATCAACAAGTGGCTTCAAGCATGGTTAAACGGGGCGGTGGAGTGGAAGATATCGTTCTTCGATTTATCAACCGAACCGATGGTCAAAAGATGGCCGTTTTTCATGTTCACTTTAATCCTTGTGATGCCATGGGTGCTAATGTGATCAATCAGGTCTGTGAATACCTTAAAGGACCGATTGAGGAAGCCAGTGATGAGAAAGTGACTATGTGTATTCTCTCAAACCTTGTGGATACAAAAATCACAGTAGCCCAAGTGGTTGTTGATGATATTGATGCTGAAATGGGTGAAAAAATTCAAGAAGCTTCGCTTTTTGCTGAAGCTGATCCCTATCGCGCAGCCACCAATAACAAAGGCGTACTCAATGGCATTGATCCTATACTTATTGCCACAGGTAATGACTGGAGAGCGGTTGAGGCAGGGATACATGCTTACGCTTGCCGTGATGGACAGTACCGTTCCATCACTCGTTGGAGATACGAAAACCAAAAGCTCACTGGAACCTTAGAAGCTCCGATCATCGTCGGAACTGTAGGTGGTGTTACTTCACTTCACCCAACGGCTCGACTGTGTTTACAAATGCTCAACATCAAAACCGCCAGTGAACTGTCGCGAATTTGCGCGGCGGTTGGTTTAGTGCAAAACCTTGGTGCACTTAAGGCTCTCACCACCGTTGGAATTATTGAAGGACATATGAAACTTCATATTAAAAATCTGACATTAGGAGTGGGTGCCAGTGAGACAGAAAGCAAACCGCTGCAAAGAAAACTGGAGCAGCTGCTGGCGGTTAAAAAACGAATCTCTCATACTGATGCTTGGCAGCTCTTACAGGGTCTGCGAGAACCGCAAAAACTGAGCGAAAATAGTCTGAGCTAATGTTAAAAACTTTTGATTATGCTTTCGAGATTCCCAGTAAAACCTTTATTATTGGCGAATATTTGGCGATTAATGGAACGGCCTCTCTTCTCCTAGCCACAGAACCTAGCTTTTATATTAAAGCTATTGATGATTCTCGTTATGGTTACCACAAACAAAGTCCTGCTGGACATTTAATGGAACAACTCAAACTCAAAAAATTAGGATTCTCTTTTTTTGATCCCCATCAAGGTCGCGGCGGTTTTGGACGTTCAACGGCAGAATATCTATCGGTTGTGATGTCAGAACATCTGATCAATGGTGAGACTTCTGACTTTAGTGATTATGTCCTCTCTCATCTTGAAGAGTTTGTGGGTCGTTATCAAAAAAATTGCGGTAAAGATTATAAACCCAGTGGAGCTGATCTTGTGGCCCAAGTCTGTGGGGGACTTTGTTGGTATGATGGGATGAATTTTACTGCTGAAAAACTCGCTTGGCCCTTTCCGGGTTACGATATTTTTATTTTTCATACCGGAAAAAAACTGGCCACCCACGAACATCTTAAGGAACTTAAAAAAACAGATTTAAGACCTTTGATTCCCTTATTGATTGCTTGTCGCTCAGCCTTTGATCAAAAGAATTTACGAGTCTTCTGTCAGGCCCTTAATGAATATTATGAAACTTTGTCCAGTATGGGCCTGAGTGATCAATCGGTTAAAAAAAGTATTTCGGCTTTAAAAAAATACCCACAAGTCTTA
>JBGSSY010000328.1:0-1551 GCA_041736775.1 Bdellovibrionales bacterium | reverse complement strand
GCCTTGAATATGAAGATCGTGGCAATCAAAAAATCCATAAGATCGAACTGGATGGAATATTTGTGCAAATTGGATTAATACCCAATAGTGCTTTTTTAAAAGGTATTGTTGAAACCAATAAGTACGGTGAAATTTTGATCGATAATAAATGTAAAACCAGCCAACCTGGAATTTATGCCGCCGGTGATGTGACCAATATCCCGTACAAACAAATTGTTGTCGCCCTCGGTGAAGGTGCCAAAGCGGCACTGGCTGCTTTTGAAGACCAGATGGTTTCTTAAATTATTTACAGAGGAAGAGATGTTTAGTCTTTTCCGATTGATTTGATAAGGGGGTCATTTTCGTACCCCCGTCCCTATTATCCCCCAAGTCTTCAATTCTTCAGTATCAAAATGCAATCAGATCCACCTCAGTTGGCAAGACTCTTGCTCTTTGTAACAGTATTGGCGGCTCGATTGAATTATTCAAAAAACTCGTCATTAACAATACAAAGTCTATCCTCAACAAAGGGAGTCGTAATGCATTTTAATGAAGATACTATTAAAGGTAAATGGCAAGAAATTAAAGGTGATGTCCAAAAAGCTTGGGGTAAACTCACTGACGATGAAATTGAAGAAACAAAAGGTAATGTAAAAGCAATGGCTGGACTCGTTCGCCAAAAATACGGCAACGAAAAAGCTGATTTTGAAAATAAATTTGAAGAGATAGTATCCCGCTACAATCGGGATAAAGGAGACACGGCTAAGGACAGAGCTGACCAACCGAATTAATAACGATTACCCTATCCCCCCCCAATATAAAAGCAACGTCAGACGGCTTTTTGGATTGCGATGTTTAAAGAACCATGCCGGATCTTTACAACCTTAAATTCAACGAGCCGTTTCGGCGTCATAAATAATCTTACTATCTTATAGTGCATATTGATTCCTCTGTGGATCGCAAAACGAGCAAGAAGAAATTGTTAAACAAAAAACTAAAGGAGTACTTTATGAGATTGATTTTATTACAGCAGAAGGCTTACGGAAAAATAGTTAAATGGGGCCTGGTCTGCTTTATGGTCGGATGTGCTTCTAACATTGACCCCGTACAATTTTCTTCATCAACAATGCCCGAAGAAGAAATACAGGAGCAAAATCAAATGCTAGCAGAAGCTTATCAAAATCAAGTGGACGTTTTAGCAGCTTACCCACTGAGAAAAGCAGAAGACTATTTAAGTGAAGCGAAAGAACAAAGTGATCAAGGAGTCAATTTTGATAAAATCAGAGAGACTCTTGGCTACTCAAAGGCTTATTTGATGAAAGCCAACGAAGATGCCGAGGTGGTGAGACCTGAATTCAGCGAAATTGTTGAAGCACGAAGGGATGCATTAAAAGTAGGAGGAAGAAATAGAGCTGATACTCTTAATGATCTGGATGATGATTTGCGTTCCTACACTGCGGATCGTGATTCTGTCGACAAAGTGAGCCCCAAAGACAAAGTGGAGCTCTTATCTAAATATTTGGATTTGGAACTTAAGGCCCTTAAAGAAACAAAGCTGCAAGAGGCTAAAAA
>JBGSSY010000325.1:0-10309 GCA_041736775.1 Bdellovibrionales bacterium | reverse complement strand
TCCTCAATTCCGTTCGCGGCAATAACCCCTTTGGCGAAGTGGATGTGACTTTACAAGAACTGGATTGCGCAAGCTCTCGCTATGGTTTAAGCCCCAGTGGCGATGTGGTTTTTGAACCGCCTACTCGACATAAAGGAAACGTCGCTCGCGCTCTCTTCTACTTTTCAGTACGTTACGGTTTATCAATTGATTCTGAACAAGAAAATATTTTAAGAATTTGGCATGAAAATGACCCTGTTGATCAATACGAAGTTCAAAGACATCAAAAAATTGTGGAAATTCAAGGGAACGTCAATCCCTTTGTTGAGAATCCCCATCTCGTCGACTCGGTTGAAAACTTTTAGTTTTCAACCCCTTTTAGTTCATTAAAATATCAAGCCAATATTTCTGTTTCGCAGAGAATGAATTCAGCGGTGTCATTAAAGATGTTTTAAGGCCAGAAAGACTTTCATTGGCCTTTTGCAGGGAATCGAGTTTTGAGTGAAGCAGGCTTTTTGCCACCACAAAGGCCTTTTTATTATTGAGCTTCATAATTCTCATAACTTCATCGACCGTGACATGGGGAATATCATCCTTCCAGCAATCGTAATCTGTGACAAAGGCGCAATTCATATAAGCCAACCCCGCCTCACGGGCGAGGGCATATTCAGGATAACTGGTCATACCAATGATATCCGCTTTCCAACTGCGATAGAGATGAGACTCGGCTTTGGTTGAAAATTGCGGCCCCTCCATCACCACGAGTGTTTTGTTAAAATGAACTTTAAAATCAAAGGCGGGTGTCAGAGTTTGCAGTCCAGAAACGAGAGCTTGGGTGACGGGCTCAGCCAAAGAAACATGACCCACTAAACCGTCTCCACAAAAAGTGGATTTACGAATTCCCTTGGTGCGATCGATAAATTGGCTCGGAATCACTAAGTCCCCCGGTGCACATTCGTTGGCTAAACTCCCAACGGCTGAAAAACCAAGGAGTTTGGTCGCACCCATTTTTTTAAGAGCAAAAATGTTGGCTCGATAATTCACATCGCTAGGAAGTCGACTGTGGTGAATTCCATGTCTAGGAATAAAGAGAGCTTCAACGCCTTCAATACTGACTTTTTTAAAACCTTTAGAGGTTTTTCCGAAGGGAGTTTCACGATCGAGCTCCTCAAGAGTGACAAATTCTTCAAAAGTCTCAAAACCCGATCCACCAATAATTGCCCACATAATAATCTCCTTAATCACTAATATTTTTAAACTGTCATTCTTTGAATTGCACCGGATTGAATCTCTTTGAGGCTCAAATAAAGGTGATCTAAAACCATACCCGTTAATAACGATGAAGGGGTCACATCAAATGCTGGATTATAAGTTTTTGCATTTTGCGGAGACCAAGTGACAGATCCAAAGCTTCCAGAGACACCGCGCACTTCTTGGGGATCTCTCATCTCAATTTCAATTTGATCACCACTGAGACATTGGGGATCAATGGTGGTTTGAGGGGCCACCGTATAAAAAGGAATATTATGGTGATGGCAAAGGACCGCTAAGTTGTAAGTCCCAATTTTATTGGCAAAATCACCGTTGATCGCTATGCGATCGGCTCCCACAAAAACTTTACTGATTTTATTTTTAAGCATTAGTGAACCGCTCATATTATCGCAAATCAAAGTGTAGGGAACTTTTGCTTTTTCCAACTCCCATGTGGTGAGCCGTCCTCCTTGCAGGAGTGGTCTCGTTTCATCGACATAAACATGGATTTTTTTTCTTTGTTCGTGAGCTTTAATAATTACGCCCAGAGCAGTTCCAACACCCACTGTGGCCAGGCCTCCTGTATTACAATGAGTTAAAATTTGATCACCATCTTGAATTAAAGCTGAACCGGTTTCAGCCATTTGATCACAAAGTCGAACATCTTCATCAAAAATTTCCAAAGCTCTGAGAAGGAGAGTATGGGGGTCTCCTTGTGTTTCTTTTGAAACCATTAACATGCGATCAATAGCATTCATGAGATTAACAGCCGTGGGCCTCGCTTCTTTCAACTTGAGGGCTTCTTGAGTGAATTGAGATTGTGTGGCAGAAGATTTTTGATACCAAAGGGCTAAAGAAAGGGCGGCAGCGACTCCAATCAAAGGGGCGCCGCGAACTTTAAGATCTTTTATAATCTGAATCATGTGATCAGGATTTTCCACAAGAATCCACTTTTCAGTAGCAGGAAGCATTTGTTGATCGAGAATAAAAAGCTCATTGTTTTTAAGTTTTAAAGACAGTGCTTTGCGATCGGTCATAATGTTCGGTTTCCTATTTTTCTTCTCATCTCCCATAAAGCCTGCATTTCATTTTCATCAATAAAACTTAGACCGCCAAGGAGTTGAGCACGGTATAGGATTTCTGCAGAGTGCTCAAGTCGCTCCATACCCATAATTCCCTCTTCAAGGCTTTCTCCCCAACATAGAGCCCCGTGGCGACTGAGAATGAGTAATTTGTGCTCTGGTAAAAAGGGGTTAAGAACCTCTCCCATGGCTAATGTCCCGGGACGGGCATAGGGTACAATGGGAATGCGGCCTGCCGCTAAAACAATTTCAGACAGACAATTGTTGGGTAACTCTTTAGCCTCAGGAAAAGCGACAGTCCAAGCAATGGCTGTGGGCGGATGGGCATGGACCACAGCGATGGCTGATTCACAGTTTTTATAAACCGCTAAATGCATCAGTCGCTCTGATGAGGGGTTGCCATAAAGAATTTCGTTATCGATAGTGATCAGTCCAATATCTTTTTCTGAAATATATGCTTTTGATTGTCCCGAAGGGGTTATCAAAATACCGTCACTCACCCTCATACTGATATTACCATCAGCGGCAGCCAGCATATTGCGAGAGTGCAGTCTTTGGGCCACCTTTACAATTTCTAAACATTCTTTTTTATACTTTTTATAAGGTCTCATAAAATTGCCCTTGTTGAGTTCCGGCTAACTTTAAATAATCAATCATGTATTGATAACTTTGCATTTTGTTACGAGTCCACGCTGGAGCAACCAGCTCTTCCCAGCGAGAGGCCGTCGCCACCAAACGATGAACAGCAATTTCTGGTGAAAGATGGGATAAAAAAACAGCCACACGTTGGGCATAGGCTTCAAGCTCAATCGGTTTAAATTGACCTTCATTAAAATATTCTTCCAGTGGAGTGTTTTTAAGAACATGGAGGTTATGGAGTTTTACATTATCAATTTTAAGCCGATTACAAATTTTTGCAGATTCAACAATATCTAACTCACTTTCATTGGGCCAACCAAAAATCAAATGAACTCCAAGGTCGACATTGGGACAATGGTTTTTAATACGTTCAAGTGCCGTTTGGGACTGTTCGCTGCTGTGTCCCCGCCTCATCCATATCAACTGTTTATTATCAAAACTTTGAATCCCTAATTCGACAGCCATAAAAGTTTTTTCAGCAGTCTCATTAAAAAGATCAAGTAAGGCCGGAGAAAGACAATCCGGTCTTGTGCCAAGAACAATCCCCACAACATCATCATGACTTAAGGCCTCTTCGATTGACTCTCGCACCTTTTGAATTTGGGTAAAAGTGGTGGTGTAAGCTTGAAAATAAACAAAAAATTTCTTGGTTTTGTATCGCAAGGCTACTTTTTTTCGATGGGTTTCGATTTGGTCTTTAAGGGAGAGTTGTTGATTTTCTGGATAAGCAAAGGATCCCCACTCATCACAAAAAACACAGGTTTTTAAACCCGAACCGTCTTTCAGATTAGGACAACGTCCAGCCAGAGCCACCGGTATTTTAAAAACTTTTTCTCCGAATTTTTGTTTATAGTAACGGGAGATAGGATAAAAAATCCTTTGCTCTTGCATTCTCCTTGCATGATCCATGGGCATGACTTAACCAATATTTAGAATATGAGCAACATAAAAGCCCCCCCTGATTTTGATATTTTTACAACCGCTGACGGCAGTCCCACCATAAGCCTATTGGGAGGAGAAAAAATGCACTCCCTTGATGGAGCCCTCTCTGAAACCTTCTACATTTACGGACAATGCTTGGAACAGGTTTTAACATTTCCACAGCCCACTGTTTTATCTATGGGTCTGGGCCTTGGCTATAATGAACTGATGTGTTTGGGCGTTTTTCTCAAAAATAATATTTCTCGTTTTCACATTGCTTCTTTCGAAAAAGTTCCATTTCTTCAGCAAAGTTTTTTTCTCTGGCTCAATGAACACGAGCAGTCAAAAAAAACGGATCAATTATTTGATCTGAAACCAAACTTTAACCCTTACTCTAACCAGAGCCCTTTTCCTTTTCCTTTTCCAAACCAAAACCAAAACCAAAACCAAAACCAAAACCAAAACCAAAACCAAAACCAAAATGAACTGGTCGAGAAAGGAAATCAATCTCTTTCGGCCTGTTACACAAAAATTCTCGTCACGGTTGCAGAGAAACTTTCTTTAGATCCTGCCCAACTTTTTGATTTTGTGATTGAGTCTCTTATCCATGAAAAAATTGTTTTCTATAACGAACTGACTGAAATTAATTTCACTAGCTACAAATTTAATGCCATTCTCTATGATGCCTTCAGTGGCAATACCGATTCTCCCCTTTGGTCTGAAAATCATCTCGAAACTTTCATTAAAAACTATTGCGATCAATACTGTGCTTTCACTACATATGCCGCTACTGGAAACCTAAAACGAGCATTATTGAAAAATCATTTTGTGGTCGAACTCAAAAAGGGCTTTGGTAAAAAACGACAGTCTACTTTTGCTGTTCGAGCTAGACATAATAATTAAGTCATTTTGAAATTAAATGACAAAAATAATTAAAAGAAAGCATGCAATTGCAGCTGCATGGTTTCTTCAACAAAGTCGGCAAAACCGTCTTCTTTGTTGGTTTTTTGAGTCATCAGCGCCTCGAGTGCTAATCCACTGATTATAAATGCCCTTGCACCGAATGTGGTTTCAGTTCCAGAGCCCGGACTAATACCCGTGACATAGATCGTATTCTGACGAGCCACAGCGGCATTGGCTGTTGTATAGCCTGCCATGAGATACATCTCTCTCCAAACCCTGAATTTTGTATCGAGACCCAAAATTTTGGTTTCATCAAGACGCCCTTGTTCTCGTTGAACGCTGGTCATCTCACTGCTCACAATAAAGCGACCAAGAACAAAACCGCCATTAAGGTTCCACATGGTTCGAGAACGGGGGATAAGACCTTGAGTATTTTCGCTCGACCAATAAGTTCCTTGTAAATGAGCTCCAAAACGGACAAATCGTAATCCTAAAGTCAGATTGTATCCATTTTCGCTGGAAATATCAGTGGGTACAGCACCCTCTGTCGGCAATATCATATTCACAATTGCAAAAGGAACGTTAGGAGCGGCACCAAAACCCGCTCCTTTGATTCGAGTCCTTATCCCCAATTGAGTATAATCGGTGATCATTGCATTATGATTGGGATTGTAGATACCAAACATGGGTCGGTAAAAACCATATTGAAAATAGGTGTTGTACCAAAGATCATCCACCAAAACATAGGCCGATCGTGTGATTGCACCCCCAGCAAATAATTTATCGATTGAAGAAGGATCTTGAACACTGGAGTTATAGGCCCTTCCCTCATAGACAAATGAGAGCTTCTCTTTGATAGGACGCACTCGAACACCAAAATCAAAAACCATGGGGTAAAGCGTTCCCTTCTCCAATTTATTAGAGGCTGCCCCTTGAGGTTGGCTAATGTAAAAGAGACGAAAATCTCCACCGGCCTGAACCGACGATCTTCTTTCAATACGGTAGGGGTCATTGGTTGTCATTCGACTGAGTTCATCAATCGTATTTTTGGCAGCTGTATAGTTAGAAGACTCCATATAGGGCTTATGATCGGGAACCACACCTTTTATACCCACTAAAGGAGCGCCTCTTTGGGCAAATTTTTTCTTGAGTTTGGCCGGTAATTTCTCGTTAGCGTAATGCTGTTTATCGAGAGGTGCTGGAGTGTCTTTATTCCAGGCCAATTTTGTATAAAAAGATCTCACCCAACGATCCGAATTCCATTGTCCGTATGCATTTCTCAGTCCACCACCATTGGGATTGACATGACAGCCTTGACAAGAAAGGGTGCAACGACGTTTTGCAGGCTCTCGATTCAAACGACCAGGGGCATGACAACCGGCACAGTTTTGTGCATAGCGATTGGCAAGCCATGGTTCAGCAAAGGATTCTAAAGAAAAAAAACAGAAAAAAACAAAACAAAACCACTGAAGCCGTACCATGATCACCAAACCTGTTTGAAAGAATTGTTTCATTTTGCTACAAATTTTAGGCTTGGGCAAATGCTACAATTTAAGGTGAAGACTTTTTGGAAATTTGCTGGTTTCGCATGAATAATAAACACTTTAGACATTCTTGGCTGTCCAACAACCCTTCTTTAGGCTAGGTCGACTTAAGCGCCATAAAAAAGTTTTTCTACTTTAGCTCTATGACTCTTTGACCGTATAATGATTAACCATGCTTGATCTTACTTCTATCAAATCTAAAATCGAAGTCTTCCGTGGACATGCTTCATTGTCCGATTTTTTTGGTTTCTCAGCTCTTATATTGGGTTTAACCTTATCCAATACTTCAGTCACAACTGTTAAAATCTCACAGATTGAAAATCCTCATTTAGGGCAGACTCGAGAATCGTCTCAAAAATCCAATAAACCCTTGGGCGATTTTCATTCAAAAAAATCAAAGATCGCCACCCAGCTTAAAAAATAATTTTTAGAAAAGCTCGATTTTTAAATCCTTGATGTCATTGATAAGGATTTGGGGATTAGCCTGATCTCCGGCCATAACATTTTTTATTCCTTTTACTTTAACCAAAATACGCTCATTCAATAATTTATTTCGATCATTGCGAGCATATTCACTCATAATATCCCAGCTTCCTTGTAAACGACGCCTGATTTCAGTGAACAGAGTTGAGTTTTCAAAATTAACTAAAGTGTATTCGCGCTCAATCCCTTCAGCATCCCTCGTTCTCAAAGCAAAAACGTTAAACATGATCTGAGGACTTTGGGGAAACATAACGAGAGAGCCCTCAAGCTCAATCGGTTCATTGTGACCACAAGCAATCTGCTCAATCATTCGAATGGGTTCTGGTGAGTTTGTATTGAGTATCAAGTGAGGAGGACGATTAAGAGCGGTTTTAACCAGATAGCTTAATTCAATTTTATCACCGCGATAAAGCTGGCGAGTGAACTCTGGGCGAGGAACAAGAACAGGTAAAATTCGATCCTGATATTCCACAACAAGAACAGCGCCACCATTGGTGACGATATGAACTTCGGCAATCATCTTGTTGTTGTTCATAATCTCAAGTGGTACTTCACTTTCATAAACATAATCAGAGCCTGGGCCAGTATAAGGCTTGGTGATTTCTAAAGAGGTGACATTGATATGTTGAAGGGGTGATTCGTTCTTAAAAAAATCTCCTTGAATGAAGATTTCATCATGTCTTTTGAGCTGACTGAGACTTTCTAAGATCTTGGTGTCGGTTGAAGACATGGGAAGTTGAACATTGATAAAAAAATTGTTGGGTTGACGCCAAGTGAACACAAATAAAAACTGATCTTTGACCGCTGCATGAACCCAGCCCTTAAGACCTCCGCCCACCAGTTGGGTTTTGATCTCATTCATATCAACTTCACCAGGCACAAGTTTTTCTGGAGGAGGCAGATCGCAGAGGACGAGTTTCATCAGCTCCCCTTCTTTTGTTTCAGGTTTTTTTCCTTGAAGAGAATCTGTATTGGCCTTCGGTCCACAAGAAGAAACAAAAAGAACCAAAATGAGAAAGAGTTTAAATTTCATAGGATACCCCCAAAGGTTTGCGACTCTAGAGCTACCAAAAAATACTTCAAAAGCAAAGACCAACCAAGATGAGAACTTTTAGTCCTTATTATATTGGATCTGAAGACATTGAGCCGACTCAGTCGCCTTTTCTCTGGCTTTTTTGACAGAAGACCCCAAAGCTAAAGCAACGGCCATACGCCTATTTTTTCTGGTTTTGGGTTTGCCAAAAATGCGAATTTGGGTATTTTTTTTCAAGAGTGCCTTGTCCAGACCAACAATACTAAAATTCTCGCTTTCGCGATCAGCCAAAACCACTGCCGAAGCCGAAGGCCCATAATAACTGATCTTAGGAATCGGTAGACCTAAAATAGCACGAAGGTGAAGTTCAAACTCTGAAAGATCTTGGGAAACAAGTGTGACCATCCCAGTGTCATGGGGCCTGGGTGAGAGCTCAGAGAAAATAACCTCATTTTTGGTCACAAAAAACTCAACTCCAAACAATCCAGCTCCTCCCAGACGATCCGTCACTAAGCGAGCCATTTTTTGGGCCTTTTTTAGAAGATGGGGTTTGATTTTCGCCGGCATCCAAGACTCACGATAATCGCCCATTTCCTGTCTATGGCCAATGGGCTCAACAAAGAGAGTGGGTCCTTTCATTTGTTTTATAGTCAGAAGGGTGATCTCACTCTCAAATTGAATAAACTCTTCAACAATAACTTTCTTCTGATCCCCTCGCATTCCCTCACAGGCATAATGCCATGCCTTTTCAACATCACTGGCTTTTTGAACTGTACTTTGTCCTTTACCCGATGATGACATCACCGGTTTCACGACACAGGAAAATTGGAGCTTCTCACAACAGTTTTTGAGTGTTTCAACATCACCAGCGTAATAAAATTCAGCGGTTCGAATTTTAAGTTCTCGGGAAACCAGATCTCTGATCGCGTCTCGATTCATCGTCATGTGGGTCGCTTCAGCCGTTGGAACCACCGTGATTCCAGACTTTTCAAACTCTTTGAGGGCCTCGGTCCGTATGGCCTCTATTTCAGGAACAATAATGTCCGGCTTAAATTGAGCCACCACTTTTTTAAGGGCCTCACCATCGAGCATATTGATCACAGCGAAATCGTCCGCAAGCTGCATAGCGGGTGCATTTTCATAACTGTCAACGGCCACAACTCTTTGACCCAATCGCTTGGCAGCGATGACAAATTCTTTTCCCAACTCACCGGAACCTAAAAGCAGAATCGTTTTCATAAAAAGTCCTTTGATTGCAAAGGGGAATAATCATTGATTGCCGATGAAATTTCAATTTATTTGAAAAGAATGAGAATCTTCTACAATTTGGTCTTCAATCCATCTCGTGGGCGGCTTGAGTGTCCAATGTGTCTAAGGCACAAAGAAAGAAAACAGGAACAGGGCCATTTGAATCTGGGTTTGCAATAACTTGACTGATTTTTTTGAGTGCCAACTTTTGAATCTTAACAATCTCTTTATAGGCTTCCTGAGAAATGGATTCTGAACCATTCACAAAAAGTGGATTGAGGACCCCATGAGGGATAACTTTACCCGTTTTTATAAAAGAAGACGTCCATTTAAACTGTTCAACAAAATCCTCATAACTTCCTGAAAAATTTTTAACAGAAGAGAAATAACGATCTTGTTTTTTAATGATTACTTTTTTTTCAATCAGACTTTTTAATTCCATGATTCCCAGATCACCGAACAGCTTCTTCACTTTATCTTCAGAAACCCCACTGCGATTCAGGGAGAGTTTAAAAATAAGATACTTCACCGGATTTTGTAATTCTTGATTCAGAGTATTTGAATACTCAGGAGAATGACTTTCTAAATGGGGATAGGCTTGATGAATAAAATCAGAGACCGCACCCCCGTAAAACTTGACAAGCTCAGACAGATCATTAATTTTACTGACGACCGTGAGAAGATCAAGAACAGTACTCACCGTCGGAAGTGTTTTTACCTGTCTTTTGGCAATACGCCGTATTGTCGGCTCACTCACCCGACACTTTTTACTCAAACCATTCAAAGTCATATTAGGATGAGTTTTGAGATAGTTATTAAGAATTTCACTCAGCTGCTCAATCACCCTCTCATCAGAAGCTGCACGAGTTGAACCATCTGATTTTGATTGGCTCTTTTTTTCAGCTTTTTCAATATCAGCCTGGAGCATCACCCTCTTCTTTCTTGCAAAAAAAGTCATAGGATACTTCTGATTTATTTTTCTTTTCAACTACGAGAATGCTTTTCGACGAGTCTTGCCAGCTTGAAAGAGATTGAAGCTCAATGAGCCCATTACCACTCCATTCTCCTGAAGCTTGAAAAAGTATTTCCTGAACATCCAACTGAGTATTACAGAGTGGAGATCGCAGTTGGGGACCAAAAGAAGGGGAAGAAGAAAAGTCAGAATTGTTTTTTACCAAAGAAGTGGTATCGAGCGATCCAAATGGACTATTGATGATCGTCACCCC
>JBGSSY010000024.1:0-3359 GCA_041736775.1 Bdellovibrionales bacterium | reverse complement strand
ATCTTTAGCTCGCACAGTAAAATCCCCCATGATAACCCTTCCCCTGATTGATTTAAGGTAAGGATCGTATCAAATTGACGCACATAAGTGGTCAAAGTCCCTTGGGAATTAAAGGTGGTCAGAATCGCTTGGGAATAACAATCAAAAAAATATCTTTTTTAATGTTTTTCAATTAGACAATGTTAACTCTTTCAACAACTCATGAGAGTCTAAAACAATGACTGAGAGATGAGTGTCTTAGAATGATATTTGAGTTGGTTTGATTTTTGCTCTTTATAAGAGTCATGAAAATCAACTCGAAGACCCGACGACAGTTTCTTATTGGCAGTGGTAATGCTTTTCTGGCACTCCCCTTTCTTCCCTCATTATGGCCCAGACAATCATGGGGGCAAAATCTTCCGATCGATAAAAGGTTTATCGCCACTTGGGTACCACTGGGAGGGTATTCAAGAACTGATCTTTATCCGACTTATTTAGCCGACAAAGTCACCCCACTTTATCCGGGACATAATATTCATCATACTCAACTTCGAGTCTCGACAGAACTGGGTTCTATTTCAAAAATCTATTCCTCTGCTTTGAACCCCTACCTTGCAAAATTAAATATGCTGCAAGGGCTGGATGCTCCCATTACCTTTACTCATGGCGGAGCAACAATGCTAGGACACTTTCGTCAACAAAGAGGAGGGAACTATCATGATCCTAACGTGATTGATGGTGATACCTTGACTCAATATCCTGCTGTTCCGTCCATTGATCAGTTTTTAGCGTTCTCACCACACATATATTCCTCTACACCTGTGATGAGATCTGTGGTGGGATACGGTAACAGAAGTCTAGGATTGAAAGTTCCTGGCGATCTCGCTTCAGGACTTAAACACGTCGGTGGACCGTCAACACCTCAAGGTCTTTTTAATTCACTATTTGGGCCTTCGACACCGATGGTGAATCAAGTGGGACCCACAGTTGAACAAACACAATCAAGTACTTTAATTGATCAAACACTTTCTGACTTAAAAAGTGCCTTGAGTCATCGCAATATCAGTAGCACAGATAAATTACGTTTAGATTCCTACGCCACAGAACTCCACGAACTTCAAAAGAAGCTCATTGCCGTGAACTCAACAGTCTGTTCTGCTCCCGCTGATCCTAAACTCAATACCAGTATGGGTTCAATTCCAGATGATATGACTCGAGAACAATTTCTAGATCTTTACACCAGTGTGCTTGTCGCAGGTATTAAATGTGGTCGCACCAAAGTGGCTGCCGTCACTGGAATCATGCAAGTGGGCACTCAAGGTAAATACTCTTTCGATAATCTTCATAGCTGGGGTCATGATGGTAAAAAAACAGAAGTGGGCGATGCGATGAGATGGATGGTCGAAAAACTCTATGTTCCACTGCTTAAAAAACTGGATGTTGATGAAGGAAATGGTGGAACTTATCTTGATAATTCCATTGTCATGTTTGGTAATCTAAATTCTGCAAGTGTTCACAAAAATTGGGATCGTCCGATTCTTCTTGCTGGAAGTGCCGGCGGGTTTTTGAAAACCGGTTACTTTGTCGATTATAGACAACCGGGTGTTACCACAAAATACGGACAACCGGGGATTCTTTATAATCAACTCATGATTACTATACTCAGAGCTATGGGTATACCCGCCAATGACCCTATGCTTACACAATATGCGTTTGCAGATCTCATTTCACCCGGCGCTACGAGTTTCTGGAGTACTTTAAAAAGTGATGGTTCCCATCCCCATGCTGTATGCATAAAGGATTCCGGTAAACTTTTGCCCATTATAACAGGTTAAGAAATTAAGTATAAGGACGTTGACAATGAAAACCACACAAAAAATATTTCTACTCTGTTCAGCCTCTTTTGCTCTGGTTTTTTATCAGAACTGTGACTCACAAATGAAAGCAAACAGCGAATATTGGGCTAACTCTTCATTAGGTGGTATTCAACAGAATCTCTTTCAATGTCAACCCAATCAAGACCCTTCGGCCACTTCGGCACTCAAACTTTCTAAATTGGAATACACTCGGACGATCAATGCCCTTTTAGCAAATCTCAGTCTGACTGATCAGAATAACATTAAAACATTTCTTGCCCCCCATCTCTTATCCATTCCTGATGATAATGGTGTAAAGTTTGATACCGATGATACTCTAATTAGCTCAAGTCACGTGGCGGCTTATTTTTCAGTGGCCCGACAAATGGGAATTGAGATTGCTAAAAACAACACACGCTTGCAAGCCTTCTTTGGATCATGTGCCTCAACCACTAGTTTGAGTGACAGTTGTATGGATGGATTTTTATCACAACGAGCCACTCACATTTTACGACGTCCCTTAACCACGACTGAAGTGACAAACTTTAGAAATCAAGTGAAAGGATTTGGTTCCGCTCAAATTCAAGCTCAATGGTTACTCACTCGACTTTTAATGCACCCCAATTTTCTTTATCATCTTGAGCTTGAGGGTGTTCCTGAAAAAACAGATCTCCTTAAAATTTCAGCTTATGAACTGGCAAGCCGCATTTCTTTTCATCTTCTTAAACAAACTCCGGATCAGGAGCTGCTTGATAAAGCGGCCGATGGGAGTCTCTTAGAGATGAATACTATGATTGCTGAAATCGATCGCCTCACTGCAACTTACCCTCAACTGGTTTCTGACTCGATGGACCGCTTTTTTGAGGGTTGGCTTTCCTATAAAAATATTGCCCATCCAATTACGGCTTCGACTGCAGAAGAAGTGGCTTTTGCTGAAGGAGCTTCGGTCAGTCGAGAGAGCTTAATCAACGAACTCAAAAATCTAACCCGCCATTATACTCTTGATACCGACGGAAGTTTTGATGATCTCTTTTTAAGTCCCTATTCATTTGCCAGTGACGATGACTTAGCAACCCTTTATGGCGTTGAAAAATGGTCTGGACAAAAGGATCAACTGATTTCCTTTCCTGCTGGTGAACGATCCGGTCTTATGACCCGAGCTGCATTTTTAGTTTCTGGCAACACACATACAAATCCTATTATACGTGGCCTTATGTTACGTAGAGAGTTTCTGTGTGATGATATTCCACCTCCACCTACGGAAATTGCCAATATGGTGAGAGATCCCAAACCCGATCCCAATGCTTCGACACGAGAAAGATTTCACAATCAAACCAATTCGTCGGCTTGTATGGGTTGTCATACCATGATCAATCCGCTTGGTTTTGCAATGGAAAGTTATGATGGGTTTGCTCGATTTAGAACCTCTGAAAAAATTTATGATAGTGCCGGTCAACTTGTTAACACCCTTCCGATTGATCCCGTGGTTCAACCACTTTTTACTCCGGAAGACACACGAACGAT
>JBGSSY010000296.1:0-14649 GCA_041736775.1 Bdellovibrionales bacterium | reverse complement strand
CCGACTGATTGTTAAAGAGCTGAGGAATGGCGATGGGGTCTTTAAAAGGCTTGCGATAGAATGTCAGCTTTGTTTTTCCACGTGAGAGTTCTGAGGTGGAGTAAAGTTTTGAAACATCTCCGTAGTCACAGGAAATGTCTTTTGTTTTGTCTTCCATAAAATAGAAAACTTGGTTGGGTTTATCGAGAGGGATTTTCGCACAACCGGTTCGATCTCGGTTGTAATCGGTGACGCCATAGAGTGCATTTCCATTATCCCCAAAATAAGCCGGTGAAAAAACCGCTTTACTGCGTTTAAAAAGAAGTTTTGATTTTTTCGATTGAGCATCAATGAGGAAAACTTGGTTTTCGTTATTGGAAAGAGATCGAGTCCCAATCACTTTCTGTCCATCTTCAGAAACAAGTTCGGCAAACAAGTTAGTTTTACCATCACTGATACGTTCGAATTGAGTGGGATTTTTTAAATTGAGACGATAAATCGAATAGATCGCTTTATTCTCAAAATTAGATGACAAGATTAAGAAATCTCCCTGGGCATCACTATTAGTTACGAATGATTTAAACTTGGCCTTACCAAAAAGGAGGGTGGGTTTTTTAGTTTCAGGATTGTAGGTGTAGATTTGAGTGTTCTCATCACCGTTGTCGTCGATATGAAGGTAGATATTTTTACCCGAACGATCATCACCTAAACCACTGATGGCAAAACCATGGTCGTAATCAAGGGTGAATTCTTTGTCTTTAAAGCTATAACGATAGATCTTTGGGTATTTGTCGCCAGGAAGGGCAATGAGCACCAACATGCTCTCTTGGCCGCTCAGAAGGGCATAACCTCTAGGGCTTAAAACCTTTTCAAACTCTTCGTAGCTCACTTTGAGATCAGATGATTTTTTTGTTAAACTTTGGCAACCCAAAAATGTCAGAACCAAGGCCGAAAGGCAAAGTCCCCAATAGTATTTTTTCATAAAAAAACTCCTTACTGTCGGTTTAAAGAAAATCTACACCGCAATAAGGAGAATGAGCAATTCAGAAAAATAAATACTAAAAACTGTTTAGTTGAAAACTTCGGCACTCTGGGTCGCAGAGCTCGCCGGTAACTTCTTTTGTGTATCTACAGCAATTTTAAGAGGCACTTTACCTTGCATATCAATCAGATCAACCACAACACTCACTGCTTCTTTAACATCAGGTCGTTTATGGTATTCTGCCAGCTTTTCTTTTTTAGACAGATTTTTTAATTTATCAAATTCGTCCTGTTTATCTTTTCTGTCGTTAAATGAATCGCCTAAAACTAAACCTTTAGACTCTTCATCCTTGGCTTTTTTAACTTCTTTTATAATTTCAAGAAACTCAGGCTCTTGGCTGACTCGTAGTTTTGAACGTTCAGCTAAGGTTTTTACGATTTTGCCTTCAATCGGGGCCCAGCGCTCCTCACCAGCAGTGACAAAAGCCTCTTGAGAAATGAAATCTTGAATCTTTTGCGGTGGTAAAGAGTAATCCAATGTTTTTTCACCGATAGTTTTGTCATCAAATGCACTTGGCAAAACAACATGGGATTCAACCCCACGATGTTGAGTCGAGTAACCACCTGGAGTAAAGAACATTCCCACTGTCACTTTAAGGGCTCCAAGACCCGGAGAAAGAGGAATGACCTGTTGAACGCTTCCTTTTCCAAAAGTGTGGTCGGCTCCAACAATAACTGCTCTATTATAATCTTTAAGAGTTCCCGCTACAATTTCAGAAGCTGAAGCACTCACTCGGCTGGTCAAAACAACTAAGGGACCATTCCAATCCACCTCTGGATTTTCATCTTTAAGAGGCATGGGTTTAAGGCGTGGATTTTTAGAAGACTGTTTCACCACATTTCCTGTTTTAAAAAACAGACCCGATAGCTCAACCGCATCACTAAGACTTCCGCCACCATTTTGAGACATATCAAGAACGAGTCCATCCACTTTTTCTTTTTTAGCTTGTTTAATGATGTCTTTCACATCACGAGCGCTGGAACGATCACCTTTGCTCGAAGCATAAAAGGAAGGTAAATTGATAATCCCAATTTTTCTCTTCACACCATTGTTTTCTTTTTCAATAAAAGAGAGTTGAGCGGCTTCATCTTCAAGTTTAATTTTATCTCGGACCAAGGTAACAGTATGATGTTCAGCTTTGCCTTTTGCTTGTCTTAAAATTTTAAGGGCCACTTTTGTGCCTTTTTTACCGCGGATGAGACGAACAACATCTCTAAGGTCCCATTCAACCACATTTTCAAAGGCTTGAATTTTATCGTTTTCGTATTGTCCAACAGCTATGATTTTATCTTTTGGTAAGATTTTGCCCGAACGTTCTGCTGCTCCGCCTTTGACTAAAGAATCAACCACGGTGAAACCATCTTCTGGTGTGAGAGTGGCACCAATACCTTCTAAAGAAAGACTCATTTGTATTTCAAAATCTTCAAGGGCATCGGCTGAAAAATAAGCGGTATGTGGATCAAGAGCGTGGGCAAAACTGTTGAGGTAACCCGAAAGGACATCCTCTTGTTTAAACTCTTCTAATTTTTTAACACCACGGTCATAAGACTTTGCCACAAGTTCAATCGCTTCGGGTTCTTTTTTACCCGTGATGATTCGGCTAGAAACTTGAAAGTGCATATATTTTTCTTGGAACTGACGAAGCTCTTCTTCGTTTTTAGCGTAACCTCTTTTTTCGGGGTCAAGCATGATTCGAATTGTCTTATCGAGTTTAAAGGATTTGTTTAATCTTTTCTGAGCATAAGCCACGCGGTCTTTGACTCTTTTAATATAATGGTTTTGAACACGGAAAAGTTGATCACACTGACCTTTTTCAACATTTTCAAAAATGTTTTTCATATCCTTAGTGAGAAAATCAATATCTTGTTGTGAAAAATAGATTTTCATGGGGTCAAAACTTTCCAGGTGTCTTTTGACCGCTTTCGCTTCAAGTGTGGGTGTCATTTTACTGGTATTAATATGGGCGATGAGAAAACCTTTTTTGATATCGCGTAAGTTTTCACACTTAAGTTGAGTTTTTCTTCCGGCCCCAAACATATTCCACTGAGCATTTGATGGTGTGGGGAGAAGAAAAAGAACAGGCAACAGGAGAGAGATAAATTTCATAGATTATCCTTTTTTAAAATGATCGAGCCCCACATAAAGAAAAGCCCACTGATCTCTTTTTGATTATAACCACTATCGGTCGAATTGGGGATTCACTTTTTTCAATTTCTCGCTCGATATAAAAAACTAGACATCAGCAATGAGAATCAACCCTATTTCACAGCATTTAGACAGAAAGCGTCACCTCGTTGGTCAAAAAAACCAACTCATTGGGTCTCATCTTGATTCAATTGGATTTCCTCTTCAATAACCTGCTTTGGTCGAGCTTCGTAGAGAAAGAAACTGTGGTGGGGATTGCGTTGTTTAAGATCAATAAACTTTTGGCGCGTGGAAGCTATGTTTTTAGGATCGTCATCGGAAAAACCAAAACGATGGAGCGGCTCATGACCAAACTGATCATAAACATCTTCGATAAAATGGTGCAGGGCCTGTTTTTTCATAGAAGAAATCAGCTCAGGTCCCCGCCATTTTAAGAGTTCTTTAGTCAAAGGATGGGTCAAAGAATAAATACGATGAATATCGGGTTCTTTAGGTATCAGACCTTCGTGGGCGAGCCAATTGAGGCCCTCTCTCATTTTATCAGGATGGTGGCCACGGGCTGTCACAATCGCCATGGTTCTATCCCGAGAAATGGCTTTAACAAATCTTTGCCATGATGGGCCCTGCCAATTGGTTTTTTGAACGGCCTTTTTTAAGTCTTCTAAAAATGGAAAATAATTGTTTTCAGGATCATCGTTAAAACTTTTGAAAGTTTTATGGGGGTTTAAATCAATACAATAATCTTTGTACTTTCCGCTTTGGCCAATTTGGGTTCGACATTGAATAAACTCTGACGTGGAGAGAGCGAGCTCTTCTCCACTTTTTTTGTGATAAATGTAAGTCAAGGAATCGGTGTGAACTATATTATCGTCAAAATCAAAAATATAAAAACTCTTCGGTCCGCTCATCACTCAACAGTCGCTGAACGCCTGCGGATGACCGTTTTTTTCTCTTCTTTTCCACTGGCTTTTTTACTCACCGTCTTCTTTTTTACCGGTGATTGAGCGGGTGTAACCTTTGCTTTTTTAAGAGGAGCTTTTGAAGCTGCCACTTTTTTTGAAGATGTTTTTTTCGTGCTGGCTTTTTTAGGAGCTGGAGCATCGGCTAATTTTTCTGAGATGAGTTCAAGGGCCTTCGCCAAAGTCAGATTTTCAACTTCTATGTCTTCTGGTACAGAAACGTTCAACTTACCCATTTTGAGATAGGGGCCGTATCGACCATTGAGAACATGGATCTCTTCACCGGTTTGGGGATGGGCTCCAAACTCTTTAAGAGGTGTTGCTCGCCCCCGACCTTTTTTAGGCTGAGAGAGAAGATCCATGGCCACTTTAAAATCCACATCAAAAAGAGAGATGGTTTTAGGAATGGATCTAAAGTCACCATCACAAACCACATAAGGACCAAAGCGACCAATGCCCGCTTTCACATCTTTTTTAAGTTCAGGATGATCTCCTAAAGACTTGGGTAACGATAGAAGAAACAAAGCTTGATCCAATGTCACATCTTCTGGATTAAGACCCTGGGGAAGTGTTGTTCTTTTTGGTTTTGAATTCTCATCACTGGCATCACCCAATTGGACATAGGGTCCATAACGACCGGTTAAAACATAAACTGGTTCGTCAGTTTTGGGATCAACACCGAGGGCATCCGCACCTTTAATTTTTTGGTCAATCAGTTTGTCGCAATCTTGTCGAGTGATATCGGCGGGAGCTTGGGATTCTGGAAGAGAGGCGCACTGCTCACCCTCATTGGTTTTTCGGCAAACATAAGCGCCAAAACGACCCACACGAAAACTAAGATCAGGTAAGGCTGTGAATTCAATTTGTCGAGCTTGTTCAGCATCGATTTTTTTCTCTTGTTTTTCCACCTGATCTTTGAGTCCTTTAGAACCAAAATAAACTGACTTTAAAAATTCATTGGAATTCAGATCACCGCTGGCGATATCATCCAATCGATTCTCCATCTCAGTGGTAAAACCAAGATCAACATAAGTGGATAGATGCTGTTCCAGAAGACGAGAAACAATCATCGCTGTAAAGCTCGGCACTAGGGCGTTACCTTGTTTGTGAACATAACCTCGATCAATAATGGTACTGATAATAGAAGCATAAGTGGACGGTCGCCCAATCCCCTCTTTCTCCATCATTTGCACAAGGCTTGCTTCGGTATATCGAGCCGGTGGTTTGGTTTCATGTTCTTTAGTTTCAGCCGACAGACAATTGATTTTATCCCCTTTGGCCATCTTAGGAAGAATGGTGCTGCTCTCTTCACCTTCTTCAGTTTCTTCATCTCGTCCTTCGACATAGACTTTAAGAAATCCAGGGAATTCAATGGATTGACCCGATGAAGAAAAAAGCGCATCACCGGCTGTGATTTTAACATTCACTTGTTTGAGTTGTGCATTAGGAAGTTGCGAGGCAATGGTTCTCTTCCAGATGAGTTCATAAAGACTCAAGCTCACACCACGAAGTGAAGTGTCTTCAGGTGGAGTCATCTCTGTTCCAGAAGGTCGAATCGCTTCATGGGCCTCTTGGGCCCCTTTTGCGGTTTTACCTTTGTAGGTTCTTGGTTCATCCGTAAGATAATCTTTTCCAAACATTTTTTGGATTCTCATTCGGGCTGCATCGATGGCTTGGGTCGAAAGAGCATTGGAATCCGTTCTCATATAAGTGATAAAACCTTGTTCATAAAGTTTTTGCGCCACTTGCATGGTTTCTTTGGCACTGAGACCCAATTTACGGTTGGCCTCCTGCTGAAGAGTGGAGGTGATAAAAGGAGGAGCGGGTTTACGGGTGATTGGTTTTTCTTCTACACTTTGAACCAACCACTGCGTCTTGAGAACTTCTTTTTTTATTTTCTCAGCCTGCTCTTGATTGAGAGAAAGTGTATCGGCTTTTTTGGCAGCGAAAAGTTCACCGGTATCAGGATCAAAATCTTTACCCGTTGCAATTCTTTGACCTTGGTAACTGGAGAGCCTGGCTTCAAACTTTTTATCTTCTTTGGCTGTTTGAGCGTAAAGACCCCAGTAATGCGAGTTCTTAAATTTCAAACGTTGTACTTCTTTTTCAGAGATCAGTTTGACCGCTACAGATTGCACTCGACCGGCGGAGAGACCATAGGCCACTTTTTTCCAAAGGAGAGGTGAAATGGTGTAGCCCACTAAACGATCCAGAATCCGTCGAGCCTCTTGGGCTCGAACAAGGTTCATGTCAATATCACGAAAATCTTCCAGGGCTTTTTTAATCGCAGGTTTTGTGATCTCGTGAAAAACCATTCGTTTGGTTTTAACAGTCGGCTTAAGCACTTCGACGAGATGCCAACTGATGCTCTCCCCTTCACGATCTTCATCCGTTGCGAGGATCAGTTCGTCGGCATCTTTGAGCCAACTTTTGAGATCTTTAACCACTTTGAGTTTATTTTTAGGTATACAGTATATGGGGTCAAAATCTTCTTCAACATTGACTCCCAAACGGGACCACTCTTCTTTTTTGTATTTATCGGGGATGTCTTTTGCCGATTGAGGCAGATCTCTGATATGACCCATACAGGATTCAACTTTATAATCGGGACCTAAAAATTTCTTGATCGTTTTAGCTTTTGTCGGTGACTCAACGATGACTAATTTCATATCAGTGGTGTCCTTATATAATGGTCCGTTACGTTAAAACAATGAAACCTAAATGAACTGGGTGCAACTTTATTTTATAACGCAACATGGTTACAGCGCAGTCATTTTAAGGAAACTTAAAATCAATTCTCTCAAGAGCGATGAATGAAATCAGGATGATTCCCTTCTGTTGAGGTTGCTCTTGCATACATCGAGAGCTCAATTCTCTTTTTCCGATTCACAGATCACAGAACTAGACCTTATAGTCTTTCACTAGCAGGTTGAGGTTCCACTAATGAATTCATTCTATAGCAACTTGAGGTTCATAAAATGAGATCTTACTGCGGTAATTTAAGGTTCATAAAAAGAGATCTTTCAATACCAACTTAAGGCTTATAAAATGAAGTCTTTCTACAACAGCTTGAGGTTCATAAAATGAAATCCCTGTTAAATTTTAAGCAAAAAATAAAAGTTCTCTTTACTGATATTGATGACACTCTCACCAGTGATGGGAAACTCACTTCACAAGCCTACGAAATGCTTTGGAAACTTTCTGACCATGGAATCCATATTGTCCCGGTCACGGGTCGTCCGGCAGGATGGTGTGAAATGATTGCTCGCTTTTGGCCAGTGAAAGCTGTGATTGGAGAGAACGGGGCTTTTTATTTTCATTATGACAATCATACAATGAAACGTTTTTTTTTAATTGAAGAAACAAAGAGAATTGAAAATCAAAAAAAATTAAAGCTCATAGAAACAGAAGTTCTATCCACCGTGAAAGGTTCCGCCCTCGCATCAGATCAATTCACTCGTCTTTTTGATCTGGCGATTGATTTCTGTGAAGACGTCAAGAGACTCTCTCCTCAAGATATTTCACGAATCGTAAGCGTGTTTGAAAAACACGGAGCAACAGCAAAAGTCAGCTCCATCCACGTCAATGGTTGGTTTGGAAGTTATGATAAAAAACCCATGTGCGAAGTTTTTTACAAAAACTTTTATGGTCAAAATCTCAAAGATCATCAAGAAGAGTGTGCGTTCATTGGCGACTCACCTAACGATGAGCCTCTTTTTGGCTTTTTTAACAACTCATTCGCCGTCGCTAATATTTTAGATTTTAAAGATCAATTAAAATCAAAGCCCCAGTATGTGACTTCATCTCCCGCGGGCAAAGGCTTTGTTGAGTTCGGACAACACCTGCTGACCCTAAAGTAAGAAGTCCTGCAAAAACTTCATCTGTTTAAAAAACTAAATCACTTCCGCAGCGGAGTTCCGAAAAAACCAAAGTGAGTTACACAGGGTTTTCTGAAATAATAATTCTTTTCCGCAGCGATGTTTTGAAATACCAAATTACTTCTGCTGCGAAGTTCTGAAATACCATAGTTACTTCACAGCGAAGTTCTGAATTGCCGCTGTTACTACCACTGTGGAGTTCTGAGATACCAAATTACTTCTGTTTCGGAGTTCTGGTATACCAAAAATTACTTCCACAGCAGAGCTTTGAAATACCAAAAGTACTACTGTATCCGAGCTCTGAAATGCCAAAGTTACTTCCACAGCGGAGTTCTGAAATGCCAAAGTTACCTCCACAGCGAGGTTCTGAATTACCGATGTTACTTCCACATTGGAGTTCTAAAAAAACAAGTTCACTTCCGCAGTGGAGTTCTGACAAAATCTAATGCAGGATCGGCCTTAAATCGCGCTATTTAAAATCAAGGCCAAATGAATTTTGTTAAATTTTGAGCGAATGGAATAAATGTGGAGTCCGGATTGCGTTTTTTAAAAATTAAAAAATTTTGTTGACTGATTCTTTTTACAAAAACCGTTGTTGTTTTATCGATTGGAGGATGTTCTTAGCAGTCAATTTGGAGAGGTTCATGGTCAACCATAAGCTTACTGAGTTAATAACGTGAGGGGCTGCTCATCATTTTTTTTACACCTCTTAGAGAGGCTTATGGTCGGCCAAACCAAACTTGTAAAAAGGGGTGTATAGTTCTTTATGACAAAGGGGTACCACTATGAACATAATAGTATTAAAAGATGATCAGTTAGAAAATACCTTATTGCATTTGACCACTGAAGAACGCCGTTGCACCTCCTTGGTGCTCGAGCATCTGAGAGAAGTGGAGAGACGGCGACTCTATGCTCGGCGAGGCTACTCATCCCTTTTTAGTTATTGTACAGATTGCCTTCGTTATAGTGAAGGGGCGGCTTCTAGAAGAATTAGCTCGATGAGGCTTTTACAAGATTGTCCTGAAATCAAAAGCGAACTCACTGCGGGAACCCTCTCATTATCGAATGTGGCGAAGGCGGCCACCTTTTTTCGGCAAGAGAAAAAACAAAATAAGATTTATACAAAATTTGAAAAGAAAAAAATCTTAAACTCATTAAGAGGTAAAAGCCAAAAAGAGGCTGAATTCGCATTAATAAAACTAAACCCTCAGTCAGCACAAATTCAAGAACGCCAAAGAATGATCAATGATGAACTGACCGAACTTAAACTGAACATCAATAAAGAAACCGCGAAGCGCCTTAAACGACTTCGTCAGCTGAAACCCGAAATGGGCCTGGCCGAACTTTTAGACTGGATGCTCGCTCGCTGTTTAAAACAAGTCGACCCACTCAATAAACCAAAGTCACTTCCACAGCGGAGTTCTGAAAAAGTCGAAACCGATTCTGCACTTAAAGTCGCACCCTTAAAAGCCTCACCCCTAAGAGTTAAGCCCCTGAGAAAAACATTAACCAGAAAGGAAAGATATGAAGTCTGGCAAAGAGCTGATGGAAGATGTCAGTTTGCGAATTATAAAAGTCATCGGAGTTGCCAGTCCCAAGCTGGTCTTGAAATTGACCATATCCAACCACTCATCCTTGGCGGAAGCGATGAACTGACAAATCTGAGGCTTCTCTGTCGTGAGCACCATCGACTCTTGACCAACGACAGCTTTGGTTTCTCTGATTCATGAGGCTCAGTGTTCCTTAATTATAGAAACTATTTTGAAGAATAATAAAATGCACAGCTCAATGCCCTGTCATGGAAGATCATAAAAAAACAATGATTTGGATAATGGGCCTATTGATTCCTAACCTTATGAGTTGATTGACCATCAAAATAATAAAATATTATTTATACTGAGTAACGAGAGACCCAAATAAACGTAGCAGTAAATATTAACCAAGCAACTGGCAATAAAACCAACCAAAACCTGTGTGGAGAAACTATCCCGATCGTTAGCAAAAATAAAGAAACAAGGGCAGAGGTATGGGGCGGAAGGGTTTGACGAAAGTAACTAGGGCTTCCCGAATATTGATATCCAAATTCATAGGTTTTTATGTAAACGACAATGCAAAAAACAATGAGAACGAAAGACAGCCATCTTAGGTTTCTAGCGAAGGCCTCTCGCTTTTCTCTCTGATCCCTTTCCCAGGCCAAATAGATGCGAACGGCTGATTGATTGTTGGGACTGAGTTCTTCGCCCGTCTTGTTTGTTGAGGATTCAACCTGCTTTAACTCTCCAGAATCAAACCAATAGGCCGTGCAATTTTCGCAATAATCAATTTCCACAGATCCGTTGGTCGAATCATAATTCAATCTTGTCATAGAACATTTGCATTTGGGGCAAGGAACAGGATCATTAGTTGAGGACGCCTTAAGCAAGTCAAAAAAAATTTGAAGGGATGGAATTCGTTTGATGTTTTCTCTAAAGAGAAAGGTCCCTTGACATTTTTGACAAGCCCATTGCTTTTGAAAAAAATAATCTCGCCGTAACAAAGGATACTGATCTCTTGGGCATTGCATAACCAATGGTTGCATATTGATATTAAACATGCAAATAGCAGCTCGATTAAATGATTCTGACCTTTTGAAAAATCAGTCCTTTTAAGTTTAATGTCCGAATTATCAAAAAATTTCTTGGCTCAAATCTGACCAGAGACTTAAGCAACTGAGGAAGTTGGATTAAAATAATTACTTTTTAATTCCTTGAAGGGCCGCAAAGGGATTGTTGAAGGGCTGTGCGGGTCTTCTTGGTTTGTTGTCATTATTGTTTCGATTTTGGCCTTGTCGATCGGGGCGGGGCTTTCTGTCATTTCTATCATTTCTTTCGTTTTTCTCGCCTCTTTCACTAGCCGATCGTTCGGGCCTTCTTGGTTGATCCCCTTTCGGACGAGGAGAGCTGCCTTCTTTTCGAGGTCCACTGCCCGCTTGGCGAGGGGGGCGATTTTTGGCTGGTGGTGCGCCTTCTTTTTTAGCCAACTTAGGGCGAGGAGCGGGTTTAGCGTTTTCACCAAATTTCATCGACAAAGAGATTTGTTTTTTTTCTTTGTCAACCCCTTTGACTTGAACTTGAACTTGATCACCGGGACTCAACATTTTTTGCGGATCGTTGACGAACTGATTGGCGATTTCAGAAATATGAACAAGACCGTCTTGGTGGACACCAATATCAACAAAGGCACCAAAGTTAGTCACATTAGAAACAATCCCATTACAGATCATTCCCTCTTTAAGATCATCCACTGAAAAAATATCTTCGCGAAATTGAAAAACTTTAAAGGGATCGCGGGGATCTCGGCCCGGTTTTCTGAGCTCGTTAACAATATCGTCAAATGTGAACTCACCAATGAGCTTGGTCCATTTTTCTCTGAGAGCTTGGAGCTTGGCGACTCCCTCTCCAAGGAGGCTTGAGACATTTTCCCCTAATTCTTTGGCCATATCGCGAACGGCAGTGTAACGCTCAGGGTGGACACCGGTAGAATCCAGGGGAACTTCTCCACCAACAACTCTTAAAAATCCAACCGCCTGCTCATAGGACTTAGAATTGAAGCTCGGTACATTCATCAGTTCATCTCTTCTTTTAAAGAGACCTTTTTCTTTTCTAAATTTAACAATATTGGTTGCGATACTGGGCCCAATACCAGCCACATGGCGAAGGAGATGTTCAGAAGCGGTGTTTACGTCGACGCCAACATAGTTCACACAATCTTCGACGACGGAATCAAGACGTTTTTGTAATGTGGTTTGAGTAACATCATGTTGATACTGACCCACTCCAATACTTTTGGGTTCAATCTTAACCAACTCAGCCAAGGGATCTTGAAGTCGACGAGCAATAGAGATAGCGCCGCGAACAGTGATATCAAGATCTGGGAATTCTTCACGAGCCACATCCGAAGCCGAATAAACACTCGCTCCAGCCTCGTTAATCAAAACCACAGGAATATTTTTCTCAAGATCTTTTAAAATTTTGCGAATAAACACTTCCGTCTCGCGACCACCGGTTCCATTACCAATGGCAATGGCATCGATTTCAATTTGTTTTAGAACTTCAGAGAAAAGAGCTTTGGCGTTATCTTCGGCTTTTTCTCCCTGGGTTTTAATCACAGTATGAGAAATAAACTGACCCTTTTTATCGACCAGAGCGACTTTTGAGCCTGTGCGAATACCGGGATCAATTCCCAAAACACAGCGTGAACCAAAGGGAGAAGCGAGAAGTAGTTTTTTGACATTTTCAGCAAACACTTCGATGGCAAATATATCAGCAGCATCTTTGAGTTTTTTATGAACTTCATTTTCGACGGAAGGAACAACATGAATTGTAAGCGCTGACTTTGAGCAAAGATCCAAAAAGTTTTTAACCGCAGGTTGGGTTTGAGTGCATGAGAAATGTTCGAAGTCTTTAAGCAACTGATCTTCTTCTGGAGTTTTGATCGTTACAGCTAACTCCCCTTCTTTCCAACCACGGCGCATGGCCAAATAGCGGTGAGAATTTTTCTTTTCAAGAAGAGAGACCACTTTTTCAGTATGAGCAAAGTAAGTTTCGAATTTTGATTTCGGTTTAACACTCTTACCTGGTTTAGATTCAACTACACCTTTGGTAAAATAACTCTCTCTGACCTTTTCACGAAGAACAGGGTCATTAGAAATTTTTTCGATGATAATATTTTGTGCCCCTCTTAAAACTTCGTCATAAGTCACAAACTTGGCTGCGGGGTTAATATACTCTTTGGCTTTCACTTCAAGAGTGACATCAAAAGTGGCCTCACCATGACCAAGAGCCCAAATCCAATCGGCAAGAGGACCGATCCCAGCATCTCTGGCGATAGTGGCTTTGGTTTTCTTTTTCTTTTTGTAGGGACGGTAGAGTTCTTCAACTTCGGCGAGATCCCAGCATGTGTTAATTCTTTTTTTAAGTTCTGGTGTGAGATTTCCTTGTTCATTGATTTCAGCAAGAACAAATTCTTTTCGCTTAATGAGTTCTTTGTACTCAACATCCAATTCGATAATATCGCGGATTTGGACTTCGTTGAGATTACCCGTTTTTTCTTTTCGATAACGAGCAATGAAAGGAACGGTTGCGCCTTCAGCCGTAAGCTCGATAACAGCCTTCGCTGATTTCCAAGGAATTTGGGGTTGTCTTTCGCTTATAAAAACTTCTACTGATTTTTGTTCCATAATCCTCGACTCGATGAAAAGAACATTTTTACGCAATTTTGCCGCTGATTTCCAGTCTAAGTCCGTCAAAACACACCGAAAACCAAGACAATTGTGCGCAACGTTAGTGTTTTAGATGAAATCCGCCTCTTTTTTCTTTCACCGGTGGTTGAAATACTCTACAAAAGATTATGCTCTTCAATAAAGAACTGACCATTAAGGATTTGCTTGATTTTTGCCCTGAACTCATCTCTGAAGTTCAAGGACCCACTCACACGGCTCTCAAACATTTTTGTTCTTTAGAAAATCCTGAAGATCAGTGCTTTGTATTTATCAATCATCCAAAGTATTTTTTAGAAACTCAAAATAACAAAATCGTCGCTGTTCTTGCACCCCTTTCGCTGAAAGAAAAACTGCAAACTCATCCCAAAGAGCAAACTTGGATCTTTTCTAAAAACGTCGATTGGGTGGCACAAAAAATTAAAAATCAATTTGTTTTTAAAACACCTTATCGACCTGATCTCTCTGGAGTTCATAGTACGGCCATGATCGATTCTTCAGCAAAAATCGCTGCGGGTGTAGTGATCGCTCCCTACGCTGTGATTGGAAAAAATTGTGAAATTGGTGAAGGCAGTTTTATTGGCTCACACTGTGTGGTTGAAGAAAATGCAGTGATTCACAAAAATGTCACTCTTCACCCCTTTGTTTATATCGGTCATTCATGTGTGATTGGTAACGAATGTGAAATTAAATCTCATGCCATCATTGGCTCTGAAGGTTTTGGATACGCCCATGATCACATAGGTCAACACTATCGCATTCCCCACACTGGCCGAGTTATCTTACAAGATCGGGTTCACGTTGGTGCTGGTACAGCCATCGATCGGGGCACTTTGACCGATTCAGTGATAGGATCTGGCACAAAAATCGATAATCAGTGTCATTTGGCCCATAACACGGTCGTTGGTAAAAATGGTTTACTCACAGCTCAATTGGTCACAGCAGGCTCTAGTAAAATCGGTGATCACTTTGTTTGCGGAGGAAAAACCGCCATTACTGGCCACATTGAAATCACAGACCATGTTAATGTGGCAGGTCTTTCTGGAATTTCTAATGACGTTTTAAAACCGGGGCAATATGGAGGTTATCCCTTACAGCCTTTGCGGGATTTTTTGAAAGTGAAAGCGACTAGCGTCCATCTCCCTGAGCTGAGAAAACAAATGAACCGAGTTTTGCGCAAATTATTTCCTGAAGATTTTCAGAACGACAATTAGATTTTTGATTCCGTTTATTGAAAAGATTTTCAAACATGGTTCTTAAACCTCATTTTCTAACTTGGGCCTTAAACTTAATCTTCCAACATGGTTCTTGGTCTTAATTTTCAAACTTGGGTCTTAACCCTAATTTTCAAACATGGTTCTTGGTCTTAATTTTCAAACTTGGGTCTTA
>JBGSSY010000277.1:0-7644 GCA_041736775.1 Bdellovibrionales bacterium | reverse complement strand
ATGCAACCCTGGGGTAACTCACTGCCAATGGTGTAGCCGTTTTTCTCGGACGCATCCGCTATATGGAGTTGCAAGAACGAGCTGGTGAAAAATAAGATTATTTTTGTTAAGGTCGAGCTCATAACTCCAACTGACGGACAGAATCCTGGGCCTTTGAAATTAAGATTTTATCTTGGTAAACGGAAACAATCGTTTTATAGATACGAACGGCATCATCTCCCCGCCCCTCATTCTCATAAATCAGTCCAATTTTCAGTAAGGAGTAACCTGTCAATCGATTGGACGGAAACAATTCAACCATTTTATCAACCCAAGTGATTACACTTTGACTCTCTTGCAGTTGTGAGAAGGACTCAACGATCAAATAGTGGGCTTCAATAACATGATGAGAGTCCGGAAACTGATTAATGAGTGCCTCAAGAACACGAACACTCTCTTGGTACTGTCTATTTTTAACTAAAGCTTTTCCAGAAGCGAGAAGTTGTTGAGCCGATTGACCAATTTGAATCTTGTGACGAGACTCATGGGGAATGACGCTGGCTAAATCACGAAGACGATTTTGCTCTTCTTCAACTTTGGTTTTTTTAATTTTCTCAGGGATGAGCAAAGCCACTTCTTGTTTAAAGTCAGCAAATTGCCCCATAACGATTAATTTTCTGATTTGTTCTTTAGCGACTTTTGATTTCCAAAATTCTGAGAGGTCTTTATACTCACGAGCCGCGTTTAACTTCCCACGGACTTCCGAGAGAAAAAGTAACGACAGTAATGTCATAACTAAACTAGTGTGAACAACGACTTTATAATTCATTCTTTTTTATCGGTCAGATTAAGATAAGACTTTAAAAAAAGGGCTCTTTTTGACTCTTCAGGCTTTCAAAAAAATGAGCTCATCTTTAAAAAAAGAAGACTCCACTGGACAAAGGTATGAAACATAATAAATATTTATCCAACGACAAGGATCAGTCTCGACTTCTGTTGAGATGGTTTGGGAATATCGAGACTTAAAGACTTAAAGACTTAAAGACTTAAAGACTTAAAGACTTAAAGACTTAAATTTTTAGCTTGTTCACGGTACCGAGTGAATATCTTTTTAATATCTTGTGGTGCATCGGCTGGTACACGCTTGCCATTCACTTTAGAATTGAAAACTTCTCCGTATTTATAAAAGAGTTGGTAATCTTTCTTAAATGAATCCAGAATTTGGGGATATGCATATTTCTGGTTTTTAGAAGGATAAGATCGAATCTCTTGTGCCAATGAAGTTCCCACTTTTTTCTTCCATTGTCCGTAATAGCGATTCCAAGCAGACCTGTTTGTTTTAAGTTTTTTAAACTGACCTTCAATATCGACCGCCAAGGTTTCGGCTCGAATCGATGAGTAAAACAAGGCTTTTCTCTCTCTGTGTTTAAAATAGGACTGAAATTTTTTACTGCCGGTGAGTTTTGTCGATCCTACTGATTTGTTTTTTTCAACTTTTTTTGTTGAGGCTTTCGGTTTGCCTTTTATGGCAGTGACTTTCTTTGACGGTTTTTCTTTTGGTACAACTTGAGCCTTTGCTTTATTTTTTTCCTTCTCTACTGACATTGTCTTTTTTGTCGGAGTTTGGGCTACATTTCTCGAACGAGTTTGTTGGTTTGAATCAGCCCTTGTATCCAAGACCGATTTTTCCGTTGGCTCAACAACAGAGTCTTTGAGTGACCTTAATTTTTCTTGTAACTGCGCTGTCGTGGCTCCTAAACTTTGCTGAGGGCTTTCTAAAGTTTGTCCTTCTTGTGGTGTGACTCCATAAGAATTTGCTGTAGAACCACTATTTGAAGTTTGGTCTTCTAAATTCTCTCTTTGTTCTGTCTGGTGGGTTTCATAGATGATCTCAGTCTCGTCAGGTTTCAGACTTGAGTAGAGAAAAAACGCCGATAGAAAAAGGGCTGTCGTTGCCAAAAGTAACGGCTGTATGGATTGAGGCCGGGATCTTTTTGGTTTTGCTTTGTTTTTTTCTGAACTTTTTTTGTTCTTCCCCTCAGAAACTTCTTTTTGAGCTGAAGAACTTATTTTTTGAGAGCTGGGTTGAGCGACAGGAACCGGAGTGTTAAGACTCCAAAGTTGAATATCATCAGAGTCATTGTCTTTTTTTGTTTTTTTAGATTCAGTCACAAACTCTTCTGAGTTAATCGGAGATGAAGCGGCCGTAACCACTCTCGTTGCCTCAGGATCAAACTTTTCGATTTCTTTTTTTAGATTTTCTTTATCTTTTCGAGTCAAGGTCTCTATTTCAAAACCTGTATTCGTTTTTTCATAAAGGGTGGCATCGATGGAAGAACTTGATGGAAGAGGTTTTTCAAACTCTTCAATCTCTGATATTTTGAGCCAAGTGGGAAATCCCTTCTTCCAAGCAAAATCACTAAATCGAACTTCACCCTGATCCAACAACTCAATCACTTGAAAAAGTGTGAAGGGACCAATTTGTTTAAACTCGCTGGTTTTATCAAGCTTCACTTTTTTAAGAAGAACCCATTCGGGCTGATTTTTGTCTTTTTGCAGTTCTTCTTTTAAACCAAAAGCCTCAGAAAATTCGGCCACTTTTGAAAGTGGAACCCAATCGGTATTCCCTACTTTAAAAACGAGATCAAGATGTCCAACTTCCTTTTTTTTTATTTTTTCAATAATAGTCTGTTGATCAAACGGACCGGTTGCTTGACCTTGTTGACTCAGATACCATTGACTCATTTTACAACCACCTTAAGTTTCTACTCTATCTAAGTATTTTAACTGGTTATAATAAAAAGCATCAAAGTTTTTATGATCAAGGTCCTGCTCAAGAAGCTGGACCAGCTCATCCAAACTGATTTTCTGGGCGTGATAGAGATTGTAGTAGCGCTCCCCTAACATTTCTCCTAAAAACTTGGCCGCTAAAATATAGCTTGAGCGGTCTTGGGGAATAAATCTTTTTTGTCTGGTCTCTTGAGAAAAAACCAAAAGGATTTCTAACATTTTTTGATCGAGGGCCAGGAGAAGTGGTTCTCGACCTTTGTCTTTGCTGTCGAAGGCCTGAAGCTCTTTCTTGAGATCGGCCATAGATTGTGATTTTCTTTTAGGATTTACAAATTTACTGAGCATAAACGCCATGGTCTCAATCCAGATGGTACGAATAAAATCATGGGGATAAGACCAATAAAGATTCTTTTGCTGAGAGACCTGAGCATGAATATAGTGACCCGCCAGACTTGCAGCGTGATTCACTGTAGCCTTTGAAAGATAAAATAAACCCCCTTTGGGCAAATAAAAACTTTTATCATTTTTCACAAGGAAATGAGCTAAGTCGTAGTCAAGCTTATGGATATTCTTTCGAACAATTTTAAGCACTTGGGGGTCTTTGAGAGAGTAAACTTGAATGGCATCTGTCTTGATCACTAGACCCAAAGCGGAAGAGATCAAAATCACGAGCTGGGAAACATGATCTGTATAGTCGATATGAAAATCCCAAAAGCCCTCATCAAAGTCATCATCTTCATCGTCAAACTCAAGTCCGACATCAAAATTCTCTTCTAAGTACATTAAATAACTTTGCCATTTGACCCATGGAGGTGAACTGAGAACACAAAATTGACGATCGTTAAACTTGACCACGTCCACATTGTTTTCTTGCCCCTCTTCAGCCAAAGAAAAATAAATACTTTCACAGTTAAGATAAATAGAGGCTGTATCTAACTGTGATCCCATAAGATTTTTAAGTTCCCCAGGAAGGTGATTTTCGGCAATATGAAGATCTCCATAAACAACATAGTGTAGTTGATCGGGGTGAAGTTTTAGGTTTCGTTTTAATTGATCGGCAGCAAATTGATCACGATAGTGGAGGTTTTCTCCCGACCTCACTTCAACCCCAACATTAAGGGCCAAAATTTGAATATTATGTTGAATTGCAAAATCCACCAAGGGGCGGTAGTGAGCCCAAGGAAACCCCCACTGGCTCTCCCATTTGATTTTTTTAAGAAAAGATTTTTCGCTTATTTTTTGTGCAAGGAAGTCATTAAGAAGTGATTGATCTTGTGCAAAAAAGCATTCGAGCGCCAAAGTCACAGGCCTTTCTGCTGCGATTCTTCTTAGGAAACGAAGATGGGCTCTTTGCGCCTGAGAAAATGAGTGAAAATCGCCGCCAAAAACCACATCGACCTGCTGGAGGCAGGTCTCAACCTCTAAAAAGTTGGATTTAATCCAGGGGCGAGAGACATCAGCCTTGTATGATTGGGCGTACAGAGTGATATCTTCACTCTCTTCGCCCAAATAGAGGCGCACTTGGTCTTTGATTTTTCGCAAGATTTCTTTGCGTTCATGGAGCCAAGCTTGATTTGAGTTTAGAATAGTAGAACTTCGACGCGCCCCCACAAATACCATCATCAACTGATCATCTCATGATGACAAGATTTTTTCTTCGACGGCCAAAGGCGGCTCCTGTTATTCTTTGGTCTCTACTGGTTTAAGTTTGGGGTTTGTATCACCGATGACGGTTTGATTTTTTTGATAAATCCTGACTGTGATAACCAGAGGTTGAGTCCATTGAAAGTTTTTGGGATAGTATCTAGACAAAGATCATAGAGGAGAGAAGATGAATAAAAAAAACAGTCAAATTGGATATTGGATCGGTTTAATCAGCGTTATTTGTTCTTTAGGTATCCATATTTATCTTGCTAACCATCACTACGACTTCAAGTTTGGTCAAGCGGCCTCAGAGGGACTTTGTAATATTAATGAAAAGTTTAATTGTAACACCACAACCAACAGTAAATACTCAGAGTTTCTTGGTCTCCCGATCTCGGTTTTTGCTTTAAGTTTGCACGGAATCTTGCTCTTACTTTTCTTAGCCCTTAAAACTCCTCTCTTCTCTCAAGACACAAAAGATAGCTTTATAAACACCCTTCGAGTGCTGACAAGCTTCATTTTTTTAACCAGCGTGATCATGGCCTTTATTTCACTTTTTATTCTTAACACCCTCTGCCCGATGTGTTCTGCAGCCTACGGATTCTCTCTCACTCTCCTCCTTGGTACGGCCATAGGCTTTGGTCTTAAGCCTGTGTTGAATTTCTCACTGATTAAGAGCTTAGGAATTATCGGTGGAATCATTCTTCTTTTCAGTTTTTCCTACAATAGCAATCAGTTGCAAAAATATGGTGGTAAAGATGCACAAGAAATGATTCAACTTCAATTTGATGATTGGATGAGAAGCCCACAAAAGAATATTGCTCCCCTCTCTCCCCTTCAGCTCAATCCTAATGAGAATTCAAAAATTAAAATCGTTGAATTTGCTGATTTTCTTTGTGGTCATTGCGCAAAAGCTTTCCCTATCGTCCATCAATTCGCAAAAAATAACCCAGAAGTTGAACTTTCCTTTCAAGCGTTTCCACTCGATGGTGAATGCAACGCTGTGGTCCAGTACGTCAGTGGTGCCGCCTGTTACTTGGCCCGTGTCGCCTATTGTGCCGGGCTTCAAGACCAAGGCTGGGCCACCCAAGAATGGATCTTTAAAAATCAAGCGCGGCTTGTCGCAAAAGATTCAGCCATAAAAGAATTGGAGGCAGCCGCTGGAGAACTAAAATTGAATTGGGAAGAAATTAAAACCTGCAGCGAAGCTAGTGAGACACTGGAAATCATCAAGAAACAAGCCCAATTAGGAGTGGATCTTGATGTTAAAGGGACACCGGCTCTCTTCATCAATGGAAAAAGAGTGCCATCACCCGTTAACCTTCCCGCTCTTAATAAAATTAAAAATGAACTTCTTAAATAGGCCAAATCCATTGAGCCACTGTCTTGAAGAGCCAGTGTAGGTGATGAGTGAGTTCTTGGTGAAGAGCCACTACAACGTCAGGGAATGCGGCGATCATCATCGCCGCAGTGAAAACTGAAAAACCAGACCAATAGGCTGTCATCATAAACCAACGGGTCGAACTGATATCTTCTTTACGAGCGTATCTCTCAACTTTTTCAATATTGACGATGCAAGTTCTTAATTCATGAAAGTGAATGCTGAGTGCTCCAATTAATTCTTTTTGTTTAGAGCGTGAAACATGGGGCAGCTTTCCGATGGCCCTTTTTGACTTAATGGCTTTAACCAAGCTTTTCGCATGTTGGATATAACGTCCTGCTTTTTCACCAAAGAGGGGGTAATCGTTTTTTAGGCTAAGCAAGGTATCCAGTTCCGCTTGGGCCATATCATACTTTTCATAAACAACAGCGGCTAAGATCGCATGACCGTAGGTTAATGAGGGACGAGGGTCTACTTTTTCTGTCACAGTCTCTGACTGCTCTTCAACCCCTTTTTTGAGTAAACCTTCGAGATGACTTGTGAAGTGGAGTTCAGTTTGGGTTTTATGTTTTCCACGAGTCGACACATAGCTTTCAATATCCGTTCCGGGACCAATTTCTTTAAGAGTAAAATTTGATTTTGATGAGAGTGCCATGATCTTTTATCGGCCAAATGCCCAGCTGGCTTTAGTCCAGTTTTTGGACTTTGGGCCCTCTCAAAAACGGATAAGACCTAGACAAATATCTTGGCCAATGTTTGAATATCTATGGGGAGCAATGGAATGGATCTCCAGCAATTTTCAAGGAGGAAGATCAATGGAACTCAAAAAAACCGAAATGGTTTCAATTCCTATACCCACCGAGATTCCCCCTCCTCCCCGCCTTGAAAATATACCGCCTGAAATCCTTCATTCTGCCACGGTCGAAATGCTCATCCAACAAAATGAAGATCTTTCTTCAAGGCTCAAAGTCAATATTCGTAGAAACTCCTCCCTTGAACAACGCATTCTTGAAATGCAAACCAAAATGACCGAGCTTGAACGCATTAAAGAAAACCTAACGGCTCAAAATGAAATCGTTCTTGAAAAAGAATCTCTTTGGTCACAACAAAAAGATGAAAAAACTCGTCAGCTGATCAGCCTTGAAAAAGAGATCCAACTTTTGCAACTCCGTTACAACGAGATCTACTCAGCCAGTCAACACAACCAAAAAGAAACCCAGAAACTTTTAGTCGACAAATCGGCCCTGATCGAAAATCTTAAAATTAAAATCTTTCGTTCTCAAAAAATTAAAACACGAGCCAAGGATAAGCTCAGAGTCTTTCTTCTCGATATGGGTTACGAGTTCAATTCACTCAAAGCTCAATTTGATAAAGCCCAAGCTCAAAACCGTCAATTGACCAAAAGTTTTGAGGAGCTCATACAGGAAGTTGAAAATAAAGAGACCCACTTTCGGACAGAACTCAATGAATTTAAATCTAAAAGCCAGGAGCATATCGAAGAACTCAATAACGAACTCACATTGAGTCGTTTAAAAAACTCAAGCCTCTCTGAAGATCTCGCCCTTGCCAAAGATGAACTGCAAGAATTTAAGAAAAAACTCAACGAAGAGAAAAGAAACCGCAATCAATTAAGCCAAATGAATCAAGAGCTGAGTGAACTTAAAAACGAGAAGGTTCGTATGAAGCGCGACCATCAAGCCGTGATTGAACTTCTTGAAAATAGCCGTCAGATTGAATTTGAAAAAATCTCTGGTCTTAAAAGAGAGCTTGAATTATCTCAAGCCCATCAAACTGAAGCCCAAGAAAAACTCTCTTTGTGTGAGCAAAAAATTCTTGAACTGAATAAAGAT
>JBGSSY010000274.1:0-5961 GCA_041736775.1 Bdellovibrionales bacterium | reverse complement strand
TCCGATGAGGGTGCTCCGCTTGATAAAATCTTTGATCTTAAAGAAGCTTGTCCAAAAAAGAAAAAATAATTTTAACTTTGTGTGAGTTGATTGAGTAGCTCGCCTTGAATACTCACTACGGCGGAGCGGGGAAATGATGATTTTCCGTTGGGCCAGTGGCTGGTGAGTTTTGCTAAATCTTTTCTGGACTGTGCCCCTGGGTGCTGCACCGATAAAAACAAAGTTTTAAAGTCAGGAGAAAAACTAGGGCCAGTCAGCTCAGCATCCACAGGAGCTGAAGCCACTTGCACAGGAATTCCAGCTAATTCTCCTCGTAGAGGAATATAAAAAAGACCGTTATTGCCGAAGGATTTATAGGCCGGTTTTCCAATCTCATTCTCAGACATGTCGACGGTCACCCATAGATTACCTTTGTTATCAAAGCAAAGATTATCAGGACAAGCCAGTCCCGCTTGGGGGCCACCACTCACCCAATGTTTTGATTCAAACTCAAGACTGTCGTTGCCCTTTTTTTCAGTGATTTTAAAAAGACTACCATAAAGATTTTTAGTGTCAGGATTTTTAGTGAGAGCGATATAAACTTCGCCGGTTTTTTGATCGACTTCGATATCTTCGGGGCGGTCTTGTGGTGTAGCACCCACTAATGCGGCGGCATAATGACTGTAAGTGAGTACATCAAGTTGAGATTTAAAGGCCTTCTGCAATTTAGGATTTTTTTTGAGATCCAATGCCAACCAACGTCCATTGATTGTATCAGCGGCATAAAGAGTTCCTTCTTTCAAATGCATTCCGGTAGAAATAAATTTATAAATAAAACCACCGGGGCGGTCTTCACCCATATACACAACCACTCGTGAGTCATTGGTTTTGACAACTGTCGCACCTTCATGGCTGGCACGCCCGAGGAGAACTTGTTTAACGGCTTCACCAGTGAGGGGATTAATTTCTACCACCCATCCATAATGTTCGGGCGGTAAAGGAAAATGTTTATACCAGTTGAGTTTATTGACAGCTACAAACTCACGCTTTCCATTGACCCAACGAACATCACCATAAAATTCGTCGTAGTTTTCTTCGCTGGTGAGAAAAGTATTCCATGGGGTTTTCCCGCCGGCGCAATTGGCAATTGTTCCCATGGCAGATCCACTTCCCTGAATTTGAGAGCCGTGGCTGAACGGAATTGGGGTGCGACCATGAAAGCGTCTATTAAAGTCAGAGTTTTTTTGTACCATCCACTGGTTTTGGATTTTTTTAATATGAAGGATAGAGCCCCCGACTTGCTCTTGCTCTTTAATGACTTCATTTTTTGAACGGGTGAGTTGCTTTGTGTTTTTTTGGTGAACAAACTCAGGCACCACCGACTCATGGTTGACCCAAAGCAATCCTTCATCTGCAATTTGATTAAGGGGGAGAAAGGCAGTGAAATCATTATTGGAGCCAAAGGCCTCACCCACTGGGTTGATTATTTCTCCCTGCTGGCAAAGAACTTGAAAACTCAGGCCTTCAGCCAATAAAAGTTTATCCTCAAAACTGGGTTGCAAAGGTTTAAAAGAAATTCTTTTGGGTTGAGAGGTGCATGCTGTCAGAAGAAACTCACTCCCTAAGAGGGGTGAAAGACTCAATAGAGCGGATTGGCTTGTCATAAACTTCAGAAATTCACGGCGCTGAGAATGGAAGGACATAGAACAAGAACTAGCTTAAAAAAATGAAAATCAAAAGTCATTTTTTAAAATCAGTTTCATTCTTGGACCTTTAACAAAAAGAGTTCCAGTTTGGAACCATGGTATTTTGTGGTTAGCAAACATATATAAGGAGGTGAGCACCAATAGAAATAATACCAAAAAGAAACAATTTGGCTGAAGGGCCCTTTTTTAAGAGAAGAGTTCATCCTTAATTGAAAAGAGAAGACGTGCCTGAAATGATCTCGAAAAGTTTCCACTTTTCCAGGACTTTTGTTGAACTGCTGAACAAAGTTAAAAAAAATGACCCAAATTGAGATAAAACAGACCAAATAGACCATTTTTTAGACCTTTGGCTTTAAGACTTAAGAAAGGCGGCCGAATGATCCTTTGGATAAACAAAGGGGTTAAGTATGAAAAGGAATCCACTGATTATTTTTTTATTGGTTATATCGTTTGCAGCCACTGCTAAGGCTCAAACAGTTGAAGATGAATTAATGATAGAAACAGAAACGGCTATCGCTGATTCCGAAGCGGCGATGCAAGAAGCTAAAGAGGCGCAAAAAGTGGCTTCTGAAGAAAGTCGTCGAAGCGAAGTTGAAGTTCTTAAGGCTAAAAGAGAACTTGATCGAGCCAGACAAGAAGAGGCTAAAGCGAAACGCGATATTATTCGTGCTGAAAAAGAAAGAGCTCGTGCCCTTGAAGACACAGAGAAAGCCAAGTTTGAAGCTGAACAAGCTAAACAAGCCACTCTTATGGCTAAAGACGAGCTCAATCAAATGGCCTTAAAACTTGAGGATTCAAAACTTGAGCAGAAAAAAGCTGAAGATGACAAAAAGAAAGTTATGGAAGCTTATGCTGAAGTGAATCGTGAAGTTAAAGAAATGAAAGAAAAAATGAGTGAAGCTAAAAAACAAGAACTTTTTGCTCTCAAAGAGTTGAAAAGAGCAGAACTTGGTCTTAAAGATTTAGAGTCCAAAGCCGCCATTTCTTTTAAAACTGCTGATAAAGACACAGGAGTATTTATCGCCGCAGTGAACTCTCATCGTGAAACTTTGAGAAAAATTTCTAAGAAGTTGGACGAACTCGAAGTGGAAGTAGAAACCGATAAGTCTTTCTATGATAAACAACGACGCAATCGTTTAACTCGGACTCTAGGTTCAACAGTTGCAACTACAAATGGAAAAGTTGCGAAAGTCATGACTTCAGGTTGTAACATTCGTAATTATCCAAGCCTTGCCTCTGAAGTTCTTGGTCAATCGGATCAAGGTATGGAGATGAGAGTTAAAAAATATAACAACGGCTGGTATGCCGTTATCCACAATGGCCAAAAAGCATTTATGGGTGCCGGCTGTTTTGAATAATTGAATCAACCTTTAAGTTTATTCATCAAGGCCATCTCAAAGATGGCCTTTTTAATTTTTAGTTGAGCGAATTTGAATAAGATTTTTTTCTGCTTACTTTAGAAGCTCCCTAATTTCTCTTGTCCCCCAAACAATGTACAGACCACCTTCTGACTGAAAATTAATGAATTACTGCGTCGATCTCTTTTCGAAGAGAATAGGCATTGATGTGTTTTTGTCCATCCAGTAGGATGTCCTTATCTAATTTATTCAGATGAGAGGAATGGTTTTTTAGTCCTCTTTCAGACTGACATCTTAAGAGCTAGGAGAAACTATGAAGTTAAAAAATAAAACCAGAGCCGTGTTGATTGCTTTTGCTCTGTCTTTGTTGGCAAGTTCTGTATTTGCCAGTGCATCTTCCAAAACAATGACTGACAAAAGAAACATATCCAATCAATTTTGGTGGCCAGACCGACTTGACCTTATGCCTCTCAGACAACACGCCGTTGAATCCAATCCGATGGGAGAAAAATTCAATTACGCGAGTGAGTTTAAAAAATTAGATGTGGCCGCTTTAAAAAAAGATATCGAAAAATTAATGAAAACTTCTCAAGATTGGTGGCCATCAGATTATGGTCACTATGGTCCATTTTTTATTCGTATGGCCTGGCATAGTGCAGGGACTTACCGTGTGACTGATGGCCGCGGTGGTGCGGGAGGAGGTCAGCAGCGTTTTGAGCCTTTGAACAGTTGGCCTGATAATGCGAATCTCGATAAAGCCCGCCGTTTGCTGTGGCCGATTAAACAAAAGTATGGAAGTAAAATTTCGTGGGCTGATCTTATGGTGCTCACCGGAAACGTTGCACTTGAATCAATGGGTTTTAAAACTTTTGGTTTTGCCGGTGGCCGCTCCGATGATTGGGAAGCGGACTTGGTTTATTGGGGTCCCGAGACACAGTTTCTTGCTGACCAACGCTACAAAGGAGATCGTAAATTACAAAAACCTCTCGCGGCTGTGCAAATGGGACTTATTTACGTCAACCCCGAAGGGCCCAATGGAAATCATGATCCTTTGGCAGCAGCTAAAGATATTCGAGAAACTTTTGGTCGAATGGCCATGAACGATGAAGAGACTCTGGCATTGATTGCAGGTGGTCACACTTTTGGTAAAGCCCATGGTCGTCACCCTTCGAAATGTCTTGGTCCCGAACCCGCAGCTGCTGGTGTGGAAGAGCAGGGTTTTGGTTGGAAAAATAAATGTGGTACTGGCAAAGGTGCAGATACGACAACCAGTGGACTTGAAGGAGCATGGACAACTAATCCCACCCAGTGGACTCATCAGTACTTAACAAATCTTTTTGCCTTTGAATGGGTAAAAACCAAAAGCCCTGCCGGTGCAGTCCAATGGATTCCTAAAGATAAAGGTGCTGCTAGTTTAGTTCCCGATGCCCATGATAAAGACAAGCGACATGCACCGATCATGTTTACCACTGATCTTGCTCTGCGAATGGATCCAGCTTACGAAAAAATTGCTCGTCGTTTTTTAGAAAGCCCAAAAGAGTTTGAATTGGCTTTTGCTAAGGCATGGTTCAAACTCACTCACCGTGATATGGGCCCACGAACGCGTTACATTGGAAAGGATGCTCCCAAAGAAATCCTTTCATGGCAGGATCCAATCCCTGCGGTGAACCACAAATTAATTGGTGCTAGTGAAATTGCCTCTCTAAAAAATAAAATTTTAAATTCTGGCCTCACAACTTCTGAGCTCGTTCGTACCGCTTGGGCTTCTGCGGCGTCTTTTCGAGGAACCGATCTTCGTGGCGGTGCTAATGGTGCACGCCTTCGTCTTGCTCCACAAAAAGACTGGTCAGTTAATACCCCAGAAGAATTGACAAAAGTTTTGAATCGGCTTGAGCAAATTCAAAAAGATTTTAATAAAACAGGAAGCAAAGTTTCACTGGCCGATGTCATTGTATTGGGTGGTGTAGCCGGAATCGAGAAGGCCGCCAAAACCGCTGGTTACAATCTTAAGGTTCCCTTTACTCCTGGAAGAATGGATGCTTCTCAAGAACAAACTGATGTTGAGTCTTTTGCCTTCCTTGAACCCAAAGCCGATGGCTTTCGCAACTATTTTGGTGAAGGCAATTTCTTATCACCCGCTGAAACGCTGGTTGATCGTTCCAACATGCTGACATTAACAGTGCCAGAAATGACTGTGCTTGTTGGTGGTCTGCGTGTGCTCAATGCAAACGCTGGCCAAGCCAAACACGGCGTTTTTACGAGTAAGCCGGGTGTTTTAAGCAATGACTTTTTTGTGAATCTCCTCGACATGTCGACAAAGTGGCAAAAGTCCACCAAGACCGATGGAATTTATGAAGGTCTTGATCGCAAAACTAATGCCGTTAAGTGGACAGCAACCCCAGTGGATCTTATTTTCGGCTCTCACTCTGAACTTCGTGCCGTAGCTGAAGTCTATGCCGCTCAAGATGGAAAAGATAAGTTCATGCGCGATTTCGTCAGTGCATGGAATAAGGTTATGATGCTTGATCGGTTTGACCTTAAGTAGAAATAAAGCCTAAGAATTTTGTGTTTTTTTACGAGCCGTTACTTCACAAGGTAACGGTTTTTTATTTTTCAAAGAAATTTATAAATAGATTTTTTATTATGAATTACTGAATGCAATAAGAATTGGATCTATTTTTAAAATATTTGAGCGCCTCTCAATCTTAAAATTTCTTTTTTTGATCATTATTTTGGTGGGGCGTTAATCCCCACTTTAAGAATAAATGGTCTCAGTCTTGGTGAGAAGAGTCCATTTATAACCATTCTAATAATTCTGAACGGGCTCTGGGTGGCATAAATAATGCTGTTAAGTGATCATTTACTAAAGTTAAAAATGAACTTTAAAAAGGAGACTAAAATATGAATCGATCACGTCT
>JBGSSY010000245.1:0-3594 GCA_041736775.1 Bdellovibrionales bacterium | reverse complement strand
TGCTCTAAAGATTAAGAAGAGCGATCAATTTGTAGTTGGGGTTAATGTCGAAAATGGCAGCTTTGGTGCCACCATTTGTGCCGAACGCTCCGGTTTTGTTTCTGCTCGCTCCCAGTTTGGATCTTTGTTTAAGCCTGAATTTATTGTCATCATCTCAAGTTTTAAAGGCGAAAATCCCATCCCACCCTGTGGGATGTGCCTTCAAGTTATGAGTGAATTTGTTGGGCCCAATTTTAAAATCTATTTGGGAAGCTCCAAAAAAATAACGGTTGAGGCGACTTTGGCTGACTTTTTACCTCGAGCCTTCTCATTTGAAGCGCAATGAAGACTACGGGTACATGAACCTTTGACTCTTCCATAAAAATAATCCCAGTCATCAATAAGCAGAAGTTTGGTCATAAGCTTTTTCAGCAGAAATTATTTCATTGCTGTAGTTAAGCCTATTTTAAAGCGAACAACTCGATTACTCAGTCAATATGTTTCAAGTGCTTAAGTTCCCTTCAAGGATGTAAGGGAACTCAAGCCAGGGGTTTTGCCTATTGGGAGGTTTTTTTGTTTAAGGGTTTCTTTCTCTATTTGATTTTTTTCTGTTCACAAGCCTCTGCTCAAATTCTTATCATCGAAGTCGATGAGTTGAGTCCGACTCTCAACCATTCTGAACAGTCGAGTGATCAACTAGAGAGTGTCGCTCAACCGATCATGAATCATGCTGAAGAAGTGAGTGAGATTGCTTGTCGGAATCTTGTTGAGGTGTGTTCACTGGTGTTTATTGAGGATTTTAATCAATCAGAGATCGATACTTTTATTGTTCTTCTTAATAAGTCGCTCGTTGCCAATCTCAGTTTAGCTTTTCAAAAGCCCGAAAGAAAATCAACCCGCAGAGACTCCTCCACAGATGAATCTAAAAGTTTTGAAACTCTACTTGATGAGTTCAAACAAAGAGATGAAGTCGTACAAACCCTATTAAGAAATAATCCCCAGACCTTATTTGTGACTGTAGCGGGCAATGGTTATGACCTCGGAGTCGGTTGGACAAAAGGGATCCCCCTTTCTCAACAATTTCAAATTTATCCCGCGTTAAACCAAGCCCCTAATTTGATTAAAGTGTCTTCTCTTAATAGTGACAAAATAAATTTAGAAAAATTAGAGGATTACTCCTTAGCCGATTATGCCAATTATAGCATCCTCCATGTCGATGTTGCGGCTCCAGTTGAACTTGGCAAAAACGGACAAGAATTAAGAGGAACTTCTTTTGCCGCTCCTTATGTCAGTCGTTTGGCCTATGAAATGAGAAATCAATTTCCTCAGTTGACCGCTCAAGAGCTTAAAGAAATTTTAATAAAATCATCCTATGTGATTCAAATTGACCGAGCTCTTGAGGTCACTCAAGACTGGCTCGATCAAGGGGATGATTCTTTGATCGTTCGCCTTGAAAAGGTCAGAAAGAAAAAAGAAAGGGAGAGATTAATCGCTGAAATCGGTCCAATCATGATGGTGAAAAGTGGGGGCCCTGTTGTGCCAGAGGTCGCCAAGCTTTGTGCTGAGCTTTATAGTGACTCGTTGGGCGAGATGACTCTTTCACAATCTTGTCTTAAGGCTCAGGAGTTGATTTTAGCGGCTGATGCCACTCGACAGAGTAAAATTGAAAAACTCTGGAAATTAAGAAATATTTAAATAATTCCTTTTTGGTCAAAGTTTTTTTAATGAGGTTGGTTTTTTAATAATTTGATTGTTATTTAATTTTTCCAATCTACTGCGCAGCTGGAAAACACGAATTCATAAAAGCCATTATGATTGAAGCTTAATTTATATTTTCTTTTCTTTTCATTCCTTTCAGGCCCTAGGGCCAGCTTTTTGACTCAAACGTGGTATTTGGTCCTATAGCCTTTAGAATAGGTTGAGTGACTAAATCAATGGGGCAACAAGCAAAAAAGCTTTAAGCCCCTGAAATAAAAGGTTGGCGTTGAATATGAATCGCAACCCGTTTGATATTTTTTTTAATTTTCGGATCCTCTTTTTGGCTCCTTCGGCCCCCCCTTCACTGAAAAGAAAGACTCAAAGTAAAGAAAGAGTGTTTTATCACTTTTTAAATTTCTATTGGATTTTATTGCTACAGCCTACAAATAAACATTAAGGAGGATTTTTTATGTTGGAAAGTTCTGATTTGCTGATGGAAGAACAAAGACCAGCCAATGCCAACCCCTTATGGAGTTATGACTTTCTTGAGAGACATAATCTCTTTGGTCATGCTTACAAAAAAACTCAGGATAAAGTTTATTATCCTTACTGGAAATCGCAGCTTTCACGAAACATGATGCTTAAACTAGAGCTTCAGAAATTAGGTCACGATCTTGAGAAAGATGGAATGAAAGTTTACCTCCTCAAAGGTTTTTCGTTGATGGGTGAAATTTATGAAGATTGGGGCGAGAGGTTTGTATCCGATGTTGATCTGTTAATTTCATTTGACCAGATGTGGAGACTGACTGACCTTTTAAAAATGCATGGCTATGAAAAAAAACGGGAAGCGAAGTGGCTCGGAAATCTTCATAAACAAACATTTGTTAAAAGTACGGCCGAATTGGATTTCTCGATAGAGGTTCATACCCAACTTTTCTGGCATCAAGCTCTTAATATGGATGAAACGGCCGAGGGTGATAAAATCAACGGTTTCTATCGTTTAAGCCCTGAGAATCAATTGATTCATCTTTGTGGTGATTTGGCTTTTCAACATGGCTACTCTCAGCTTTTTTTACTGATGGATGTTTACAAGACGGTTGACTCTTACCGAACCAAGATCAATTGGGACCTTTTCTGGGAAAAGGCGATCCGAGCTGGGCTTTATAAATCCTGCTATTTCACCCTTTTTCTCTGTCAGAAAATCGGGCTCAATATTCAGACTATTGTTTATTTGGCGCCGCGAAGAAAGAGAATTGCCATTTTTCTGCTTAAAAAAATTGTGAATTTTTCTTATCTCTATAACCCAAACCAACATCCTGTTCGCTATTTCATTACGAAATTTTTGATAAAGGACTCACTGGTCGATAATGGCCGATACGCTTTGGCTTGGCTCAAGATGCTCAAGTTTCGCCCATAATTCTGTCTATTCTGGTACCCCGGAATACCCGTGCACTGGTATTCTGGGGTACCAGAATTTAAAGGCTTATGGGGTATCAGAATAGACAAGATTATGGGGTACCAGAATGTTTGACCTTATTTGCAACGGGCCAAATGCCAATCCGCAGTTGACAGAACGTGTAAAGAGTTACAAATTGGCAAGCCTTGGCGAGGTAGCTCAGCTGGTTAGAGCATCGGAATCATAATCCGGGGGTCGGGGGTTCAAGTCCCTCTCTCGCTACCATCCTTCGCTCCTGCGGAGCTTCGGATGGCTTCGCCAAATTCGGGTTAAAATTAGTGCATTACAGTATCCTTGAATACAGGTTAACTGGTATTCAGGGATACATGAATTTAAAGTTCCTGAACCTACCCCCATAATTAGTACCACTTCCGCAGCGGAAGCTGATATTTTTTGTCCCAGTAACCCCTAATACAAGTGCACTGGTATTGAGGGGTAAATGAATTTAAAAGCTTATTTCC
>JBGSSY010000183.1:0-2526 GCA_041736775.1 Bdellovibrionales bacterium | reverse complement strand
AAATAGAATGTGTGGTTTTATTCCCACTTGATCAGCATGTTCGTGTACTGATATAATCACATCTCTATCAATCGCTTGAGATATATCTATGTATCTACGTGCACCACCTAAAACAGATATTGTCTTTGACTCAAATCTTGTAAGTAATTTCTTATTCATTGCCTCATTGCCTTTTTAGCTGCAATATCTTCACTCAACTGTCTTAACTTTTCTAAATTCCTTGCCTTTTCTTCGGGTGAAATTTCTGGCATCGGAAGTTCTTTAAAAGAGTTTTTACGCCTCTCGCTCTTCCAGACATTTATTACTCTCTGGTATATCTGCCCTGGCTGCGGAGCAAAGGCGTTTCCTTCTCGGATATAATCAAAGACCGCCTTAGATGCATGCTCATAATTACAATCTTTCAATGTCATGTGCCACGTTTCGAGAGTAGTTTCATTGGTTTGGTAGTTCTGAAAAGCACCTGATAAGATTAATAAAAGTTTAGCTATTTGTTCTTTGTTCACGATCTTTTGATTCCTTTAAGCTTTTTAAAATCTGTTCTTTGTTGCGGTCGTAGTTGGTTCGCTTCTCATGCGGCTGCGTTGTTGATTTTTCATACTCAGGATCTGAAATTATGTTTTTACTCTTTGACAAACCTGCGGTATAGTTCAATGCTGCTAAAAACCGCTGAGGATTGCCCATACTGATTATTTTTGATTCAAGCATAATCGGGTCAAGGATTCGACCCGATTGTTTAATTTTACCCGCGCAACGCTTGATTGCGTTGCGAATTTCGGGGGTGCTGTAACTCGCCGGAAGAGTGTAATCAAATCCGGGCAGATCGGTTTCTTTTTTGTCAGCCTTTTCTTTTTTAAGATCATCAACTACAGAATCATTATCATAGTCAGAGTCAGTATCAGGGATTTGCGATTTTTCTTCTTTATTTGGGAAATTTTTCCCGGAAAAATCTTCCGATTCGTCACCTTTCGGCTTCTTTTTAAGCTTCTTATGATATTGCTCTTGGTCTTTTACGACAACAGAATTAGTATAACCATGCAATTCTATATGAATAAGTTTGCGGTCTGGGTGCAGACAGTATATCAACACTGATTCTGCGTCTTCTATATCGTAATCTTCGATGATAGAGAGGATCGCATCCTTGTCGATGATGGCATTAGTCGCTTTTGACATAGCAAGGTAAATATCTATCAATATTAGTGGGAAAATTTTCCCGAATATTCTCCGCCCTGCGCGAATCTTAGGCTGATTAAAGAAATCAACATCGAGATATGCTCGTTTCAATTGCGACCTATTCACCAACCTTCTCCATCTTAATCGTATTAAAAACAAACCCTTTCTTGCCGTTTTCGTATTCTACGAAGGGCAGCTCACCGTAGTCCCGTTTTAAGCCGGCAGGCTTTTTGAATTCAATGATTGTGCCCTGCAGGTTAATCGGTGTGCCGACTGATACGCGGTCGCCTGGCTTAAATGTTATGTGGTGAGCGTTGAGGTTTTTCATTAGATTGATGCCGTTGCTATGTTTCATATCGCCTGCACCCTCCGAGTTAATTCCTTTTTGCCAATTTCAGTTGATTCAAACAACAATTCTTCTGGATAATAGGCATGTTCAGAGTTGGTATCTAAAAGTTCCCCTAAGTATTTAATTTCGATGCAGTTATCAACATCGATTTGAATTTTTTTAATCTTGAATGGTCTGCTTTTCTTCAAGTCTTTGATAACAACTACTTCCTGCCCGACTGCGAATTTTGTTTCTATTTTCACAACCACCCCACCAAAAAAGCAATAAAAGTAAAGAAGCAAACCGGCACGCCGACATACAAAGAAATCATTGTTATAAATAGTTTTAAGTCCATATCACATTCCTATCTGAAGTTGAGGCAACTTGCCGTTTAATTGCGCTTCGTTAAGCTGTGGAATTAAAAGATCTCCGATGGTCTGATTTCCCTTAACAACAAAGTGCGCTAAAAATTCATGTTCAAATGTTGTGATTTCCTGAGCTACGGCTTCAAGTTTTGCTTTTATGCATAAAAGTAGAGCTCTCCAACGTGACCGGCAATCTTGTTCCCACGCTTTTATCGATTCGTCTGAAGATCTAAGTTTTTTACCTGCAGGAGTGTAAAGATATTGCTTGTCGGTTTTGTCAGGCAAAGGCAGAAGAAATTTAATCTGCTTACCTTGCATAACAAACCCTACAGCTGCACCTTTGTCATTCCATCCGGTGACAAAACCAGTTGCACCGTATTTGGTTAACAAAGCTTCAATTTCAGCTTTTGATTTAGCTGTTGAAACCCTCGTGTTTTCTGCGTATTTTCTCATATTTTCCTTAATCTATATAAAATTCTAGCTTTTAAATTTTTAATAATTTTCTTTTTGGTTAATGCGAATGCTTTGTTACCCTCTTTTCTAAGCTTATCTAATAATTGCCAGTCTCTGACCTCGCTGCGATATTCGACAGTGGATTCTTTAATTTTTTTCAGCTCTGCGCTTAGATAGGCAATCTCATTAATTGGGTGATATATTGCCATA
>JBGSSY010000132.1:0-5324 GCA_041736775.1 Bdellovibrionales bacterium | reverse complement strand
GATGGCAGCCAATGAACGGGTTGAAGTTCTCGTCAAAAAAGATGTGTTAACTGCACCGAGTGAAAAGGGAGAAGGTTTCCATCGTCGCCTCGAATCTGCTGTGACACTTTTCACCATACTCTCTTTTCTCGCGATTATCGTGGGTACGGTGATTGAGATTGTCCCCACTCTTTCAATTCACAAATATGTTCCTCAGTCAGATGCTATTTATCCTTATACGGCTCTCGAACAGGCTGGTCGGGATATCTATGTCAAAGAAGGGTGCTACACTTGTCACTCACAAATGATTCGTAAACATCCCATGGATGTTTTGCGCTACGGCAAGCCCTCAACCATTGAAGAAACCATGTACGATCATCCCTTTCAGTGGGGTTCAAAAAGAACGGGCCCCGATCTAGCTCGTGTGGGTGCGAAATACCCTAATCTTTGGCATTATCGCCATATGGATGATCCTCGCAGTATGGTGGCTCAATCACTCATGCCTCGATACTCTTGGCTTCTTGATAAAAAAGTGGATTTCTATTCAATGAGAAAAAAACTGTCGGTGTTGAGATTTTTAGGAACTCCCTATAGTGACTTGCAGGTCGCCGAAGCGGATCGTTGGGCCGAAAATCAAGCCCTTTCAATTGTGAGTGACCTTAAAGCTGAAGGTGTTGAAATTGAAAAAGACAAACAGATTGTTGCTTTGATTGCCTATTTACAAGCTTTGGGTCAAAAAAATAAAGAGAATCTAAAAGCGAAAGAAAATTTTAATCTTGTTCCAGGAGAGGGAAAATGAAACAGATCGCGTTGAAACATTTTACCGATATCGATTGGAGCCTTTTGGCTTTGATCCTCTTTTTTATTTCTTTTCTGTTTCTGATTTATAAAGTTTATTTTTATGAAAGCCAGGAGCATATCAGACTGTTGAGTGAACTTCCTTTTGAAAGTGAGGAGATTTAAGATGTCCAGCGATGACCAAGACAAACTTTTAGATCACGAATACGACGGAATTCAAGAGCTTGATAATAATCTTCCTTTGTGGTGGCTATGGACCTTTTTTTTAGCAATCATCTTCTCGTTTATTTATTGGCTTCATTATAGTTTTACGGGTGATGGTCCAACCCTTGATGAAGAGCTTGCTGCCAACATGAGTCGGATCGAAGAGAAAAGAAATTCCAATCAAAATTCTGCAGTGAGTGCAGCCGTCGATCCTTCGGTCCTTTTAGCCCAAGGAACTGTGGTCTATAAAAACTATTGTCTCTCTTGCCATTCTGAAAAAGGGGAAGGCGGCGTTGGTCCCAACCTTACTGATGACTTTTGGATTCATGGCAAAGGGGATGAGGCGACGATGGTGACAGTGATTGAAAATGGTGTGCTTGATAAGGGGATGCCACCTTGGAAGGAGATTTTAAAGCCATCCGATATCCAAGCCGTTGTGGTTTTTTTAAATTCCATTAAAGGGACAAATGTGGCTGGTAAAGCTCCTCAAGGGGAAAAAGCCAATCCATGAGTACTCTTGACTACCGAGATTTACCCGAAGATCGATTGGCGACCACTGATGAAGAAGGACGTCGCCTTTGGATTATCCCCATGCCGGTTCAAGGTTATTGGAAAAAAAGAAAAACTCTCTTCCATATTTTTTTACTGGCTGTTTTTATTTTAACTCCTTGGTTGCGATTTAAAGGATCACCTCTTCTTCTTTTTGATATTTTGAATCGTCAATTTATTTTTTTCGGAAAGGTTTTTGCCTCTCACGATGCTCCTCTTCTTTTTTTTATTCTTGGTCTTTTGGGGTTTGGATTGATTATTGCGACGGCGATGTGGGGGCGAATTTGGTGTGGCTGGGCTTGTCCCCAGACGGTCTTTATTGAACAGGTGTTTCGAAGGATTGAAAGCTGGGTTGTGGGTTCTCGCTCGGTACAAATCGAGTGTTCTAAAAATCCTTTTGTCTTTAAAAATTTTAGAAAGATCGTTTTAAAATGGATTCTTTTTGTACTGACTTCTATTTTTCTTGCTCACACCTTTATCGCTTATTTTGTCAGTTGGGAAAAACTTCTTGAGATGATGCAAAGACCACCCTCACAAAGTGGTGTAGTCTTTCTCATTACTTTATTTTTTTCAGCACTTATTCTTTTTGATTTTGCCTGGTTCAGAGAGCAGTTTTGTATCATTATGTGCCCTTACGGTCGGCTTCAATCGGTTCTTATGGATCAAAATTCTGTGACCGTCACCTATGATCATAAAAGAGGAGAGCCAAGAGGTAAGGGTCTCAACAAGGCTCCAGGAGCAGGAGACTGTGTTGATTGTTTTAAATGTGTTGCTGTTTGCCCCACGGGCATTGATATTCGACGTGGGCAGCAGCTTGAGTGTATTGGTTGTACGGCTTGTATTGATGCCTGTGATGAAGTGATGGAGAAAATCCATCGGCCCAAAGGGCTCATTCGCTACGCGGCCCTTGCAGATATCGAAAAGGCTGGAAAAAGAATTCTTAGACCCAGGTTAATTCTTTACCTTTCTATTTTTGCGATTATGACGGCGGGTTTAATTTACAGTGTCAGAACCCATGAAAATTTTTATGCTTCTTTTCTAAGACAAAACCAAAGACCCTTTGTTTTAACAGAAACTGAATTGATGAATAACTTTAAAGTCCATCTCAAAAATCCCACTCTCAATGAAGTGGAATATGAGCTGAGTTTGATCAATAAAGATCTCATTATGGCTCCAGAAAAAATACAGGGTCTATTGCTGGCTAACCAAGACAGACATTTTCCTTTCTTTATTAAACAGAATTTGAGTAACCCCAATCCCAACCCAAGGGTTCAAATTCAGATACGCTTTAAAAATAATGGAGTATGGCAAGAAAAAATCCATGAGTTGCAAATGGTTGGCCCTCGTCAATAAGGGGGCCCGGGAAAGACTTGAGGGGGTAACATTTGCTTCTCATTTTCACAGTTGGTCGCTAAGATCCTAGGCCATGAGTGAATTGAATTATATAACCCCCGCCGGTCTTGAAAAGCTCAGAAGTGAACTGCAAGATTTGATGCGAACCGAGCGCCCCAAGGTCGTTGCCACTGTGGCGTGGGCCGCGAGCAATGGGGATCGCAGTGAAAACGCCGATTATATTTATGGCAAAAGGCGACTGAGGGAAATTGACCGTCGCATTGCTATTCTCACTTTTCGAATTGAAAATGCCCAAGTGGTTGACCCCGCTCAATTGCAATCGGATCGAATCGTTTTTGGCTGCACTGTGACCGTAGAGGACGAAGAAGGTGTTGATAAGACTTATCAAATTGTGGGTGAAGACGAAATTGATATTAAAGAGGGCAAAATCTCATGGAAATCACCTTTAGCAAAAGCTCTTCTGGGTAAGAAAGAAGATGATGAGGTTGTGGTTAAAAAGCCCCAGTCAGAATCAATCCTTTTGATTAAAAAAATTGCTTTTTTCTGAGTTGACGCGTCACCTGTATTTGCATAGAAGGTTTTTTGACCTTCAAATCAGGAGAAATAATGTCAGTTATTGAGGCAAAACACATTCTAGTCGAGCAGGCCTACCAAGCCGAAGATCTATTAAAAAAATTAGCTGAAGGAGAAACCTTTGAAGCTTTAGCTCAAAAGTTCTCTCAGTGCCCTTCCCGCATGTCGGGTGGTGATTTGGGTCAATTCTCTCGTGGTCAAATGGTTAAACCTTTTGAAGACGCTGCTTTTGCTCTTGAAGTCGATCAAGTATCAGCTCCGGTTCAAACTCAATTTGGGTACCATTTAATTTTGAGAACAAAATAACAAAGTTTAAGGGCACATTATCCCAAATAAATGAGGTGTGCCTTGAGTTTAGTTAAAGTTTTTGATGATTAGTTATCATGTTATGATCTGAGATTGATTCGTTTGAACTTTAGCCCAAATAGAGTTTTGAATGACTTAATCTAACTCTCAAGCGGATTGATGATTTGAGAATAGAGATCCGCTCGATAAACATGAGTAGATTCGAGAATATTACCGACCGATTTTTTATTTACAAATATAAGTGATTCCGTTGTGAGTGAGCTTGGTCTCAGTCACAGGGCCTTTGGTTTCTGGTTTTTGAACCACAACCTTAAGTTCTTTGTTTTCAAAAGTATAAGTATCAAAAAGTTGTTTAAGTTCTGCGTTCCAAATGTCTTCAACTTTGGGTGAAGTCTTGAAGAGATAGGGTTTTGCGCCAGGCAAATTGATTTGATACTGATCTTTTTTAAGTTTCTTGATGCTTGCCCTTTGTTGATTCAGCTCGCAGTCGACCGCAACGATATCATCATGGGCAAAAAGGCTACTCATTAAAAGACTTATTAGAATGAACATGATCTCTCCTTGATAGGACGTCTCAAGATCTTCTCATCTTTAAGCCATGGTCGCCAAAGGAATCGCAACTGTTCGTTGCGTGTTTTCATTTAACTTTTATTACGGATAAAGCGCAGAGGTCGAGGGGGTTTTTCGCTTCGAGCCGTTGTGCTGGCTTTGCCGATGGTAAAGACTCTGACCGCATTGGTGGTTTGGCCTTGAGCGACGGGGAGTCCAAGGGTGAGGACGACGTGATCTCCGGGTTTTATAATTTTAGTGTCGAGCAAAAGTTTTTCAATTTGCGAAATGGCATCTTCAGTGTCTTTGTACTGACTGATTTTGAGAGTTTGAACTCCCCAGCAGAGTTCAAGTTTACAAAGAGCCTCGGACTTTGCAGTCACTGCCACAAGTTTGGCCTTGGGACGATATTTAGAAATCATTTGCGCAGTCTTTCCAGTGGTAGACATGCAAACGATGGTTTTAGCATTTAATTGTTTGGCACATAGGACAGCAGAGATGGCAATGGACTCTGGCACAGTAAACTGATCCTGCTTTCGATTGTCAAAGCGGTAATAGATTTGAGGCTGTTTTTCAACTTCAACAATAATTTCATGCATGGTTTCCACTGAACGGACAGGATATTTTCCAAATGCTGTTTCGCCAGAAAGCATCAGTGCATCGGAACCATCGAGTACGGCATTGGCGACATCAGTGATCTCGGCACGGGTGGGACGAGAGTTGATTTGCATTGAATCGAGCATCTGGGTTGCGGTGATGACCGGTTTTCCCTTGAGATTACAAAGTTCAATAATTCTTTTTTGCACAAGGGGAAGATGAATCTGTCCGATTTCTACCGACAAATCACCTCGGGCGATCATGATGCCATCAGACTCTTCAATAATATCTTCAATATTTTCGATGGCTTCTTTTTTCTCAATTTTTGAAATCACCCGAGCATTGCTTCCGAGGTCTTTTAATCTTTTTTTGAGTTTAATAAGATCCTCGCGAGTGCGTACAAAACTAAGGGCCAC
>JBGSSY010000071.1:0-7906 GCA_041736775.1 Bdellovibrionales bacterium | reverse complement strand
CCAAGCTAAAAAATTTGGTCTTCTCCACTATAGTTGGTCCTCATTGGCAGGAATGTATTGGGACACACGAAAAGAGACAATTTTCTGTCCTGAAATTGCCGGTGCAAAGTCGAATTGTCAATTTCCAGGTCACGATCAACAAGGCTTTGTTGATCTTGATTACGACTCGAAATTTGTTCAGTCTTTGATGTCCTCTGGACTTCCTCAGAATCATAGTTTCAAATTGGTCACTATTGGAGACAACGACGATTTCGACTGTGAACACTCTGATATGAAGTTCACAGTTAAAGTGGATTACATCATCCAATAATACCGAAGTTGTTGCTGCAATAAAATTTAAAGGCTGGCGGTTAAAATCCGTTGGCAAGTGGCTTGGTCCATGTTCTGTCTTTCACCCAATGGAAACATGTTTTTTTCACCTAAACGGCTCATCAGTCTATCAATCTCGTGGGCTTCAATTTTATAATCTCTGAGCTTGGTCCTAATCCCAATCGCCTCAAAAAAAGATTGGGTTTTCATAATCGCTTCTTCGATCAAGGCATCGGTATTGTTATTTTTAATTTTCCAAACTCTTTCGGCGTACTGTACCAGTTTATCTTTTTTGCTATTTTTCATTTCTCTTAAAGTGGATGGAAGAACGATGGCCAACGTGGTGCCGTGGGCGAGACCATACTCTGCCGTCAGTTCGTGACCAATCATATGAGTGCTCCAGTCCTGGGGAACGCCACACCCAATGAGTCCTTGAAGGGCCATAGTGGCACACCACATAAGATTGGCTCGCACGTTATAATCTTCTCTTAATACTAAGGCTTTAGGACCCTCTTCAATTAAAGTGGTCAAAATCGCTTCAGCAAATCGGTCCTGAAGGGGTGAGTCTACTGGATATGTCAAATACTGCTCGATCACATGAACAAAAGCATCAGCAATTCCATTTGAAATTTGCTCTTTAGGAAGGGAGTAAGTCATGGTGGGATCAAGAATCGAAAACTGGGGAAATAGATCGTTGTGAATAAAACCCCGTTTTTCTTTTTTTGAGGCTAAAGTGACCACTGAAGCTTTATTCATTTCAGAGCCTGTAGCGGGTAAAGTCAGAACACAACCAAAGGGGACTTTGTGACCTTTTGTATCTATTCGCTCGCTCACTATCTTCCATGGATCATCTTGGGTAAAGGGCGAGGCCACGGAGACAAACTTGGTCCCATCGATGACAGAACCGCCTCCGACCGCCAATAAAAAATCAATTTTATTTTCTCGCACCATTTGGACAGCCTTCATTAATGTTTCATAATGAGGATTAGGTTCAATCCCAGAGAATTCAAAAACGGTATGATTCTTGAGTTCATTCATAACGGCTTTATAAACGCCGTTACTTTTTATCGAACCGCCCCCGTAAAGAACCAAAACTTTTTTTTTGAGGGGAATCTCTTCTGTGAGTTTTGCGACCTGATCTTTGCCAAAATGAAGACGGGTGGGGTTCCAATAAGTAAAGTTGTACATTTTATTTATTCCTTTCTCACTAAGCTTTAGACAGCTTTGTGTATTTATTTTTTTGATTCAATTATTTGAAATGAGTGTCATTCGGTTTAATGAAACGACAACACTCATTTCTTAAATTGACCAACAGAATGAGAGGGTACGCTATCACCCTGTAAGAAAAGACGTAGCATTTAGGCTCTTCTTTGCCAGCTATATGAATTTGTATTCGACTACAATGAGGGTAAAGAGAAGCAATGCCATCAGTGCAAAGAGAGGCATTTTATTGTCTGCCTTTTGTTTATAAAAGATAACGGGATAAGCACCCAAGATCAGCCAAACAATCAATTTGATATAAATCCAACCGTCATTGGCAAAACTAAAGCCACCTTTCGCAATCAATCCAAAGCCGGCAATAAATGAAATCAACAGTCCCATTCCGTGGATCATCATAAAAAACTTTCTATTTTTGAAATTTTCTTTTGTTCCCCCTTGAAGACGGTGAGAGGCAATGGCCCCTAAACAAAGAAGAATCATAAAGAGACCAGAAAAATGAATGAGTTTATAAAAGGTATAAGACATGGGCGAAAGGCTCCTGTGGTTTGGCGCTGAAGAAAAATCGGCAACTTATAAATAGAGCTTTACCCCATAAATGAAAATCTAAGAACTCAGAGCTCAATCTTGCTGCCTTGCATTTATACCCGTGAGGTTTGGCTGATTTCCAATTCAGCGTTGACATTCGCGTCAAACCCAGCGACACAGGGGCTTAACAACCTAATAATTCAATAACTAAGGAGATTACAGAATGTCTCAGATGATGGACTCTATTGGTATAATTGCGCCAGTGGCGGGTGGCCTCGGCCTTGTATTTGCCATGATTATTTATATGAGTATCTTGCGCCTATCGACAGGTAACGCAAAAATGACAGCCATTGGAGATGAAATCCATCTCGGAGCCATGACCTTTATGAAAGCCGAGTACAAGTTGCTCGCGATTTTTGTGGTCGTCGTTTTTGGTCTTCTTATTCCCATTACTTCTGTACCCACAGCTGTTGCCTTTGTTTTTGGAGCTATCACTTCTGGGACTGCCGGTTTTATCGGCATGAAAGCCGCTACAAAAGCCAATGTTAGAACAGCTTCAGCCGCTAAAGACGGTGGAATCGGTCCAGCCCTTCTAGTGGCTTTCCGCGGTGGGGCCGTCATGGGTCTTTCTGTTGCCTCTTTAGGACTTGTTGGACTTGGAGTTTTCTACTTTATATGGGGTCAATATGTCGACACTGTCGGTGTGATCTCGGGCTTTTCCATGGGAGCCTCTTCAATTGCTCTTTTTGCCCGTGTGGGCGGTGGAATTTTCACCAAAGCGGCTGACGTCGGTTCAGACCTTGTTGGTAAGGTCGAAGCTGGAATTCCTGAAGATGATCCCCGTAACCCTGGTGTTATTGCCGATAACGTTGGTGACAATGTCGGTGACGTTGCCGGTATGGGTGCCGATATTTTTGAATCTTACGTCGGAGCCATGGTCGCTGCGATCGCTATTGCGGCTACGATGAGTTTGGATAGCATTGCCATGTTACACAGTGGTGGAGAAGCTTCACGCACCCTTCTTATGGGCCTTCCTCTCACACTTTCAGTTCTTGGTTTAGCTTCCTCTTTTCTTGGAATTATTGGAATGAACATTTTTAAATCTATGGCTCCCGCAACGGCTCTTCATATGTCAGAGTACACGGCGGCTCTTGGTTTTCTTGTTCTAGCGGCCTTAACTGTGAATATTCTTGGTTTTGAATTCGCAGTATTTTACCCAATCATTGCTGGAACAGTTGCGGGTCTTGCGATTGGATATGTCACTGAGTATTACACTTCCAAAGGCCCAGTAGACAGAATCGTTGAAGCCTCCAAAACCGGTCCAGCAACCAACATCATCACTGGTTTTGCTGTCGGTCTTGAGTCATGTGTATTTCCCCTTTTGATCCTTTGTGGAACAATTTTTATTTCCTTTAAAGTGGCAGGTCTTTATGGAATTGCCATGGCTGCGGTCGGAATGTTGGCTACAGTGGGTGTAACAATGACCATCGATGCTTACGGCCCTGTGGCTGATAATGCGGGTGGAGTTTCTGAAATGTCAGGACTTGGCCCCGATGTTCGAAAAATTACGGATGAACTTGATGCTATTGGAAATACAACAGCGGCTATGGGTAAAGGTTTTGCCATTGGTTCTGCCGCCTTGACAGCACTTGCCCTTTTTGTGGCTTATGGATCTTCTGTGAACGCTGTTCGCGTTGCTCAAGGTGCTTTGCCTTTAACAATGGATATTACTGATCCTATGGTTGTGATTGGTCTTTTTTTAGGAGCCATCGTTCCTCTCTGGGCCGGTGCAATGACAATGACTTCTGTGGGTAAAGCGGCTGGAGACATGGTTACAGAAATTCGTCGTCAGTTTAGAGAAATCCCTGGCCTTCTTGAAGGAACAGGCAAACCCGATACGGCTCGTTGTGTTGAGATTTCAACAAAAGCCGCTCTTCGTGAAATGATTGCACCAGGTGTTCTAGCAGTGGTTTCACCAGTCGTTGTTGGTTGGTTTCTCGGAGCCTCCGCTTTAGGTGGAATGCTCGCGGGAGCGACTCTCTCTGGTGTACTTTTAGCTCTTCTTATGTCAAATGCTGGTGGCGCTTGGGATAATGCTAAAAAAGCCATTGAAAAGGGAACTGTTCCTGGTGAGAAAAAAGGTTCAGATGCTCATAAAGCCACTGTTGTCGGTGACACTGTGGGTGACCCGTTCAAAGATACAACGGGTCCTGCCATGAACATTCTTATTAAGTTGATGTCGATTGTGGCTCTACTTCTTTCCTCTGTTGTGGCGATGAGATAGTTGTATTCTAAAGTCTCTCTGGAGATTTATTTAATATCTAAAAAAAGCCGATGAAACCCATCGGCTTTTTTGTTTTTATTTTTTAAGTGGCAGAGCTTTTGCGGAGTGATATTCTCATTTTTATAAAAGAAGGTTTTATGCTTTTTTATATTATTGGCGGCATTGTATTTTTATTAACAGCTGGATATTTTTTTCTGATGTTTTTTTACCCAGAGTGGGTTGGGATGTCTGGAGAAGTGACTGAAAAAGCGATTCAAGAGCATAAATCTGATGAAGATGAGGATGAACATAAAAATTTAAAAGATTAATATCTGCAAAAGTAGAATTTAAGATCATAACTCCGATCAGACTTTTGGTTTAAAACATTAATTCATGCAGAAATAAAGAATAAGTATACAATAACAAAGGGGGGTCTGTTGAATCGAAGTTCGCTCGTACTTTATTCCATACCTTTTTCACTTTTCTTTTTTTATCCCTTATTGATGAATTCAAATTTTGCCGATCACAGATCCATTGTTCTGACTCTTTTTATGATGCTGTGGATGGTGTTGTGGTGGATTTTTGAAGTTCTCCCTTTAGGCATAACCGCCCTTATTCCTTTAATCTACCTTCCTGTTTTTAATTTGATGAAAATTGAAAGTGTCAGTGCACTTTATGCTAACCCAGTGATTTATCTTTTTCTCGGCGGTTTTATGTTGGCCCGAGGATTAGAAAAAACAAAATTGGACGAAAGGTTTGCCCTTTGGACATTGAAAAAAGTGGGTCATTCAGATCGTGGTATCATTTTTGGTTTTGTTTTGATCACCGCTTTTTTAAGCATGTGGATCAGTAATACGGCAACAACGGTGATGATGGTGCCCATTGCTTTCTCAGTTCTTAATTTTTTAAAAACCCATCTGCCAGAGAGTTCTCAAAAAGATTTAAAAGCTTTTTGTGTGGTTCTTTTTTTGTCGGTCGCTTACTCGGCGAACATTGGTGGAATCATGACTCCCATTGGAACTCCTCCCAATGTAGTATTTGTCGGATATCTAGAAAATCTCTACCAAATAAAAATTGAATTTTGGAAATGGATGTTAGTTGCCGTTCCCCTTTCATTATCTGTATTGGGAGCAATGCTCTTTATCCTTCGAAAACTCAACCCCTTTCATGTCGCCATTCCTTCTGAGTTCAAGGATTTTATACTTCATCGCTACCAAGAATTAGGAAAACTCAACTCTTCACAAAAAATCACATTAGTTATTTTTTTTTCGGCCACGTTTTTATGGATCCTTAAAGATATTATCCACTGGTTGATGGGTTTTGAATTTCTCAATGACACATCTATTGCTCTTCTCGCAGGCCTTCTCCTCTTTTTGATTCCTTTTAATCGCAAAGGAGATCGGATTCTTAATCATCAGGATATTTCCCCTCTTCCTTGGGACATCGTCCTTCTTTTTGGCGGTGGGTTAGCTCTCGCCGGCGCTCTCAAAGAGGTCGGTTTTATCAACATCACCACTGACTTTTTTAGTTCTTTTGGAATGACCAATCATTACTTCTTGATTTTTACGATGACAGCCGCCGCCCTCTTTTTGACCGAAGTGATGAGCAATGTCGCTCTCTGTGTTGTCGCCCTTCCTATGATCATGCAATTGGGACAAGCTCAAGGGATCAGTCCTCTCTTGATTGGATTACCAGTGACAATCGCCTCAAGTTTTGCATTCATGCTGCCCCTCTCAACTCCACCGAATGCCATCGTTTTTGCGGCACAGACGATGACCATAAAGGAGATGATGAGGGCAGGAGTGTACATGAATATTCTCAGCTTTTTTCTCACAATGAGTCTGGGTTATTGGCTCATGCAACTCATTCTTTAATCTCGACTTGTCTCAAATTGAGATTCCTCGGAATTTCATTCTCCAACGTGAGAGTTAATATTATACTAAAAAGAGCGGGGGACACTTGAAAACTCAAGGTGTTTTGTTATTTTTATTTTCAACTTTGATTGTTATTTGTTTTAACAACTGTGGTCAGTTTTTAGAGCAGCCCAAACTCTCAGGTTCAAACTCTTTGATGAGTGTTAATCAATATCCCTGGCCTAATTCCACCACATCTCTTGAAAATTCAGATCTTATGGCCACTGAAGTTTTATTTAATGATTTGGATGGGGATACTTATCAAGAGGCCCTTTTTATATCGGTTCCTCAAATTCAATCGGCGGCCCTTTCTCAAGAAGTTGTGGTACGAATTGTTAACTCTGCAAACTTTGAAGAGCTCATAAACATTCCCTCTTTAAAGACCAATCCCCATCTTGGACTCAAAATGCTTCTCCTCGATGTGGAACGAAACGATAGTTCCTTAGAGCTCGTTTATGTTTCACACGACTTGAATCGAATCATTGCAGTTAGTTTAAGCCCTGAAAGTTTAGGAACTGAAAAACTCAATCTCGCCTTACCATCCATGATCAATCCAGAAGTGGATAGATCCCTTTCATCTAAGCCACTGGGTTGGGATATCATTATTGTTGCTGGTGATAATCATATCTTCATCACCCCCGAGGGAATGACAAGAGTAGAATCCGCTCTCGCTCCCATTGATGGAGGTTGGACACCGTGGTCAGATTGGACCAGCTGTTCAAAAACCTGTGGAGACGGCACATCCCTTCGTATGCGACTTTGCGCTAATCCTGTACCTCGCAACGGTGGATTGGCCTGTTCTGGAAATGGTTATGAAGAGAGAAGTTGTCGTCTGCGTGCTTGTGCCGTTACCGATTGCAATGCCAATGAAATTCATGATCCCGTGACTAACAACTGTTTGCCAGACCCCAATGCCTCACAACAAACGACGACAGGTTCTTCCGGTGGAACTGGCGGACTAACGGGTGGAGGCGGTGGAACAACAGGTGGTGGTACTGGAATAACAGGTGGAACGGGGGGAAGCACAGGATTTGGTCCTCAAAGTTGCACCAATGGAAAAGTCTGGGATCCCTTTATGTTTGGATGTTTCACTCCCTATCCCATCAGCGATATCTTTTTAAGATACGACGAAAGAATATACCGCAGTAGCGACGAGGGCGGACCACAGGTCATAATGCATCGATACCGAATTTCTCTCTCTCACAGTAGAGCCATCGGTTTGTCTCACCCCGTAACGGCGGGAGAGTACTGTCGTCTTCGCGGCTATGACGGAGCCATCTCACACACCACTGCAAAAATAAATGTGGGCCCAGCCAATCGCAACGCCTTTGTCCTTTGTAATATTGGAACCAATGGTCTTTATTTTGGCCGGGGTGGTTGTATGATTGGTAACTACAGTATCAGCTTCACTTATAGAAATATTGTTCATGCTGTTAACGAAGAAATGACTTATTTAAAATCTGTTGTCTGTCGTAAAGGAGCTGCGGCGACTACTAACAGCATGACAACAACAAACAGCGTTCAGTAGATGTTGTTAAAATGTTTAAGTGTGATTTAAAACCTGAACTCGAAAGTCGGGCTTAAAACCTTTAATCTCAAATAACTCTAAAAAATCATTCTTAAGACCTATGTTAAAAAATAAGTTAAGACCCAAGTTTGAAAATTAAGACCAAGA
>JBGSSY010000051.1:0-9178 GCA_041736775.1 Bdellovibrionales bacterium | reverse complement strand
GCTCCGACAGAGAGCCAAAGCCCTCTGACCAAATTAAATCCTACCGAAACCAATCCCGCTGGATTGACTGTATTCACATTCTGAACGCTGGGATAATTAAGAATACCACCAGATAAACCTAAATAGGCCGAGTACTTACTTTCTTCTGCGGGAGCTTGCATGATGATTGTATTGGTGTTGGTTTGCGTGTTTGTCGCAGGAACCGTGTTAGCTGTCGGTGCAACATAAACTTCTGTCACCCTTTCAGGTGCAATGAGAGGAGCCATACGGTCTCCTAAAATTTGCTCCCTTCTTCTTTTTTCATCGGCGATACGAGCTTTCTCAAGCTGTTGAGTCAGTTCTTCTTCGGTCTCCACTTCGATCTGTTGTCTTTTTTGACGAAGCTGAGTGGAGAGAGGAAGATCCATCGGTGAAGCTTCAATCACTTGTGCAGGAGCTTCTGCAACCGCAGGAGTTTGTTCAGTTATGGACGTGCTTGATTTTTCAACTTCAATAACAGTATTAGCAAAAGCCAGCGAAGGAATTAGGGCTGTTGAAATCAAGGCTGAAAGAGTCAGGGCTAAAAATTGTGCGTTCACGAAATCACCTCTTTTTAAGTTAAAAATATACGTCTTAGGCTTCTCTTGATGATGATCTACGATGAATTGAAAATGATGCATAACATTACAGATTTCACTTAAAAAGGCAAAAAAAATTTTGAATTTCAAGGAACCGTGAAAATATAACTTGAATCCACTGTCAACTTCCAATACAGAAATCTAACTTACTGATTTATCCAAGCTTTTTGCTGCACTTTGAATCGATTTAATGGCACAAAAATGAGTTTATAGGACCAAATCAGGAAATCAAAAAAAACACCCACGCCCGGGTGGTGGAATGGTAGACGCAGTGGACTCAAAATCCACCGACCGCAAGGTCATGGGGGTTCAAGTCCCTTCCCGGGCACCAAAATTTTGCTCGCAAAATTTTCCTCCACTTTCCAATTTCCATTTTCCAAATTTTTACCGATATCAGATATCAGTACAGAATCCCGATGAGCGACTTCCACTTATTTCTCTAATCAACTCAAAACCCTAGTGACTGTACTCACTCATCAATCAAACCTCTCAATCTAAAACAAATGCTTTACTGAACAATTAGTGTATTAAAAAGATTAGTTTGCTGACCAATATTGCAAGTTCATGTAGCTTTTAAAAATGAACTGTCCATTTTGTAAAATTGAAGAAAAGAACATTTGGGAAGATGGAAGGCTTGTCTTTGCTGTCAAAGATCAGCATCCGGTTACGGACGGACACCTTCTAATAATCCCGAAAGCTCATCGAGTGAATTATTTCGAGCTCTCGACTGATGAATTGGCTGAAGTTAATGAGCTATTAAAGATTTGTCGTAATAGAATCCTGTCTCAAGATTCGTCGGTTGAAGGCTTCAATATCGGTGCGAACTGCGGTGAAGTTGCAGGTCAGACTGTATTCCACTGTCATATTCATTTGATACCTCGAAGAAAAGGCGATGATTCTAATCCTCGCGGCGGTGTAAGGGGTGTGATTGATGGCAAAAAGTCGTACTAACGATACTTATTAAAAAACCAAAGCTTGTGCATCGACACACAGACTTTCTTATTTCATCAACAGTAAACCTGCTGGCCCCATAGGCTTAACCTTTAGCTGCCGCAACAGGATTGGATACTTTTCGCACAAGTCTGTGATTCTTCGGATGTCGAAGTTAATGATTCAACTGGTCATCCTCAGTACCTGATATCTCAGAGAATTATATTTAATTTCAAAAAATCAAAAGCCAGTTTAAAAAAAGAACACTCTGCGACTCGAACTGATTGGATGAGCAAAGAAAAATGTTTTTAAAAAAAAGCTCAAAAAAAAGTACACTTGGGCTATGATTAAATTCTTAGGTGATTCGTATTTTTTTTCTTGTAATGGTTATTAAGATAGCCTGTAATATTATCGTTGTCGGCGGGGCTTTTCTTCAAATTCTGTTTATATCAAACAAAAAAAATTAACAACAAAGGATATTATATATGAAAAATAGGAATCGTTGGTTTTGTCATTTCGCACTCATTTCAATAGTTTTTTTAACAACCTCTCAAGCTTATACTGCAAGTCCATTTGATAAATATGGGAGAGACTTTGTAGCAATTCCAGAACTTTCGAATATCGAACTGCAAACAAATGAACTGACCTACGGCCAGTGGAACATCTTGAATGCACAGCTACCTGCAGCTCATCAAAATCCTTGGGAATCTTTAAATTCTAATGAACAAGTTTACCTCGAAGGACGTACCGGTCCAAATTATCCGGCCGCAGGCCTCTCGTTTGAGGATGTTCAGGCTTACATTCATATTCTAAATAGCCAAGATTCAGAATACACTTACCGACTTCCTACAACGACTGAATTAGGTTATTTAATTGATCTCTCTGTTCGTGCTTTGTCATTTAAAGGCGATATTTTAGATCATCTTTTATCTAGGCATGGGTGGTACTCCATCGATGGGAACCACGCTCATGAGGTTTGCACAAAAGAACCACTTTTTGGTTTTTGTGATGTTTTAGGAAATGTTTGGGAGTTGACGAGTACTCTCAGTGGATCAGAGATTGTATTACGAGGCGATAGCTGGGGAAATTCGATCGCTAGCGACAGCCCCGGAGGAGAAACCACATTAAAAGTATCTACTCGGTCGCCTTATGCAGGATTCCGCCTTGTAAGGATAGCAAAATAGTTGCTGTGATAATTACTATTAACACGGGTAGAGCTGACTTTAAATCTCTCATTAAATTTCCAAAGCCTTTGTCGAAAGACAAAGGCTTTTTTATTTCATCTTCAGAAAACATCCTTCAATCCAGCGCAGTTTTGCCAGCTCGCCGAGATCAACCCTTGGCTCACGCCATTGGATTGGGTAGGTTTCTATCTTAACCAGTGGTTCTCCTATCCTCGGATGGCGGGCACCAAAATTTTGCCTCGCAAAATTTTCCTCCACTTTCCAATTTCCATTTTCCAAATTTTTACCGATATCTGATATCACGATATCGGATATCAGATATCAGTACAGAATTCTGAATGCCTATGCATGAAATAAAGCGGCCAAAGCGATACCAGCGCTGCATCAAATTGTTTAAGGTTTTCTATTTGCTTAAAAGGAAGAGCCCGGGCTCTGAAGAAATTCAATTTCTTCAGGTGTGGATTCTCTTCCAAGGATTTTATTGCGATGGGGGTAGCGGCCGAAGCGGTCGATAATGTTTTTGTGTTTGATTTCAAAACTGAGGTTGTTACTAAGTCCCTCTTCACTAAAAAGTTCTACCGCTTTTTCATGGATCAATCGGGACTCGCTGTGCATGAAGGGCAAGTAGAGAAAGGACTTCTGTTGGGGATTGAGTTCAAGATGAAATTTCTTTCTGATGGCTTCTTGGGCTAGAACCAAAGCCTGACCGTCGAAGGCAAAAGATAAAGCTTGGTCACGAAAGATATTGCGCGAGAACTGATCGAGAACAATAATCTCACTCAGAGATCCAAGGGAGGACTCCCTCCAATGGGCACACTCCCCTTGTGATACGGCTTGATGAATTTTAAAAAATCGATTTTTGATGAGCTGATCGAGTTTTAGATCTTTAGCAAAATGTTGGGCGGGTGTTAATTCTGAAAACCAAAAATCGAATACCTGTTTATAATCCATGGAAATATATAAGAGCAGTTTGACGGCATTTGCAAATGAATTGCAGAATTTAAAGAACGCAAAAAACAGAGAGCGATAAACCAGCCCTTTCTAAGCCTTTTCAATGGGGAGAATGGACTCATGAACCTGCAAAAAAGACCTGAGTGCAACGAAAGTGAGTTTCACCAAAAGGAACAAGAGAAGGTGGCTTTTTATTAAAAGGTTGAATAGGGAGTGGCTTCCTTTGATTGTTACTCGGTTTCAAATTTTGAGTCGACACAAGCAGCGGAAATTGAATATCACCCACCGTGACTGAATGTTGAACAATTCCTAAGAACTGTTTGACCCTTTTCAATAAAATAAAATCACTATTGGCTTCTCTGAATTCAAGTATGGGGTAGCGATGAAACCAGCCTGTGCGATCCATATACTGACTGATCCAATCATCGGGAAAAAGAAACATCAATACAGCAGAAACGCGGATGTAGTTGTATTTCATGACCGGAAGAAGAACATCAAAGTTTCTATTTTCAATCAGTTGGGGGAGTTTTTCACGGACTTCAGTCTCTGACAGGGTCCACGCCCCTCTTTCACCAAGAAGTTCTAAGGACTGTCGATACATAAAATCGAGAAAAAACTTTTTATTACTCGGTTCATAGCCTGGATCAAGAATTCTATCCATCATACCGGGAGTAAATAATCCTAAATAGGGCTGTCTAAAGTCTGCCACTTTCAGATCTTTTTGAATCTGTTGACGATGTTCTGGCTTAAGATAATTTCTAAGGATTGAGAGAATATTTTTGGCCTTTATTTTATCAGGATTTCCCTCAGCCATTTCAACATTGACTTGAATCGCAACGGCGTAACCATCAAGAGTACCCATTGCTCCACGTCGTTTCATTTCATCAAGAGCGTCCTGTAAGGGTGGAACCTGTTCGACCCGAATGGGGGGAGTTACAATTTCAAAGATTCTTGTCTGAGCATAATTGTCCAAAACTTTAGTATTCGATGTGCTGTTGTCTTCGGGTTTTACAATCACACTGCCCATAGAGGAGCCGATCAAATGAAGTTCGTGCACTCGATAAGAAATCATCCTCCCTGTTTCAATGTCCATTTCTTTTTCTATTCGACTTTTCTTGATCACTTTTCCACCGAGATGAATTTTAAGGACCTCAGCCATTTCAAGAGCATTCAAACCCGTGAGTTCGACTTCGAGTCCAATTCGCGGAGCCTCTTTAGGATTAAATAAAAAACGTTCTGATTGATCGAGAAAGTTTTGTGCAAAGGATAAGTGACCCCAAAATAAGAAAGTGAGCACTATTAACGTTTTTTTCATTTCAAACCCCATTGTCCCAGTATTCGTAATCTAAAAATAAAACCCCATTCAACTGACTGCTAAAAACTGCGCGACGATTAAAAAATGATTTCTAACAATTCTTTAACGCGTTCCTAACAATCTCTTGATACGCTTTTCTCATCGCAAATGGGAATACTGACAAACAGATTCTAGTTTCTTGAAATCTTTACCTAAGAAATTGTGAGTTAATAACTCGCTGAACAAAAAAAAGCGTACAAATTAGGATGAGATCACCTGCATGCTCTTCCATCGGCCCTGGAGAAATCGAGCCAAAAAGATCAGGGCTTGAACAATGATATAAAGGCTGGCGAATCCCCAGGCCCAATAGACTCCATTCTCCCATGAGCGAACAAACCAGACCGGCAAGACCATGAGAGGCCAGGGCACGACAAGGGCCACAAGCCCCACGAAGCGAGTGTCCCCAGCTCCCTTAAGGGTAAAAGATAAAACTAAATTGAGAGCGTCAAAAGCGATAAATAGGGAAACAAAAATCAGCAGAGTGGGTACCATTTCAGCGACAAGGCTCCAAGCTTTAAGATCCTCTGTACTTTTAAAAAGATTCATATAAATCTCAGGAACTGTGACAAAGCTTATGGCCATAACAAGTATGTAGGCCCAACAGATTAAAATTCCCGAACGGGTAAAAATCGCTGCTTTTTCGCTTTCTTTTTCACCGATCATTTGTCCGACTAAAACTGATACTCCCTGGGCTACACCTAAAGCGGGTAAAATGGCTATCATCATAATCGTCACAGTGATGCCACTGGCCGCCAGTGCCGCATCACCGTTCGGAAGATGTCCAATAAAAATAAGAAAAGCGGTAAAGGCTAAACCTTCAAGGGCCCACTGCATTCCGCTGGGAATTCCAAAACGTAAAAAACGAAGGAAGAGTTCTTTGTTCCAGTGGTAACTGCTTCTGATTTTATAGAGTCTTTCATTGTCCCGGGAGAGAACCAAATAAAAGCCAAAAAATGCCGCACCGAAATTAGCAAGGACAGTGGCCACTCCAGCTCCCGTGATCCCCCAAGCTGGAAAACCAAAATTTCCAAAGATCAAAAGGTAATCCAGCATGACATTGAGAACGAGGCCAACGGCATTAATCGCGATGATCACTTTACTGTGACCAAGTCCGGTAAAAAAACCACTACAAGCAGCGACTAAGGCCGTTGGAAGCGCCGAAAAACAAAGGGCTTGAAAATAATCAATTTCAAGGGATCGTATGTTTTCAGAGTGAGCTATTCCATTAAAAATAGCGGGTGAGAGAGGTACGAGAAGGAGAAAAAGGAGACCTCCCGCAAGACTGACATAAATCGATTGCCATACACTCGGCCCAATCCAATGATCTTGTTTAGCTCCAGAATACTGGGCCACAAAAGTTGTCAGATAAGAGGCCGTTTGATGAACGAGGGCCATAGGTGCCCAAAACAATCCGACTGCTGAAATCGCTGCGCCCAGAGCATCCGTTGAATATTGCCCCAGAAAAATACGATCGACCGTGACTTGAAGATTCCAAAAACTATTGGCGATGATCAAGGGCCACGAGATCAGCCAAACTTTTTTGATCGCTTCAATGCTAACCCATTGTAATTTCATAGGATGATTTTACCCTTATACGCTCATTTTTAATATCAAACTTTGTGGCTCAAGATGTAATTCAAGTCATTCTAAGACTAATCGCTCAATAGAGAAATTGAAATTCAGTCCAAGAGAACCCAACGTGGTGAGGAGATTTAACCCAAGAGTGTTATTTTTTCTATGAAATTTATTTTTCTATCCACTCCCTATAAAAAATTTGACTTTAATTCCACTCCGTCTCAATCTTTGAGTTATGAAAAAAACCTATTTTTTACTCCCTCTTATTTTTCTCTTTGGCTGCACTATTAAATCCATCACTCCCAACGATGGACTTGAAGTGAATATGGATTTTGATATTTCATCACTCGACATGCGACATGGTTGGACTTTTTTAACTTTTCCTCCCAAAACCACCGAGTTCCGAAACGACAAGGACTCCATCGATCGAGGACAAAAACTATATGTCCAACATTGCCAAAAGTGTCATGGTGAAAAAGGTTTAGGTGATGGACCCACAGCCAAAAATTCAACTATCAAACCCGCTAATTTGACCAATCTTTCAAAAGAACTGACCAACACTTACTTAGTGGTTCAAATTAACAATGGCCGAGGCGATATGCCCAAATGGCAAGATTTTTTAAACACCCAGCAAACCTGGGACCTTACCCAATATCTTCGTCATTTGAGTTCAGGTAAAAAATAATTATTTTTTACCGCAGACTTTTTTAAGAGGTGCTTTAACAGCAATTTTAAAATCTGTCCAAGTCACACTTTTGCCATCAGAACCCGTGTGTAATGAACCACAACGTTTTTTAAGAGCACTGATTTGTTCAGTGAGAACAAAGTCGAGGGCATCAAACTTCCCTTCCGCGCTGATCATTTGATCATTGATTTGGGCCGTGAATTGAATGGGTTTAGTTTTCTCATTGATTGTAAGCTCAGCTTCAATTTTATCTTGATTTACTTTTTTAACCGTCACCGTAGCGACTGAGTCCCCAAGGATTCCAGAAAAAAGAGTTTCTCTCATGTTCTGATCACGTAAAGAATTTCCAGAGTCAATGGTCATTAAATCCACAGTCACTTGCAATCCGTTCAGCAAATCTATGGCTTTTGCTTGCTTCAATTGTTGATTGATTTTGAAACCTGAAAAGCGCGCGGTCACTGCATCTTTTTGAGTGAATTTGTACCCCGTTCCCTCGACCACAGCTTTTTCCACATTAAACTCGTACTGACAATCTTGTGCGAATAAAGGTGAGCCCAACAGCAGAAACAACTTCAAAGTAAGAGCAAACATAGAAAATCTCCTTGGAATAAACCTGAAATCAAAAATTATCATAAAAGAGATTAGGAAACAAATAAGGCTCTTATTGAAATTGTCTTTGTTGGAAATTTTAGGGTGACTTCTATTGAATCTGATTAGGGCCTTTGAAATAAAGCCCTTGCACAGGGCTTTTAAATCTTAGTCAAATTTTTGGTCCAGCCACCAATGGCAGCTACAGCCTCATCACGGGCATCACAGAACTGAACGCCATAGGCTTTCTTCTCTTCGCTCCAGACCACTCGGCCTTGAACTTGGACCTGTTGTTCGCCATCTGGGCTTTCAATACTGAGTGTCACTATTCCGCCATTCTCAAGAAGAGCATCTGTGTCAATGCGGGCCCCACCTAAAGAGATGGAACTCATTTGACCAATCAACTGACGACCACCCACATCGATTCGTACTTCCGAATCCATTTTATAACGAGGGAATTGTCTTCGACTTTCCACCAAACGTTTCTGACGAATCTTTAATAGATTAATTAGAATCACGGGAGCAAAAAGGAGTGAGAGGAAAAGCAATGTTTGACCACCACTGGGTTTATTGGTTCCACCCTCTTTAAGAACTTTAGCCACAAGTCCGCAACCACCGGCTGCAGCTCCACCACCACTGCTGGCCAAATTTCGATTGGAATTGGCTGTGTAATCCGGTTGATAATTGTCGATATCATTTGAAACCACAAAATCTATCGCTTGGAAAGCATCAATTCTCGATTGACTGGCGACCTTACCTGAAAGTCCGCTAATCGATTGTGAATAATCAAACAGAACTCCTTTAACCTGATAGCCATTGATTGCGCCTTTTTCACGAATCATCAGTGCCGCAAGTCCAGAAGCAAAAGGAGCGGCCATGCTTGTTCCCGAAGAGTATCCAAAACTATCTCCAGGAAGAGTGCTTAAGATTGAAATACCGGGACTTGCAACATGTACAGTGTTCCCACCAAAATTTGAAAAACTAGCAAGTCCATCAGAACTTGAAGTCGCTGCTATTGAGACCACATTGGGCACATCATAGGTGGCCGGGTATGTGGGAGAAGCGTCATTATTATTCGCAGAGTTTCCAGCCGCAGCAATAAAAGTCAAACCTTCGGCATAGGCCTGGGTGATGACGTCTAGAAGAGCTTGGCTATAACCACCACCTCCCCAAGAGTTATTAAGAACTTGAGCCCCATTGTTAATCGCGTAATGAATAGCTTCAACGGCAGAAGAGGTTGTACCGGCTCCATTGGAATCGAGAAATTTGAGTGGCATAATTTGAATAATTGCAG
>JBGSSY010000018.1:0-4592 GCA_041736775.1 Bdellovibrionales bacterium | reverse complement strand
AATTTAAAAGCTTATTTCCTCATACATGGTCAAAAAAGAACCTTGTTAAGAGACAATAATTCACATCACAGTTTTCTTTTACATCTGAGCTCTAAAACTGAATTCTCAGTTGGAATCGGAATTGCAATATTTGCTATTGGTTATCTTTTTAAAAAATGAAATTAACAGAGATTATTTTAAAGGTGGTGTTTCATGTTAACTCCGGAATATTTTTTTTCCTTAGAAGAAATGATTTATTTGAATAATCCCAGTACCCATATGTTTTATTTTATCTCTCGGCCCGTTCAATCAGAAAATAGTAACTCGACTCAAGATTCTCCGTTTCAAAAACAGGACAGACTCTTATTGCCCTCGCCTAAAATGAGAAACGAAGAGTGATGATACTTAAGTCTCAATGAGACCATAGGTTTTGAAATCAGCTTTGAGATTTGTCTCAGCTCGATACGAGACAAATTAGCTTTGGTTCAATAGGTTCTTATAATAAATCACTTTAGGTTATTTCTATTAAATCCTAGTTTTTGCGTTTCATGCTGAGACAGAGGATTGAATTTTTCTGCCAAAATTTATTCATAAAATCATGAAAAGCATCAAGTTAAGGCCTTAAAAGCCGATAACTTATCTATATTTATAAGAAGGGATTTAATGGCACGTCGTCGCATTGGGATTATCGTTTTCTCTTTGCTATTCACTTCGATCGAAGTGTTTGCAGCCAATTTCACCTATCACGGTCAAATTATTAAACCCAATGGTCAAACTGTTCAGGGATCATCAGTCACCTTCAACGTGCAAATTTTATCTCCCGGTGCTGAAGAGTGTGTTCTTTATCGTGAAAATCACGTCATCAATATGTCCAATTCAAATGGTATTTTTTCACTTCTCATTGGTAGCGGAAATAGAGCACCCGGTATGGGTTACGAGTATGTTAATTCCTTATCTGATGCTCTCAGTAATGGGACCGGAATGGTCACGCCTGACAATTGTGCAGCGATCGGTACTTACACTCCTGCCACCGGTGAAAGTCGTAAAATAAGAATCAGAGTGACCGAAGATGGCAATACCTTCACTGTCCCTGATCAAATGATCACTAGTGTTCCTTACGCCGCCAGCGCATTGAGCATTGATGGTCTCAATGCTTCTCAAATTCTTTCTGACGATGGAGCGGATCTCAACCAAGCGAACCTTGAAACTGTTTTTAGTGTTACGAATTATCCTATCTTGCTCGATCTTCTTGCTGGTACCAGCAGTCTTTATCTCCCAGCCACTCCCACTGCGGCTGTGAGCATGAATGGGCAAGTGATCAATGATGTGGCTCCTCCTGTTTTAGGAACAGACGCCACTAACAAAAACTATGTGGATGCAACAGTGGCTGGCCGTGCGACTGACACGGTTACTCTCTCTGGTCTCACTATTGGTGATGCCGGTGAAGTTTTGATGTGGGACGGTACTCAGTGGACTTCAGGATCACCGGCTGGAGATCCCACAAAACTTCCTTTAGCGGGTGGCACGATGACGGGTGCAATCAACATGGGTAACCAAGATATCACCAATGCCAATGCGATCAGTGCCAATACAAATATCAGTGCGACACAGAACATTTCTGCAGGTAACGATTTAAGTGCCGGAAATAATTTAAACGTCACCAACAGTGTTACTGTCGGTGGTGGGATCGGTGTTGGTACGGGAATCAATTCAGGTGGCCCGATTCGCCTTGAAAATCAAACCGAAGTTCGTTTTGCCGACTTAGCCAATACAAACTATGTCGCCTTAAGAGCTCCTGCTGTGGTGAGTGCTCCGGTTGTTCTTACTTTACCTGATGGTGATGGTGCGAACGGTGAAGTCTTAAGTACCAACGGTGCAGGACAACTGGCTTGGGTACAAAACAATTCCATCACTTCTGTGTTTGGTCGCACCGGTGTGGTGGTCGCAGATAATGGTGACTATACCGCTTCGCAAGTCACCAATGCTGCTGCTGGTGACATCTCTGCCGTAACGGTACAAGCGGCCATCAATGAACTGGATTCTGAAAAAGTGAATCGCTCTGGTGATAATATTACTGGAGCAGTGACTTTTGAGAGTGAAAATGAACTTCGTTTTGCTGATAATGATAACTCTCATTACGTTGGCTTTAAAGCTCCAGCTAGTATTTTAGCGGCCGGTAGTTTTGTGTGGGAGCTTCCCTCTGATGATGGTTCTGCCGGACAAGTCTTACAAACCGATGGTAATGGAGTCTTAAGTTTCGTTGCAATTCCCTCAGCTCCAGTTACAACAGTTTTTGGTCGTTTGGGTGCTGTCGTTTCTAACAACGGTGATTACACAGCTTCACAAATAACAAATGTGGCGGCCGGAAATATCGCTGCCGTAACGGTACAAGCGGCGATTAATGAACTGGATAGCGAAAAACTTTCTGCAGTTGGTGGCTCTTCATTAACAGATAGTAATATCTGGGTCGGTGATGGTTCTAATCAGGCTCAGCCTGTATTGATGAGTGGGGATGCTACTTTAGATAATAGCGGTGCATTAACCATTGCTGCCAGTGCGGTTACAAATGGAAAGATTGCTGCGGGAGCTGTGGATAATGGTAAACTCGCAGCCGATGCCGTTGATAGCAGTAAAATCTTAAATGATAGCATTATGAATGCTGATATTAATTTAGCGGCTAACATTGCTCGAACAAAGCTTGCTAATGGAACTGCAAATAGAATCCTTATTAATGATGGCTCTGGAGTCATGATTGACGCTGCTGCAATCACAGCCAATCGTGCTTTAACCAGTGATGCTAACGGGATTCCAGCCGCTAGTTCTGTGACTGATACCGAGCTTGGATATCTCAGTGGTGTCACGAGCAGTATTCAAACCCAACTTGATGGTAAACAAGCTTCTCTCGGCTATACACCAGTGAATCAGATTGGCGACACCATGACCGGTCAACTTTTGATCGATGGTGGAAATGATGAAGTTCAATTGGCGATTGAAGGTGATCTTTTACAAACAGCCAATTTAGTTGAAATTCGTGATAGCACTTCAGCTGTACTTGCCAGCATTTCATCTGACGGTAGCATTACGGCCGCGACCAACTTAACCACAAAAAATTATGTCGATACTGAAATCGCCAGTGCTGTTGGATCGCTCAGCAGCGATGAAATTCGCGATGCGGATAACAACACAAAAATCCAAGTTGAAGAGGGCGCCAATGATGACACCATCCGGTTTGATACCGCTGGATCAGAAAGAATGGTCATTTCATCCACAGGAAATGTAGGTATCGGATCAGCTACACCAAGCAGTAGTCTTGATGTCAGCGGGGTGATTAAAACGGGCGGCACGAGTGCTATTATAGAAAAAGCGATCATAATCGAAAACTATCATCCTTCTGCAGCTGTAGACCGTGGTGTCGGTATACTCTATCGAGGTGCTAGTAGCGTAAATATGGGTGAAACAAATATTGCTTGGGAAGGTGTTACAAGTACTGATTCTTACTTCTCGGTCTTGTTAAGAAACGCTGGGGTTGTTGAAGAAAAGCTGAGAATTACGAGTGACGGTAATATTGGTATTGGAACAAACACACCAAGCACTTTGCTTGATATCTCTGGAACATTAAAAATTGCCGATGGTAGCGAGTTATGCTCTATTGCTGGAGACGGCGGGATGATTCGTTACAATGGCGGTAACATGCAATTCTGTAACGGCTCCTCTTGGCAAACTTTAGGTGTGAGTGGAGCGGGGCTTACCTCACTAGGCGGTCAAACCGGATCTACACAAACGTTTGCTGCCGGCAGTGCTGGTAATTCTCCGGAGATCAATAGTGCTGGTGATACTCATACTCTCAATGTTCCGTTAGCCAGTTCAGCTGGAACAGTCACAAGTGGTACAATTTCAAACGCCGATTATGTGAGCTTTTCAAACAAACTGGATACCGTTGCAGGTGAGGCTTTAACCGATGGTAGCATCTGGGTCGGTAATGCTTCAAATCAAGCGGCAGTTGTAGCAATGAGTGGTGATGCTTCTATAAATAATGCAGGTGCATTAACAATTTCAGCTGGTGCTGTTGATAACGGTAAGCTTGCTGCTGATTCAGTCGATAGTGGTAAAATTGATGATGACAGCATAATGAATGCTGACATTAATGCTTCGGCAGCGATTGCAGCAACAAAAATAGCAACAGGATCAGTCGACAATACTGAGTTTGGTTACCTTGATGGTGTGACTTCAGCGATTCAATCCCAAATTAATAGCAAAGGTTCTGGCGATTTTATGGCTGATGGTTCGGTTGCAATGACCGGAGCCTTTCGAGCCGCGGCGGGAAGTGATGGCGTTCCAAGCATTAGTTTTGCTGGTGATTCAAACACTGGATTCTATTCGGGCTCTGCTGATAGTATCAACATTTCTACTGGTGGAATTAATAGGGGACGATTTTTTAACTCTGGCTTAGACATCTACAGCAGAATCAACTCGGAACGAACGGGTGGTGGAATACTTCGAGCTACCCGAGTAAATTCTGTTATTGCTCCAGAAGAGTTGCTGGGCGAACTTGAGTTTTCAGCAGGCAATGCCTCAGGTGGTGTTTCGAAAATACTTTCACACTCTACAGAGCC
>JBGSSY010000363.1:0-3408 GCA_041736775.1 Bdellovibrionales bacterium | reverse complement strand
AAACTAAACAACGTCATCGCTTACAAACTGATTTTAACGAAGCCAAAGAAGCCGTCGATCATGGTAATTTAGCTCATATGTATGGGTTATGGCCGAATAAGAATTTAATCGGTCGATTTCATGAGGCTCAAACTTGTTTGCGCGACCGCCGTTATATCAAAGACACTGATCTGTTACCCATTGAATATAATGAACAAAAGGGCACTGGCAAAATTGTCCGTTAAAAATAATCTCACCTCTTAAGGCCGTCAACGCACCAGACTTTGTTTGCTTATAGCATAATGAAATATGTTAAAGGCTCGGAGGTGAACCATCTGTTTTTCTGTGCAAGTCGAACGCGATCTTAAAAAAGTGGCTGTCCGTTTTGGTGCGCGCGTCTCTGATAAAGATTTTGCCGAATTCCACGAGACCCAAAAAAAAGCGGGAAGCTTACAACCTGAAACCCTCAAAAAAATTCTTGGATTAAAACGTATTCCATCCTCTTCTCCTTTTAAAGAAGCGGGTGAAGACGACCGCATTTACCCTGGCTACTTTGCACCCGTGATTGTGTTTGAGAAGGGTGAGAAGATCATAAAACCTATGCGCTACCGAGTTCGCCCAGCTCACTCCGCCGAAGAAATACCGAGTCAATACAATGTCTTTAATGCGCGTTTTGATTCACTGGAAAAGCGCCAAACTTGGAGCGGGCTATTTTTAAAAAATCACGGACTCTTTCCCTTCTTACGATTTTATGAATGGGTCGAAAAAGAAGGAAAGAAAACACTGGTGAGTTTTAATCCAGACAATCAGCCAATGATGTGGGCTCCGATGCTTTATGACCACTGGATCTCACCTCAAGGAGAACTCCAGTTCTCCTCATTTGCCCTGATTACCAACGATCCTCCCCCTGAAATCCAACAAGTTGGCCACGATCGTTGCCCCATTTTTTTAAAAGAAGACCAAATCGACTCTTGGCTAAACCCATCAAATCTCACAACAGAAAAAGCCTTTGCCATTCTCAAATCCCAAGAGAAAACTTTTTACCAACATCAGTTTTAAATAATTAGGGTTGATCCTGTAACCATTTTAATTCTTCAACACTATAATCTTGAACCTTAGAGGCTAATTGAATTTCTCGGCTTGGGTACCGAACAGGGACTAAGGATGCAGAAGCTAAGTCCTTAAAAGAGGGAATCGACATCAGTCGATCAAAAAATGATTTTGCAATTTCTACTTTACCGGGTGGACACATTATCTTGACCTCAAGCCCGCCCAAAAGTGGGTTTTGTTTTTTTTCATCAATAATAGCCGATACGTTTCGATGAAAGTTGTCTAAATTGGCAAATTCAAAATGAACGCTTAAATTGACATTGGCGTATTGAATCATCTCTCGCCAAAAAGTGTGGTTTCGACTTCCATTGGATGTCAAAACGACGTCATGTCCACCTAACTTAAGAAACTTCACCCAGCTCAGAAAATCGGGATAAATAGTTGGCTCTCCCCCGCCAATCTGAAACATAAATTTCTTTTTAAGGCCAAACTTTTTGAACAATCTCTCGCTGGCTAATTTTAAATCCTGATACTGTTTGAGGGGCTCTGTCTTACTGTGAACATACGGCCAGCAGTAGGAACAATCAAAATTACAGCGTCTGCCGATATCCCATTGAATGGTTATCTTGCTCTTTGGAAATGCGGTTTCAGTGGCCACAATTTCTTTGACTTGGCTCATTCTCTTTTCTGAACCAGAGTGTACTAATCCCTGTGTTATAAAAAGTTTATCTGAATGTTGTAATTTTGCTTTTGGGGCAAGAAAGTCACCACCACAACCACAAAATTCAGTTTTACAAGTCACCCACTCCGTTGGAAGTTCGAAATCATCAAATACATTTCCAAAATGACCGCCCTGACGGCAATTCCCAATATAAACAAAACCATCAAAATCAACATACAGGTGAAGAAGGCCCGCAGAACATTGCCATCCTCTAAACTGGTTCAGCTTTTGGGCAATCAATTCATCCACTGAAAAATCTTTAAAAAATCCCGACTGATCGTAACAGCGAATAATTTTATTCCCTTGATAAATTTCATCTGGATGTTTTGTCGACAACTGATTTCCTTTTAAAGACTTGGGGTGTTTTCTTAATATTTCATACCTTATTTAAGGATAACCAGAAAGAAGCTTAACCCCTTAAATTACGCCAAGCAGCAATAAAGCGATCCACTTTCAGATCCTGACTGAGGTTATCAGGAAAATCTTAACTTTTTCCAACGATCATTGAAACAGGCGCCTTCGCTTAATTCTTTTTAATGATCAGTATGAAGACAAACCTCTCGGCCTTGTTCATAGAGGGCTGATGCTAAACCATAGGCCCAGAAACTTTGGGGTGACGAAATAATAAGATTTTTTTTCTTAATCCAACTTCGAGAGAGAACATTTAAATTTTTATCGAAAATTTCAGCGGGACTAAAGACATTTTCTTTTTTCTTATCGTTCTTGCTGAGAATAATGTAATCCGCCTGAAGAAATTTGAGATCACCATAGATTGTCTCCGAACATTCGTAAGTGGCCGGAAGAACTTTTTGATTCCATGAAGGCAAATTAGTTAAAGGTAAATTCTCTTTAGAGGTGAGAGCTTTTTTTACTTTTTCCTGACTAATAATAGAAATTCTTTTAATTCCGAGTCTATGAAGAACAGTCGCCATAAAAAACTCTTCTCCCTGACCGAGAAGGCCATTTCCTAAAATCACCACTTGCGTTAAAGGATCTACGCCGTGAAGTGAAAGTTGTCTTTGCAAGGCTCGGCCTTTGCCTTGAAGGGCGGCCTCGGTGTATCCCGAAAGATCCCAATCCTTCCAGAATACGTGAAAACTGCGGGGAAGTTTTGACATCTCATAATCAAAACGCGATCGAACATCTACAATCACGGCCCGCTTAAAATCAATCGGTGACTTAAAATCAATTTTTGAAAAAGATCTTCTCTCAAGGTTACCGTCATTCTCGACTACAGCCGTAGGTTGCATTTGGCAGCCCATTGTTAATAGCAGAAATAAAAATGAAATAAATAGTACAAAAGAAGATTTCTTATTTAGGCCCATCGGGACCTCCTTCACAAGAGCGGGACACTCATGGTAAATCGACCTTTGATTCTTAAGGATTCTGTTTGTGCTTCATGGTCGGAAACAGAAGGATATCCCTAATACTGGGACGATCAGTGAGGAGCATGACAATTCTCTCAACACCAATTCCCACTCCACCGGTTGGTGGCATTCCCACATCAATCGCATGCATAAAATCATGATCCATCGGCTGAGCTTCTTCATCGATCACTCGGCGATCTTCTTGCTCTTTAAGGCGTTCCAGCTGATCTTCAGGATCATTGAGCTCAGTGTAAGAATTTCCGATCTCCATCGCGGCACAAATGGGTTCAA
>JBGSSY010000315.1:0-6968 GCA_041736775.1 Bdellovibrionales bacterium | reverse complement strand
CAGCGAATTTCTAAGTCATGGTGATAAAGGGCTTGAATGGCTGTTAACAAAAGTCCTTTTTTATCAAGAGCCCTAAAACTAATGACCCATTCTTCTTCGGTGACCGAGATCAAATCAATTTGTGAAAAGAAACAATCCTGTTGAGGAACCGCAGAAATATTATGTAACAACTGTTTTCTCAAGAGGGGGAGATTTTTTTTAGTCTTTACACAAAACCAGTCGTAAACACCCATTTGATCATGGGTATGAATAAAGGCTTGTCTAATATTGCATCCCAAATGGGTGAGGCTTTGGGTAAAAGAGAGCAATAGACCCTTTTGATCTTGTTTCTTATGAAATCGAATCCATACCCGATTGCTTTTATCTTTTAAGACCAGAGGCTTAAGTTCTTTACCCGCAAGAATTTCTGTAAAATCTTGGATGAGTCGTTGATGAGGTATTTCATCGATCAGGTTAGGATCGAGTTGCTCAACAAAGGGAGGCGAAATTTCAATCTGTCTCTTTTTAAGTTTCTCTGAAAAATCAAATTGTCTCTCTTGGCTGGGATCTTTAAGAGTTTTTGCCAAATCAAAGAGAAGATTTTCTTTCCAAGAGTTCCAAGCTTCAGGGTTAGTGGCCCGAATATCGATGGCCGTGAAAAGAGTCAGAAGATTGATTCTCTCGCCTCGAACCCCTTTTTGAAAAAGTTCATTCCAGGTTTGAGGAGAAAGGGGATTTTTACGAAAAGCGGCTATAGATAAGATCAAGTGATTTTCGACTAACCAAGCAACTTCTTCGGTAAATTCTTTAGAGAATGAAAAACGTTTAAAATCTTCATAGACATAATCAGCTCCCACTTTTTCGTGGGGCCCATTTTGACCTTTACCCAAATCATGATAAAGAGCCGCAAAGCGAAGAACATTCCAATCCTCTTTTTTAAAGTTTTTGCTCAGCACTGAAAGTCTTCCTAAAAGTGCAGGCTTCTCATAGACTTTTTGCACCTCTCGAACCGCTTGTAAAAGATGAGCATCCACTGAAAACCGGTGGTATTGATCATGCTGAACCAAACCAATTACATTTTTAAAATGAGGTATGAGGCTTGAAATGAGATGGGACCTAAATAAAGCCAAAGTTTTTTGCTCTTCTTGTTTGATGTCCATAAACTTCTTCAACCACTCCCCTCTTTGGGACTGAGAAAGCTTATCTTTTTTAAAACCATCGGTGAGATAAATTTTTTGTCGGATTTGAGCTTGGGACTGCAAGGATGATTCTTTTCTGAGAAGGCTCAAACACTCTGACAAATGATTGGTTTTTACTCGGGAGAGTTGTTGAATACGAGTCATCGGCAAATGACAACGTTCCGCCACCCAATCGGAATAAAAACTCACACTGGAGAGCCCCTTTTGTACCTCCGCCATAAAATCACGAATTCGTTCAAAACCCAGCCATCGACTGAGATCCAATTGATCTGAGGCTGAAAGAATATCATGACTGTGCTCGAGATGAAGTTTTTGTCTGAGCAAAAGAAAGAAGCACTTATAATAGTGAAAAACTTTAAACATGTAATCGTGATCCACAAAGCGTTCCGGAAACCAGAAGTGCAGAATGAGGGCTTGATGAAGATCTCTTAATCCACCAGAACCATACTTTAAATTAGGTTCTAAAAAATTGGAGATGGAATCATAACGTTTGGTTCGAAGTTTTCTCTCTTTGAGGAGGGCTCTCAAAAGTTTTTGTCGAAACTGGGTCTTTTGTGAAAGTAAAATTTCTTTTTGTTTCTGAAGTTTATCAGCGGCCAATTGAGTGAAAGGCTTTGCCGAAAAAAGGGCATTGATTTCAAGCTCATCAACCCCTTTTGACCAATCCATCGGAACTTCAGGGACACGGTAACGAAGTTTAATACCTCGTTGGCTCATCGCATTGACGATAGCTTCGATTGCGCTGATCTCTCCACAAAAAATCACATCGAGATCAGAGCCGGGCGCAAGCTCTCCTCGCCCCCATGAACCAATAGCAATCGGAGCGGCTTCTTCCCAACCGGGGAGTTCTCTAAAATGTTTTTCAACTGTAAGAGAAAGCCATGATGAAAAATCTAAGGCGGTTTGAAGACTGTTATCCTGTTGGACAAGACCATTGGGTCTTGTCATCGGTGGAAGGAGCATCTGAGAGGCTTGAACCAGCTCTTCTTTATTTAAGAAAGTTCTTGTTGCCACTGCGCCAACTTATTAAGTGCTTCAAGGGGGGTGAGTTTTTGGATCTCTAAAGACTTGAGCGTTGTGAGCCATTGAGTTTGCTCATTTGTCAGTTTCTCTCTTTTTTCTGCTGTTTGATTCAACTCAGGATCGGCTTTATTGAATCCCAGTTGATTCTCAGAACCGACTTTATAGGATTCCAATTCAGGAGCGGCGTTTTTAATTTGATGTTCCCAAAGATCCATTTGTGGAGTGTTTTTTTGTGCGGAAGAACCATTTTCTAATCGAGATAAAATTTGATGGGCGTAACGAATCACTTCGGGAGGCAGTCCCGCGCGTTGAGCGACCTGAATCCCGTATGATTTTAAAGCCGGTCCATCGGTTAAATGATAACGAAAAACGATCTCCCCTTTTTGTTCGTGGATCGACATATGTTTATTAAGAAGCTGACCGGGATAGCGACCCTCAAGGCGAGTCAATTCATGATAGTGGGTTGCAAAGAGAGTGTAGGATTTTAATTTTCTTAAAAAATACTCCAAGATGGATTGAGCCAAACTCATTCCATCATAGGTGGAAGTCCCTCGACCCACTTCATCAAGGATAACTAGTGAACGCGAAGTCGCTTGATGAAGCATTTCTGCAGTCTCCTGCATTTCAACCATAAAAGTGGAAAGTCCTTCGGTGAGAAAGTCACTGGCGCCAATTCGGGTAAAAAGTTGATCAATCAAGGGAAGGGTGGCTTTACGAGCGGGAACAAAAGAACCCACCTGCGCTAAAATAGAAATGAGAGCCACTTGCCTCATGATTGTACTTTTACCAGCCATATTGGGACCGGTGAGAAGTAAACACTGCTGGGGCGATATATGAACATCATTGGCGACAAAGGGTGTTTGCAAAAATTGTTCAATCACTGGGTGTCTTGAACCTTCAATCTCAAAGGCTCCTTCAGAAATCATTTGAGGTCTGACATAATTAGACTCAAGGGCAAGCCAAGCCAGTGAAGAAACCACATCCAGATGATTGATTTCATCGGCCAGAGTCAGAAGCTCTGACATTTGGCCCATGGCTTTTTGTTTGAGATCTAAAAAGATTTCTAACTCGAGTTCCACTCTTTTTGACTTTGCAGTGATCACTTTCTTTTCAAGCTCACTGAGTTCGTCAGTGATATAGCGTTCTGCATTGGCTAAGGTTTGTTTTCGTTGATAACGATCGGTTGGAACTTTATTTTTGTGGGTATTTGTGATCTCAATATAAAACCCAAAAACATTATTGTATCGAACTTTAAGGCTTGAGATGCCGGTGAGTGCTTTTTCTTTTTCTTCAAGCTCTCTCACCTTCTTTTGGGTGTCTGTCGCAAGCTCAATCAGCTCATCCAAATCAGCTCGATAGCCTTTTTGAATAAACGCCCCTTCGCGATACTGATTTGGAATTTCTTCAACCAAAGCGCGATCAATCTCGTTCTGTAAATTGGTCATTGAAGTGAGGCCGGGACTTCCAGAAGGAAAACGTGTGAAGTAAGGGTGAAGTTTGAGGGCAGAGTCTAAAGAATCCGCTAAACTTTTTAGGTCGCGGGGATGGGTGGTTGGAAGAGAGAGTTTTCCGAGACGACGTTCTAAATCACCAACATGGTAAAGTTGTTTTCTAAGAGCACGCAGTTGATCAATATCTTGAGTCCAGTAACTGACCTGCTCTTGTCTTTGATTTATTTTTTTAAGGTCAGTGAGCGGAAAGAGCAGCCAACTTTTTAGACGTCGTCCGCCACCAGCCGTCTGAGTGCGATCAATCGCCGAAAAAAGACTGCCGGTTTTTTCTCCCTTATAGGTGGAAAAAACTTCCAAGTGTCTCAGCACCTTTGAAGAGAGATGCATTTTTAAATCACAATCTCTTTCTTCAAACTTTTGCAAGCTTGATAGAACTGTTTCACCTTGCATCATTTGTGCGTAAGAGAGCAGTCTCAAGCAGGAACCGATTGAGGAGCTTTTCGGCGAAGCAAGGTCTTCATGAAGGCTTATAACCCCAGACCAAGTCTCTGGTTTTATTTTTTGAAAATAATCTTTTTGATAATCCGAATACACCACTTCAACTGGGTTGAGATTTTCAAAAAGTTGTTTTTTTCTTTGTTCATCGGTGAGCAGAAAATAAAAACACTCACCGGTGGTTGAATCCATAAAAGCCAAACTTTCAGAATCAAAAGCACAGAGGTAATTAGGCGTTTGGCTATCGAGAGTATCAGGATCAAAAAGCATACCTGGACTGAGAATGCGCGTGATCTCTCTTTTGACTAAGCCTTTGGCGAATTTAGGATCTTCCACTTGATCACAAAGAGCCACCTTATGACCGGCTTCAAGGAGTTTATTAATTTGTCCCGCAATCGAATGATGGGGAACGCCACACATCGGGGTTTGATCCCCTGATTTTTTATTTCTCACTGTGAGTGCAATGCCAAGAATGGGAGCCGCCGTCAGTGCATCCTCATGAAACATTTCAAAAAAATCGCCCATGCGAAACAAAATAATTTTATCAGGGTGTACGGTTTTGACTCCCCAATACTGTTTCATCAGTGGCGTTAATTCTTTGCTTGGTCCCATCGGGCAAATATAGAAAGCCCAATGGATTTTGTCATGCCCAAAACCAAGGACTTCTCATCAATGCAGTGTACCGTTTAGGCCTGATCTAAACGAGTGAGGATCTTTTGGTAAATTCCCTGAAATCCTCCGTTACTCATAATTAAAACAGTGTCTTTTGCCCTTGCCTTTTGATGAACTTGCTCTATCGCTTCTTCCACATTTTCAAAGACAGAGGCGCTTTGGGTCTGGTTGAGCTCAGCCACCATTTTATCGACATTGAGACCTTCACTGGCTTTATCTTGCTCTTTCACGATGGGTTTGGCGATAAGGATCACGTCCCCACCCCGTAAAGCTTGGGTATAATCTTCTTGAAAGATACTTTTTCTTGAGGTGTTCGAGCGGGGTTCAAAAATAACAAAAAGTTTTCCTGAGTTTTTTCGCTTCTTAAAACTTTCAATAGTGGCTTTAACCGCCGTTGGATGGTGAGCAAAATCTTCGATCACTTGAATCCCTCGCGGCTCGCCGATCAGCTCTTGGCGTCGCTTTACACCTTTGAACTCAGAAAATGCCTCTTTTAAATTGAGTTTAAAGCCTCGCTCCTGAGCCAGAATATAAACCGCTAAGGCATTGGTGACATTGTATTCACCAAACATGGGAACAAAAAGCTTATCTCTGAACTCTCCCTTATACAGAATATCAAATTCGACACCTTGATGAAGAAATTCAATATTTCTCGTTGTCCAATCCCCTTCTTTAAAACCATAAGAGACTTTTTTTCCAGAATAGAGGGGAAGAATTTTTTTAATATTTTGATCCTCAGAGTTATAAATCAACAAACCGTCTTGAGGGGGAATAATTTTAAGAAGACCGGCAAAGGCTTCAATCACATGGTCAAGATCTCGGTAAATATCGGCATGATCAAATTCAACACTGGTCAGAATTACTGAACGAGGACGATAGTAAAGAAATTTGGGCACTTTTGCAAAGAAGGCAGTGTCATACTCATCGCCTTCAATCACAAAAAAGTCACCCTTTGGAAGCTGAAAGGACTGAGAAAAATTTTTTGCAATACCACCAATCAAAAATCCCGGTTTTAAACCTTCTTTTTCGCAAACCCAAGAAGCCATGGAGGTGGTGGTGGTTTTACCATGAGTGCCTGCGACAACGATGGAGTGGCGATTTTCTATCACTCTCTCACCCACTGTCTCTGGCAAGCTGGCATAGGGAATATCACTTTTAAGCAGAGCTTGGGCTTGCTCAAAATGTCTGGAGATGACATTGCCCACAACCACGAAATCAGGTCGTGGTTCTAGATGGGAGGCTGAATAACCTTCCATGATGGAGATCCCTTTTTCAGCCAATTGAGTGGACATGGGCGGATAAACATTTTGATCGGAGCCGGTGACTTTAAAACCTTTATCCTTCATTAAACCGGCAAGAGAGGCCATTGCAGTTCCACAAATACCCATGAAATGAATATGGGCACCTTTTTTGAGCTCAACCATTTTTTAAACTCCTAAACATTCAATGGCCCAATCGTGAAGTTTAGGTCTAAGACGAACAAACCCTTTTTGTTCACGACGGGGATAAATACGATTACTTAATAGACTCATAAATAAATCACGCTCGGGATCAAACCAAAAAGAAGTGCCCGTGAAACCGGTGTGACCAAAAGACCGACGACTCATTTGCTCTCCGGCCGAAGAGTTTTTTTGTGAGGGAAGCATAAACCCAAGTCCCCAATCCCCTTTTTCACGGGGAAGGCTTCTTTTAATAAAGGATTGAAACACAGCAGACGAAAAATTTTTATTTTTGCTTTGAAAGAGGTTATTTCGAAGCAAAAGCCCAAACGCTGAAAGATCTTCGATTCTTCCAAAGAGTCCCGCATGGGGGGCCACTCCGCCCAGAGCCCAAGCATTCTCATCATGAACTTGGGCACGCATGACTTTTTTTCGCCAAAGGCATTTCTCAGTGGGAGCATAGAGAGAAGTTTTATAAAGGGGCTTATGATCGGGATTAAAATGAAAATGGGTTTGAGACAAATACTCAGCTTTTAGATCTTGCCATATCAGTAGCAAAGATTTTTTTTCAAGTTTTTCCATCAATGCGCCAAGCACAAAAAAATCAAGGTCAGAGTAAAGAGATTTGGCATTTTTTTGTCGAGGGGTGTTTTGACAAAGTTTAAGTAGCTGTTGAAAGCGTTCATCCCTACTGAGAGAAAGTTGAATTT
>JBGSSY010000002.1:0-13688 GCA_041736775.1 Bdellovibrionales bacterium | reverse complement strand
GTCGTTCTTGAAGTTCGTCAAGTCCAGTGCAAATTTTTTTTAGAAAATAAAAGATGAGTGGTTCTTTTGCGAGAGAGCAGACAAAGGACAAAGGTTCGAACAGAAAATTGATTTCTATTCCTATCACCAAAGGTTGTATTCCAAAGCAATCGATAAAAATAGAATTGAGTGTGGGGTGAAGAGAAAAATGAAGGATTTGAAATAAATAAAATACAGGGAGGAGGGAAAAATAGATTTTAGAACTAGAGCAAAGGTTACAAGGAGAGAGGGTTTAATTTGAGATGAAGATTAGAGTTAAGATTTTTTAACTCTACGTAAAGATCGTATACAGAAATGCCGTACTGCTTCTGCAAAAAGAACCTGGTACTTTTTTAATCTGTCTTGGGTTAGAAGGGATTATGGCTAAAAAGAAAAATTCCACAGACCTTTTTGATGATGCTCCTCCCGCTCAATCCCAAGACTTTGCAAGTCTTTTTGAAAGCTCGCTTTCGCAAGCGGGGCGAAGATTAAATACGGGCGACACCTTCCGTGCAGAAATCCTTAGCATTGGATCCAGCGAATCTTTTGTCTCAACCGGCACCAGTCAAGACGCCGTAATTTTAAACACTGATCTTTTGGATCAAAACAATGCTCTTAAATACAAAGTGGGCGACTTTATTGATGTGATTGTTCTACGCGCGAACGCTGATGAAATTCGTGTCGCTCGTAAGGGAGCAAAATCAGCCCCGGCCGACTTCGATAATCTTGAGGATGCTTTTGATATGGAACTTCCCGTTGAAGGAAAAGTGATTGAAGCGATCAATGGTGGTTATCGTGTTAACGTACAGGGGCTCATGGCTTTTTGCCCCGTCAGCCAGCTTGGTGTCCCTTTTGGCCAAGATCCCACCGAATTTATTGGCAGAAAGTTAGAATTTTTAATTACCCAGTTTGATGCACGCAAAAAAAATGTTGTGGTTTCGCGACGAAAGCTTTTGGATTTGCAAAAAGTCGAAGGCGAAGGTCTTTGGCTTGAGTCCCATAAAGTGGGCGATGTAGTTGAGGGTAAGGTCACCCGCCTTGAATCTTTTGGAGCCTTTGTCTCTTTAGGCGATAGTGGTGTTGAAGGACTGGTTCATATTTCTGAAATTGGTTTTACCCGACTCAAGCATGCCAGCGAAGGTGTTAAACTTTTTGAAAACGTTCAAGTGAAAATTTTAAAAATTGACGAAGAAGAGACTCGTTTAAAAATCAGTCTCTCAATCAAGCAGGCCGGCGGTCTGAGCGACCCTTGGATGACTGTGCCCCAGGACATGCCTGTTGGGACGATTCTTGATGGCACGGTTGATAAAAAAGAAGCTTTTGGAATCTTTGTCACATTAAAGGGTGGTATCAACGGACTTTTACCAAAGTCTAAATGGCGCGATCATGAAGAGAGTAAAAAAATGGAGTCTATTAAAAAAGGAGACATTATCAAAGTTCGCATCGACGAGATCAAATTTGAAGACCGAAAGATCTCTTTAGGACTACCCACCGAAGCCGAAGACGAATCTTGGCGCGACCACCTGGTCAGCCAAAAAACTTCTGGCGGTGCATTTGCTGCCGCTTTTGCTAATGCACACACAAAAAAACGTTAAATCACTACCAAGATTTTTTGTTTAACTTTATTAAAGCTAATTAATAACAATTAAGCATAAAGAAAGTTAGCGTTTAGTAATTAACATGTCCATCTACGCTTCTCTTTAACAAGCATGGCAAATCGTTCAAAAAAATCAAGATAGGAATAGTTCATTGTTATTTACGTACACATCGAACCTGCATAGTACTGCCCTTAGTAATATGACCTGCATTTTCTGTTGAACCATTTGAGAAATTAACATTTCGAGCATTGACTGAATCGTTCTCTGTTGAGGACCAATAGTCATTAGTAATAAAGTTTCCTATTGCAAGTTGATTGATGTAAAGCGCAGAAAGCTCACTCCACGATGGGAGATACCAATCAGTATGTCCATTTATACTTAGTGTATCGCACCTTGCAGAGGCTTGGTGTGGTTGAATTCCTCCTGACCCTGAGTTGGAATCTGCGGCAACATTGGTCAATGTGTTGGTGACACCTGCAAAGTAGTGGGTGGCCCCGGTGATGGTGTAGTTCGTTATGTTGCCGTTATTCCAAGGAAGGGTAACTCGAGTTCCGGTGCAGATTGATCCGTTCCAGGACATGCCCTCGTCACAACGGGTCGTGTACATTTTGGAGGACCCGTCTGGAGAAAGTCCGGCAAAAACGGTGCCGTCAGAACAGACTGTGCCTATTGGTGGGTCAGCCGCTGCACAATCACCCGTTGGAGAAACAAGCCAGCTCTCAATGGTATTTCCCACAAAAATATGGGCCGCCCGAGTGACACCTGCAGAAGCAGATGTGGTGAGTCTTAACTGAAGGTATTGATTGTTCGATATTGGGGATGACCCAGATGTCCAAGATTGAAGAACAGAAGAACACGACGAATTGCTACAAGTCCGATACTCTGGAGAACCATCTCCACTAATCTCAAGATTCAACTGACAGTTGATCCCTGTTATTTGTAAAATATTGGATTCCGTCAAAGTTGAGATTGCGGCACTTGGGTTGTCAGTGAAATTAAAAGAAGAGGGGTAAATGTCATTACAGTTTGGTGTGCAAGACAGCCCACCGGTTGCCGAACTGAAAGTCAGTGCATCGCCATCGTTGCAGGAAGCTGCAAGTTGGGGGATGAGCACACCATCCGTTTTGAAGCTAAAGACACGATTCCATGTCGTTCCATTGCAGATTAAAAGATGACCAATTCCTGAAAGTTCAGCTCCTCCCGAAAAAGAATAGGCTCCATTTTTGCCCGCGACACATGCATCTCCGGGTTGGGCGTCCTGGGCCAAGACTATCGCTTTGGATAAGACGAAAAGGGTAAATAATAAAAGTCTTATACTACTTCCTAACACAACGAATCCACATCCCTGTTCTTTTATCGATATGTCCAACGTTCTCGGTGCTTCCATCGATAAAGAAGACGTTGCGTGCGTTGCCCCCACCATTCTCTGTGGATGACCAATAGCTGCCGTTCGAGTCAAACATCCCGATGGAATTTTGATTACTATATAGAACGAGGAGCTCATTCCATGCTGGAAGATACCAATCTGTGTGACCATTGGAATTCAGTAAATCACACCGATGAGCAGCCCTGTGTGGTTGAACTCCTCCTACAACAGAGTCGGCATCTGCGGCGACGAGTGTTGAGGTGTTGCTCGCACCATTAATGGAACTATTCGTTCCAACTGTTGTGAAATTGCCGGTTTGATCGTTCCAGGGAAGGTCTATCCGTAAACCTGAACAAGTAGCTCCAGTCCAAACCCTCCCCTCATCGCAGCGGGTGACATACATTTTCACTAAACCGTCTGGAGATTTTCCCGCATAAACCGTTCCGTCAGCACAAATAGTCCCAATTGCAGGATCGGCAGGTGTACAGTCTCCTGTTGTCGTCACGTTCCAGTTTTCAACAGTATTACCAACAAAGATATTTGCAGTGTATGTGTCGCCCCCTGCACTCGACGAAGTAAGCCGTGTCTGAATGTACTGGTTATTCAGTATAGGTGAGGGACTTGAGGTCCAATCCTGTATCACGCTTGTGCAAGAAGCGTCACTGCAAGTTCTCAACTGAGGGAATCCTTCTCCGTTCACAGTCACGTTCAGTTGACAGTTGAATCCCGTGACTTGAACGACATTTGATAACGTCAGTGTTGATGCACTGGCACTGGGGTTGTCAGTAAAGTTGAAAGCTGATGGAGTGTTGTCTGAGCAAGTCGTCGAGCATGAGAGTCCTCCAGTAGCTGCATCAAAAGTGACTATGTCTCCATTAGAACAGGAGCCAGAAAATGTTGGAGACATTATTCCAGAGTTTGAGAAGCTGATCACTTTGTTCCAATTTGATCCATCACAAATAAGAAGATACCCGGTGTTGGCAAGCTCTGGTCCACCAGAAAAGCGGTATTTTCCATTGTTTCCGACAGTACACGGGTCCCCAGGTTGTGACTCTTGGGCCCAAAGGCTGGTTGGGCCAAAAAAAAATATAAAAAGAAATGAAATTAAACGGAGCACATAGATATATCGGAAAGAAGCCTCTCTCACTAAATATATATTGTCTCTTAAAATTCACTGTTTTTTTGCCTTTGTCTCTATTAATTCTGTATATTTACGATTCAAATTATCAACTCATTTCCAGAAAGAGCTCTGCAGAAAGCACTCTATGACTGAATTGTTTATATTTCTCACTTAATCGTTGTAAGAAATTTTTTGTGGAAACTTAACAGTTACGAATAAGACTCCCAATTTCATTGAGTGCTCCATATTGAGCCAGTCAGTTTAAATGAATTTTATGATGAGCAAGTTTTTGTTATTCTATTGTTTCGGAGATCTATTTCTTGATCACTGAATACAACCACAGGAGTACGTATGAGCCACATTAATGTCGATTGGAAAGGTTTTATTCCGACTGAAGAAACTAAAAATCAAACCGAGACTATTCTTCAAGGATTAAAATATATTTTACCACCAGAGAGTGAAATTCGAGTCAGCGTTGAAAGATTTAGTAACAAAAATTTTGAAGGTCAGATTGTAGTGCGCTCAGGGCTTGGTGATTTTGCCGCCCATTCCGAAGAAAAAGATTTATTCACCCTTTGCAAAAGTTTGAGAAAAAACATTAAACAACAAATTTTTAAACACCGAGAATCACGTATCGATTGGCAACGAGCAGGATAAACACTGTTACTGGGAATGATCTCCTTGTTCTCGTAGCTGCATTTCTCCTCATTAATACTTTTCTTTTTTACTAGCCACCCATTAAACGCCTCATTTTGAGACAGGTTTAATGGGATTTCTTTTTTTGCTCACAGACTTACAATCAGTGATTGATCAATTATGTAATTTTTACAAAACTTCTAGGAATCTCCCGAACTCTCTTGTATACAAGGGCAACCTCAGGGGGGTCGAATGTTAACTACCAAACCACTCAGTTCACTTTTATTTTTAACAATTTTTATTCTGTCGCCGCTTGATTCACAAGCTCAGCAAAATGATAATCTTGATTTGCCAGAAGACATTACGGCCTATAAGTCAGGCTATAAAGAAGCTCCCATAATTGCCTGCCCTCTTCCGCAAAAGAAGTATGAAGAAATGCTTCAACAACTGGATGGGATTAAACAGAAAATTAAAAGCGAAGCTTGTCCTGCTAGCCAGATTAGTGCCATTGAAAAAGAAGTTGTGAGTCTTGAAGAGCTTATTAAGTTTGGTCGCAATGATTTTATTGACCTGGTCAAAAAAGGCACATCGGGTGAAGCGCAACTCTCTGAAAAAGAAGTGGCAAGCCTGCAAAAGTATATTGATCAAATTGTCAAAAAAGTGGCTTCGGTGACCGGTCTAGTTAATAATCCAGCCTGCTTTGATGAAGATGAAAAAGTATCCACTCTGAGTTTTCTTTCTTCACTCATTGGTGATGTTTCTGGAGCGATCGGTGCGCTCACGGGTCCTTTTGGAGCAAAAATTAGTATCGGTGGAAAACTGGCGGCTGGACTCCTCAGCAGTATTGACACTATTGTTCAGGCTCGCAAAACCTACGACTATTCAAAATATGAAGATCGTCGCAATTATCTTTATAACCTCTGCGCTTTTTACGAATTTAAAAATGATCTTGATAAAGAAACAGATGTTTTTGCTTACAGCGATCGCCTCTATGATTTGTTAGAGAGCTCTAATCTTCTTCTCGACCAGTTGGCTGAATCATGCACCGAGTGTCGTGATGTGATTAACGATTATACGAGTCGTGTGGGTTCAAGAGGGACCTTTGAATTTGAGAGACTCAATCCTGAACGTTTTCGTGACGAAATTGTGATTGGTTCTATTAATGAGCCGGTTATTACGGCTGACATTCCCGAAGTGACTTTTGAGAGCAAAAAAGCGGCCGACATGACCGACTCTGAGTTACTCGATTTTTATTTTGATTATTCAGACCTTGGTGCTGAAGACACTGTTGAGCCTACTCCTGTTTTAAAAGATGAAGTGGATGAAGTTGTGGTTGAGGCGCCTCCTGCACAAATTGAACTGAGTGATGATCGCATACTTACTATTCGTGCATTACAGGTTCGTTCTTGGGTTGAAAATGAAATGAAGCAATTTCAAGAGAACGATTATTTAGGGATTTCTGATGATGCTCGTCGCGAGGTTATGCGTGTGCAAAAAGAGATTGAATTGTTTCTTTTTGATCGTGAAGGAGTGAATTATCTCAAGTTTTATGATGGTTTGTTAAAATCAGATTTCAGAAGATTATCGAATATTATCGGTGATATTTCTTCTCGTATAAGTTTTTTGACTCCTCTTCCAGATCCGAATTACAAATATGAGGAGTGGAACTATAACCAAGCTGATGTGATCCACGATATTTTTAGAAGAGACTTAGATTTTGCTGATATTGTCACTCAATACGTGACCTCTGAAGATCTCAAAGCCATGTTCGCAGAAGCTCGAACTGAAATCCTTGAAAGTCTTGGTCCGGTGAGAACCGATTATGGTATCTTGAATGAGCGTTGTTTGTTTTTTAAAAATTCTCTCTATAAGCGCTCTGAAAAATTGGATTATGCTTGTGAAAAAATGGAGAAGAGATTGAGTGAGACTAAAAAATTCTTCCAAGATATCCAAAACACCAGTTTTGCTGTTCGTTATGGCTCTCTGATTGATTTTGTGAATAAACCTGATCAAAATTATACATCGGATTGGATTTCTTCAATCACTTCAGTCTTTAATCAAAAACTTCAAGAATAGAATTTCACTTTAATTTAAGATTGAGCGTATCGAAAAGCTTTGAGGCAAACACCTCAAAGCTTTTTTTTGGTTTAAAATATGTATTTAGAGGTTTTAATTCTTTACAGGCTTTCTTTGTTTAAGAACAGACCAGGCTTCAACGGCAATCCAAACTTCAATAATAAGTAGCACAATAGAGAGGAGAGAGAGAAGAAGCTGATCACTTTTAAAGAACTGATAAGCGTTGAGACTGAGGCCTAAAAGGGTAATGGTAAAAATAAATAGTAAAGGTATGAGATAAGGAAAAATGTTTCTATTATTTTTTATCAGGTAAGCACAGATAATAATAAGACCGAGAGCGGCTAACATCTGGTTGGCCGCACCAAAAAGAGGCCAAAGTAGAAGACCGCCCTTTCCACCCTCTTGTAAAACCATCAGTATAAAAGCCGAAAAAACGGCAAGACCGCTGGCAAAAAGGGGAGATTGTAAGGGTTTGATTTCAGTGATCACTCCAATTTCTGAGATAATATAACGTTGAATTCGTGTTGCCGTATCAAGACTTGTTGCTGCGAAACTGATGATGAGAACCGACATCATCGTTTGTGCAAACTCCTCAGAAATACTGAGTCCTTTGAGAAAGTGGGATGAGCCAATCACAAAGGCACTAATGGCTGAGGATAGCCCTTGGGCTTCGCCCCAAGAGGCATAGTGCTGATGCCAAAGTTCAGAGCTTGAAAATCCAGCACTGACGGCCAGTGTGGCTAAAACCGCCAAAAGCCCTTCACCGAGCATCGCGCCGTAACCAATGGCTTTTGTGTCTTGCCAGTTTTGAACCTGTTTGCTGGTGGTCCCAGCACTCACTAAGCCATGAAAACCGCTGATAGCACCGCAAGCAATGGTGATAAACAAAAAGGGAAACCAGGGCGGAGCCCCTTCAGGGTAAGGTTGAAAGGCGGGAGCAACGACCTGGGGTTGAGTGATAAAAAGTCCGAGGAGAATAGCGCCAAGACCGATGATCAGCATATGACTATTGATATAATCCCGAGGTTGCAAAAGAACCCACACGGGGAGTGAGCTCGCAATAAAGGCATAAACTAATAAAAAAACCACCCATGCCAGGATCGGACTTTCAAAGGTGCCGGTGAGTTCGATGGGGTAAAGGCTTCCGAGATAAATAGTAAAGAACAATATGATCTGGGTGAGAACAGCAGGTATAAAAAGTGAGCCCCCTTTTTTATTTATGACTAAGCCAATAACAAGAGCCACAATAATTTGAAAATTAACCGGAATGACGGAGCTTGGAAAATCCACAAACAAATGGGCAATGATCAAAGAGAAAACGGCGATCACCATCCAAACTAAAAAAAGAATAACGATGAGAAACAAGGTTCGGGTTCTTTTGGAAATTAAATCACCAGACAACGTGGCCAGAGACTGACCTTTATTTTTCATCGAGACAATAAGACAAGCAAAGTCATGAGCCGCGCCCATAAAAACTGTTCCAAAAATAATCCAAAGCAGAGCCGGAACCCAGCCCCAAATAATTGCTACGGCCGGTCCAACGATGGGTGCTGCTCCTGCAATCGAAGAGAAATGGTGGCCCCAGAGTACGGATTTTTGAGTGGGGACAAAGTCAGTACCATCATTGAATTCTTGGGCCGGGGTTAGTTCATCGTTCTTAAGAGCAAAGATCTTTTGGCTTAAGAAACGAGCGTAAAAACGGTAGCCGAGAAAAAAACAAAATAAGGTCAAAAAGGTCAGGAGAGAGGCGTTCATTGTTTTTCTCTTAGTTTGAGTCGTCAGAGTACAATTTGTTTTACGCAATTATACATAGAAATGAGACATTGAAAAGACTGTGACCCGATAGATGAGGGGTGTTAGAATTTTAATTCTATAAATTTGAGCCTTATTCAATAACCGGATAAAGCTCATGGATCGCTGCACTGTCATAATCAGTGAAATCCAAAGTTTCGTCGTAATTCATGATGGATGGTTTTTCAAACATATGGTGCATGCCTTTAAAATGACCCAACTCATGTTTTATTGTACGTGTGTATTTAACTTCCAGCTCTGGGTTTTCTAAATTGGCTTGAAATGAGCCTGGGCCGTCAATGGCTTCATCCCAATCGGCTTCTGGAACAAAAATATCAGAGTCTAAAATTTCATAATTAAAATGATTCACTATGAGGCTCGTTTGAGCAGCCACTAAGCCTTCTTGGTAGACTTCAATCCAATCTTTAACATGTACAACAACGTGAGTGTTGAGATCGCTAAAGGGTGGACAAACCGTTTCAACATGGGTCTCAAAGCGGAGACGATCCTCTAGCATGGATTTCCAGCTCGCTGCTGCGTTTTTGGTCCATTCAACTGTTTTTTCATTTGGATTGGAGTTACAGATCGTTGCACGTAGTGTTTTTTCTTTACTCCAGCGATAAGGTACACCGGGGCCAAACATATAATTATAGGTTTTATTTAATAAACTCAAAATCGTTCGTTCTTGTTCGGGTATAAAAACAAAATTGAGCAAAAAGTGATTTGGCCCCTCATAAAAACTTAAGAGAATACTGAAAATTTGAGTTCCTTCTTTGACGGAGTAATGATGAACACGAAGATTACTGATTAATATATTTTCTTGGACAAATAAGATGTTTTTTACTTTAACCAAATCTCCCGTTTGGCTCAATTGAAGTTGAATTCCCTTATTATTGTTAGGCCGCAGAGTCAAAATTCCGGTTTTATCTTTTTTGAGTGATACAAGAGAAAGTCTTTCTTCAGTGTTGATGTTGCTTTCAGAAGGAGCTTTATTTTTGCTTAAAACTTCACTTTGATCCTCGTATGATGTTTGTTCTTCAGTAAAAAATCCGCGAATTTGGATATCCCAAGAGTCGGTGGCTTCAAAAAGTGAGGAGGGTAAACCTTCAGTTTGAGTCGATGTATTTTTGATAAAGGTTAATGGATCGCCCTTCACTGGAATTATCTTTTTGTTTGGGTATTGCGGAGATTCGACATTTGAACATCCGTTAAAAATTGCTAAAAAAGAGAGTAATAACCCAATTTGAACATGGTTTTTAAACACCGTTAGTCTCCAGAATTTAAGCAATAGAGACGTAAATATAAACTAAAAAAATCAAAATAAAATTGAGATCTGTGTTCTAGGAATTCTTTACAAAGTGTCATTTTTATGAACAGGAATACTCAATATTAAGGGCTTATTATTTTAAGCCCTTAATCATATTCATTCAAATGAGATTAAAAAGAACTTGTTAATTTTTAAAGGGTTGTTTGAGAAGTTCAATAAAACTTTGATCTTTTTCGCCTCGGTACTGAGTCAGTCCTATTCTCATTTCCAATTGGTTTTCTTTCTTGTTTTCATTGAGGGAGCCAAACAAACGATCCCAAAGAGAAATGGAAAAACCAAAATTAGAATTCATAGCTGACATTTTGGTGGAGTGATGGGTGCGATGAAGATCCGGTGTAATCACAAGCCAACGAAGGAATTTTTCGACGGGAGAGAAAAAATGGATATTGCTGTGGTTAAAGGATGAAGAAAAATTAAGAATGATCTCAAAAACCAGAACAGTCAGTGGGGTTAAATCAAAAAGAATGACGACAAAAGCTTTTATAAAAAAAGAACAAATGACCTCGAGGGTATGAAAACGGACACCTGTGGTGGTATCAAATTCGGTATCCGAGTGGTGAAAACGATGCAATCGCCACAGAAGATCAATTTTATGAAAAAGGCGATGCTGCCAATAAATCACCAAATCAAGGATCAACAAACCCAACAAAAAATGGGTCATCGGATAATCGCTGAGAAAAGAAAACCATGTGAGGGGATTATTCAAACTTAATTCAATAAGAGTGAAGGGAATGAAAACCACCACAATAAAAGCATTGATGAAATTAAAACTGATATTTTTAAACCAGCGACGGGGATCTTTAAGCTCTTTACTTTTGCGGTAAGGAAACAGTAGCCCTAGAGCTGTGAAAAGAAAAAGACCAAGAAGAGAGAAAAAAAGTCGGTACTCAATAGCATGGTCAAGAACAGAGCTCATCGAAACCAATTCTCCCTCTGATCAATCGTCAGACGTAAGTTAGAGAGTTTTTAAATACTCAATAACGTTGATACGATCATCATAACTCCAATTTTCCATAAAGGGAAAGTAGTGTCCCTGATTGGAATGCTCTTCTCGATAAATGTAATAGAGGTCTCGATCACCCCATTCAGCCTTAAGAGCTTTGGTGTCGACCTCGACTGGATTTCTATAGGTGGTTAAACCACCATAGACTTTATCGTAGCGCCACAGCTCTCCCGCATCTTCCATCGAAAAGACGATGGGACGTTGAGAGGGCTCAACAAAGAGGTGATAAAGTGTTGGTACCGAACCATTGTGCAAATAAGGAAAACGACTCCAGATCCCCCACAGTTTAGGGGCAAAATAACCGTAATTAAAAAAATCGTGGTTAAACTTAATAAGATCTCCGATACTTCCTTGTTCTGCGAGATCGACCCACAAAGAATTTCCATAATCGAGACGTTGGGGGTCGGTTCCCACCGCATTTTGCGGTATTAAGCGGGGAGTTTCGTAAATTGGAAAGCCTTGGGGGTCGCGACTGTGATTGCCGTGACAACCAAAACAATTAGTCTCGACAATGGGCTTTCCGAGAGCCGCTTTTTCGAGATCGATTTCAAAGGGGTATTTGGGGGGTAAAAGGTTACCCACAACATTATCAACAAAATGTTTAAGCTTTGGTAAGGAAGCTCTTAAATGTTCACCCGAATCACTGGCCATAAGCTCGGCACCAAAGGCCCAAGAGTAATTTTCTGAACTCAGTGAACCGTCGGCAAAAACTCCCACTTTTCTTTTTTCTGCAAATCCCCAAAGAGAAGGGACTTTGACTTGGGTTCGACCTATTTCAGGTCCATAAGGAGTATTGGTATCGCGGTAAAAAAAAGTTTTAATCACAGAATCAGGTACAAGACCGCGAGTGAGATTGGAAATATCAGGGTCAGCTAAAACACCGGCAAAGGTCATGGCTTTTTCATGGACATAAGCGTAGTTGGGGTCACTTTCAATTTTGGTGTTGATGAAATTTTTCCAGACGCCTTGAACCTTAAGAAGGGTGGTTCCGATGCGAAAGGGATCAATCGTTTTATTTCCAAGACCTGGAACCAAGACACCAGCGGCTCGCCCTGCATGACAGCCTGCACAGCCTAGAACGGCTAAATCCATTCCTTCATAGGATTGTTCAAACACACCCACATCCTTTTCTTTTATCCCGGGATTGAAACCGAAAAGTTTTGTGATGAAAGGTTCCTCAAATACAGTAGTGCCTTTTTTGAATCCACCAAAAAAGATAGATAGATCAGGAGAGATGGTCATGCCACGGCCATTTTCGAAAAAATGGGTGCTTAAAAATTCTGTGAAGGCCTTGTCGTGGGCCTCTTGGCGATCGATAAGAGCTTGTGAATAGGCATTGAATGAGCAAAATAAAAGAGAAAAAACTAAAATGAATTTCATAATCCCCCCCAGGACGGGTTTATTGTTAACAAACCCCTTGGATTTTGTAAACGAATGGAAAAATTTCAGCTCTATCGTTATTAAGCCCTCCCATTTATGTCTTCACTTGGATTCAAATCCGGTCAGAGGGTAAATCGCATGTAATGCGCAGCTCCAGAGGGGGTGAAGCTCTTCGACCTTCACTCTATTTTATGCTGTATTGTCCATCACTTAATCCTTAACTTAAGGCAAGGAGAGAACGTGAGTGTTTCTGAAATTTTTAGTCCCCATCTATGGACGGCTGTTGAGGGTTTTAAACTTGAAGACATCACCTACCATCGAGCCAAAGAACAAGGCACAGTCAGAATTGCTTTCAACCGACCCGAAGTTCGCAATGCCTTTCGCCCACAAACTGTGGATGAACTTTATCGCTGTCTCCTTCATGCGGCTGAATCTCCTGACATCGGAACAGTCATTCTCACCGGTAACGGTCCGTCACCCAAAGATGGGGGTTGGGCTTTTTGTTCAGGCGGCGATCAAAGAGTGCGTGGGGAGTCAGGTTATCAATATCAACCGGGTTCTGCTTTGGGGCGCCTCCATATTCTTGAAGTGCAAAGACTGATTCGTTTTATGCCGAAAGTCGTTGTTTGTGTGGTTCCAGGTTGGGCTGTTGGTGGAGGTCACTCCCTTCATGTTGTTTGTGATTTAACTCTTGCCAGTCAAGAACATGCCATTTTCAAACAGACAGATGCTGATGTGGCTAGTTTTGATGGGGGTTATGGTTCAGCTTATCTCGCAAAAATGGTGGGTCAAAAGCGAGCCCGTGAAATTTTCTTTCTTGGGAAAAATTATAGCGCCCAAGAGGCTTTTGATATGGGAATGGTGAATCAAGTTGTTCCCCATAAAGAATTGGAAACAAAAGCCCTTGAATGGTGTCGAGAAATTAATCTAAAAAGCCCAACTGCGATTAAGATGCTCAAATTTGCTTTTAATATGGTGGATGATGGTTTAGTGGGGCAGCAAGTTTTTGCAGGTGAAGCCACACGCCTCGCTTACGGCAGTGAAGAAGCGAAAGAAGGTCGCAATGCTTTTCTTGAAAAAAGAAAACAGGATTATTCAAAGTTTCCTTGGCAGTTTTGAGGAACAATTACAAAGGTCATTTTTTTAATTTATTAATTAATAAACAAATAAAATAAATAAAAAATTAGTAAATAAAAATCAAAAAATAGATAATTCATTACGAAACAAACAAATAATAATTGAAAATGAAAATTTAAATATAAAAATAGAATTTACTGAGGATCAAATGAACAAAAGACAAATGATTACAACATCTGCACTCCCTTACGCCAACGGTTCGATCCACTTGGGCCATTTGGTGGAGTATTTACAAA
>JBGSSY010000300.1:0-3201 GCA_041736775.1 Bdellovibrionales bacterium | reverse complement strand
CTCGACTCTCTTCAAACAAATCCAACAATGACGACAGCCTGCGAAGTTTATCACAAATCATTTCTTCCCGATCAGGATTTGGCGAGCCAAGCTCACAATGCCACTTTCAATTTGATTGAAGCGATGAAAAACACTTCGACATCGCCCTATGCAAGAAGTATTGGTGGTCTTCAGGCCGATGCGCTTGCTGCAACGACCAAAGACCCCGCTTGCATCGCAAAATTTTCAAGTCAAGAGCAAGATGCGGCAGTTAATTATTACACTCAATTAGAACGAGTGGGTGGTCCTTCCAGTATTCCTTCCCATCTTAATGCCATCGTTGGTGTTGCCGATGCAGCTCGTGCCTGTTGTACAAACCGAGCCTGTGAAAACTATGTGAAGGGTCAGCGTTCTAGCAGTGGCGGAAAACCAGTAAAGTCTACTTATTAGTCGACGAACTTTAAAAATAAATTGGATAGCTTAATTTCTAAAATGTCTGCTTCTTGATGAGACAGTCAGTGAGCAATTCTAATACAACTGTCAAAAAAAATTAGGACCTTGGTCGGAGTGGCGCTATACTGAAAGAGTTCAAGAGATTCGTTCTTTGCCAAAGGCAACTCTAAGGAAACTTAGATGTCGCAAAGCTAGAGGGACTAAAGCATCTGAGGGTGCAATGTTAGCCAGCTACCAAAGGAACTTTAGGTAAGGAGGAGATCATGGACACAACGCCCATTTTTCGCCCGCCTAGCCCCCCCAAGGCGGGCTTCTTTTTTTTATAGGCCTTGATCATTCGACCGATAATATTCAAATGTTAAAAAGAAGGAACCACCCTATTCAATTGTTTTCTTTGATCGTGGTTCTCTTTGTTCTCTACAGCCCAACGATGGCCCTCAGTAAAGACCTACTTAAAAAGAAGACTCAACCACCCACACAATTTATGATCTATTTTCAACCCCTCTTTGAGTTCTCAGAAAATGAAGCTAAAGAATACATTTCTAATCTCCACGAAATTTTATCTCAAAATGATTCAATCCAATTTGAAAAACTGTTGATCGCTCCTCGGGTACACTGTCAAAGACAGAAACTCAAGAGTTGTCACCCGACTCTTTATTTCAATAAACTCTGTGTGCCCGAAAAAGAACGGGCCAGTCAATTCTGCGGAAAAAAAATAAAAACTGATAAGGATTTTTTTAAAGAACCGGTTTTTAATCGCATCGATTGGAACAAAATTGCCCTTAGCATAAACCAATTTTGTAACCAGAAGTTTACCCCTGTTTGTCAGAGCCTCTCTCGCCTTCATGATCAAACAATGAAAAAATATAAAGATCTCTTAAAAATGCGTAAAAATAAAAAGGAAGAGAATTGATCTCTTAATAAACTAAACTGGGTTGAAAGAGTGAAATTCTAGGCTGGGTTGGTTTGATCTCGACTTTAAATTTTGAAGGAGCTTCGTAATAAGTGAAGTTGAGATTTTGATTTTTTATCGAAGAAGAGACATTTTTCCAAGTTCGCTCTCCCTCAAGAACAGTTTTCCAAGAACTCATTTGACTGGGTTGATGGAGATCAGAATTTGCGACCATAGGAAGGCCGCTTTGAAAAACTTCATCAAACAAGTGTGAACCACTCGCCACTTCCCAAGCGTCCATTTTCTTTGAAAGGCGGTCTCGATTAAACCAGAGATGAAAGGTTTGATGCTCCACTTTGCGAGTCGAAACCGGATGAGCTGCAATGGCTAACCCTCCTTGGCCATGGACATGGTCAATAATTTCGTCCACGGATAGATCGGGATCGATATATTTATTAATTCCAAGGGCAACAATATGAGCTGAATCACTGTGAGAAAATGAATTTTTAGTGAACTCAACTCCTGGAATGACCAACATATTGTATTTTTTAAGGGCACGATCGGCTTGAATTTGAATTTCAGCCAGATAACGTAAAAAAGTTTTTTCACCAATTGTTTTTTTAAGGTAGCGGGCCGATTGCCCCAAAAAGGTTTTAACCTCACAAAGATGATCGGTGATCGCAATGGCTCCAAAACCTTGCTGACCATAAAGATCAACCAGTTCAGCGATGCTCAGTTTGCCATCGCTATTAAGACTGTGCATATGAAGATCACATAAAAACATCTTGGCTCCATTATGGGGCCAGTTCCTTTCAGATCAAAATCAGCATTTTGTTCTGAGATGGTTGGCAAATCCAAACAATTTGTTCATAAAAGTGGGAATAGAATATTATTGGCACTCTAAAGTTCAGTGAGAGGTCCTCGCCGATAGAGACTGTTTTTAACCAATCGGAATAAGATTATTTAAAAATTGGCTGGTGCATTTTTGCCAAGAAAATTGCATGGCATACTCACGACAAGCTTTACGAGATTTTCTGAGAGCTTGAAGAGTGGCCTTCTCAAGGTTGGTGTCAAGTGCACCGACTTCACTGGACCGAATCACATCAATGGGTCCTTCCACGGGATAAGCCGCGACGGGTGTCCCACTGGCCAAAGCCTCAAGCATGACCAAACCAAAAGTATCGGTACGACTAGGGAAAACAAAGGCATCCGCCATGGCATAATAATAAGAGAGCTCTTCACCAAACTGTGGACCCGCGAAAAGAACTTCAGGATATTTTTGTTTGAGCATGGCCAACTGAGGGCCATCGCCCACTACAATTTTAAGTGAATCAATTTTTAAACTCAGAAAGGCTTCTAAGTTTTTTTCAACCGCCACTCTTCCAACATATAGCAATTTGGGTCGGCTACTGGAAAAACTTCGAGGCTGGGGCTTAAACAGTTCTGTATCAACCCCTCGGGACCAATTGATCAGGTTTTTAAAGCCAAGCTGAGAGAGTTTTTTTTCAATTGAAGGTGTGGTGACCATCACTTGCTTGGCCAACGAGTGAAACCTTCTCAAGATTTTATAAAAAGGAGTTACCGGAATAAAGGTACGAGCTTTTATGTACTCCGGGAACTGGGTGTGAAATGAGGTGGTAAAATTGAGACTATTTTGTTTGCAGAACTGCCGAGCACTCCAGCCCATTGGGCCCTCTGTCGCAATATGGACTATTTCTGGTTTAAACTCTTCAAATTTTTTTAATACCTTTTTTTTGGGGGAAAGGACTAAAGAAATTTCATTGTAAGTCGGACAAGAAAAAGTTCGTTCACCTTCGGGTGTGAGCATTTCTACTTGATGCCCCATCTTGACGAGATGATCACGAGTGGACTCGAGG
>JBGSSY010000287.1:0-10773 GCA_041736775.1 Bdellovibrionales bacterium | reverse complement strand
CCATAAATTGACCACGGCTCCTGCCTAACCTTAATTTTTGCCCTTCGGGCAAAAAACGCATCCGCTTTAAGGAGATCAATTTATGGGGGGCTTTTGAAAGGGTTTAAGTAAGATCTTTTTATTCATTGGGTAAGAAAGGAGTTAGATTGGTGTTTCCTATCTTATTTTTTAATGATTAGTGTTCTTGAAGACTCGAGGTCGTAGGTGAAGATTCTATTTTTAAAATAATCGCCCAATGCAATCGCCAAAAGATTCCGCATTTTATTTATATATCGAAAATGGGATTGAGGTTGGTAAGCTTGAAGGTGAGGGGCAGGGTTACCAAACTGATCTCATTTTGACATTCATATTTAAAAAACCTTCTTTACATGAATTACCATTTGGGGAAAAATTTAAACCACAAATGTCATTATTTTAGATTTTTGGTTTGAATCACTTCATTTGAACCCTAAAACTCTATAATGGAATCAATCCTTGGAAAGATGAATGAATCAATTCGAACTCATAAAATTAGTTTCTAAAAAACAACTCGGAGTATTTTATTTTTTTGTGAGCCTTATTGTTTTCGGACTGTGGCTCGTTGGTCAGTACCCTGGATATTATATTTATGACACCTATGCAATGATGAATGGTGCCAAAGAGGGAGCCATTGATGGGTGGTTTTCGTACCTCTACTCTTTTTATATTAACAGTATCTTTAGTTTTAATAAAAACTTAGCCTTTGCCGGTGGCCTACAAGTTCTTTTTTTCTCTTTGATAACGTCTTACTGTTTTCTTCCTTTGCGAGTAACATGTCGACAACTTGGTGTATCCATATTTTGTTTCTTTCTATTTATGATGTCTCCATTCAGCGGGTCGTTTGTCATCTTTTACAACCGTGACCCCCTGTTTTCTTGGCTATTTATATTATTGCTCGTGTTCTTTTTTAAAATTTTTAGCAATGAAGATAATCGACAGATAGGATCATTATAGGTCAATAGCCATACTTTCTCTTCTGACAGCCGTTGTAGTATGCTTAAGACCCGATTCTATGAGTCTTCTTGTGACGATCCCTATTTGCCTGTATAGAGTGACCACTTGGTCTCGGGTCTATTACCTAAAATTTATGACTGTTTTTATAACACTGAATTTGATATTTTTGAAAGTGCTACCTCAAATGATCATAAAAGATCTTTTAAAAAATGAGTACCAGATCACAGCTATAATTAATCCTCTCTCGTATATCATGAAGAAATCAAATGGTGATGCATCGCTAATGAATTTAGAAATTTATAAAAAAAGCATTGAATCAATAGTGAGTCTGCAAGATTTAATTATGCTTCAACATGATCTAGAAATTCCTGTTTATCATACTGGAAAAGTAAAAATAGAACTTGATCAAAATGAATTGATGAATGTTTTTATTGCCTATCTTCAAATTATAAAAAATAATCTCGGGCTTTTTTTTGAAAATAGGATAAACCTCTTTTCTCATATGACGGGGCTTAAAGGTAATTGGGGAAAGTTGAGTGACGATCTTATGATACCCAAAGAAACACAACCCACATTTATTCAAGAGTTGATATCGGAATTTAAACTAAAAAAAAGTCCCGGCTCTGTTTTTCTGCAACAACAACAAAATTTGTGGATCATTAAACTAGAAGGCGGCAGCTACGGATCTTTTTTAAATGTTTTTTTTGCCACGGCTCTATTAGGGATTTTCTTTATGCTACTAGGTCTTGTTCTTTTTTTACATACCCCTTTATTCAGCTGTATTTGTATTATGATACTCATGCGAACGTTAACTGTTTTTTTGTTAGCACCAGCTCCACAGTTTAAATATATCTACAGTCTCTATCTTTTTGGATTTGTGGCTCCCATTCTCTTAATTTCGGAACTCAAACTTTGGGATTCTAAGTTATCGACTAGAGGCTTTTTACAAGTCTCAAAATTTAACAACGGAAGTGATTAATCTTCAAGACCTCGAGATCAATCACTTTAATAAAAATAGTGTTTATCTTAAGAATAAAGTGAAACCTTGAGGTTTGAATTTGAGGCTCATAATGAAAAAGAGATTTAAAGGTTTGAAAACCCTGTTGGCAGGGCTTTCTTGAGATCATCCTAGAAGGCTTCTAGGATGATGTTTATTGTCTGTATCAATTGTTATTGAGATAGAAAATAAAAGAAGGAATAAATTAAGTTAAACTAAGAATTAGTTAGTAACTTTAACTTTAAGAGCACAAGGCCCTTTGTTTCCTTCGCCTACTTCGAACTGTACGCTGTCGCCATCTTGTGGCTCTTGACCTTGTACTTCTGAAATGTGAAAGAAAATGTCTTTACCATCGTCTTTAGTGATGAAACCGAAACCTTTTGTAATATTAAAAAACTTTACTTTACCTGTATTCATTTTATTAATTCCTTTATATTTTTTAAAAATTTATCTTACCACCCAGTTTACACTTCCTCAAAAAACTTATGACAGGAGGTCCTTCATTCTTTGTTATCTGTGTATTCCAGATATCTTAGGTTTATCCTTAAGCTAAAAAAAAAGCAAGGCGAGTCTTTTTAAAGCCTTTGAATCGAAGAAAATAGTCAAATTTGTCGCAAGTTGAGACGCTGTTAACTGACTATAATTGATAGACTATTAGAGCTTTTTCACTCTTTCTTGAGACTCGTAAAAAGTCCATATCAGGCCCAAGATGTAAGCCTGATTGTTTCTTGTTTCAACCAAAGGACTTTCGTGGTTTGCGGCCCAGTCCAGGTTTCTCAAGGAGGTTGCAGCAAACAAAAAAACCGACGGAGTAAGACTTGCCCCGATGCCGAAAGAGGCAGAGGCTTCGATCAAACCCGATTTTGAACTGTAAATTGAGCGTTGAGGATTTGTAAATTCAAAAGGGACATCATAAAAAAATCGATTGATTTCAACAGAACCAAATTCAAAACCAAACCCCGAAAAGACCGTAATTTTTTGCTCCTCCCAGCGGTACCAATGATTGAAACGAGGTTCAAACGACATCCCCTCGGCTCGAAAGCGAGATTTAAAATTACTCGAATAATTGGCGCGAGCCGCGATTGTAAAATTCAGTTTATGGTTTGATTTTTTGTCGAGTAAACGAAACAGAATTCGAGGGCCCACAGCAATGAGTGAATCGAGATCAGGCATGCCCGCACGAGCAATGTTGTTATTGGAGCGTACGGGAAAATTAAATGAGAAACTTAAGCCAAACTCGTGATTCTTAGAAGAAAAAAGACGGGCTCTTGATCCCTCGTCATCGGAGCGAAGATACTCTCCCCTATAAATATAAAACGGAAAAGGAATCATGCGAAATCGATTATTAGAAGATCCTGGATAATCGGGGATATTAAGGAGCAAGGCACCAGCTCCCAATTCATACTGGGGTTGAGAGTCACTCAGGGTATTTTGACTGACCTGAGCTTTTGACTTTGGTGTGCTCGTTAAAAAAAATAAAAACAAGATCAGTGTTGGTGATAGAAATAAGTTCAATTTAAAATGGGTTCTAAGCTTTAGTTTTTCTATGAGCATCGATCACATCAGTCATACATTGAATGGCTACATTGATTTTTTTGAGAAAGGATTGTGAGTGAGGTATGTGATGAAAGTTGGGATGCTTTGACCATATGGCTTTAAGTTCATGATCCAATCGGGCCGCCTCTGCAATGGACTCATTACGGGAGGGGTTACCCCCCTCAATCACAGATTGATGACCAACAGCCGCTGACTCAAAAAAAATAACTGAATCGTAGCGGGCTAATTCATCCTCGAGAGTGGTCTGCATCTCTTTAAAAAAATTCTCAGGTCCATCAGGCCAGTAAACAGCACTATCGAGAGAACCTCGATCACAAAGCAGAATGCGGTGAGGGTAGCGCTCGGACTGAACCTTTTCTAAGTTTTTTTGAATACTATAGATCGTTTTCTGGGTCGCTTTTCGAGCCTCAATCTCATCATAACGAGGGAATCCACCGGTAAAAATCATGGTCGCAGCTTCTGGCACAACGATAATCTGATCCCCAATTTCACGGCGGAGAAGGTCTGCAGCGGTGGTTTTACCAGCCCCCGGGCCTCCGGTGAGCACGATGCGATGAACAGAGTGATTGTTTTTAGCCATTGGATTTATGGTAAAAGGCCTAAGTGGTTAAAACAAGAAAAACACTGGGAAATTCAATAGACCGTCGTGAAAACCTTTCTATTGACATAACGCGACAGCAGCTGATAGTTTGCCTAAAATTTAAGAGAGTCCGAGTATAGCCGAGTTCTCTTTTCGTGATGAACTAGCTCATCCTTATAACCAAAAAGAGGAACCTCCGTGGACTCATTTAAAGATTTATCGTTGCCCGATCGTTTACAGCAAGCCCTAGAAAAAATTAATTTTATAGAGATGACCCCCATTCAAAAAAAGGCTCTTCCTATCCTTATGGGTAATGACGATCTTATCGCCTGTTCAGAAACTGGATCAGGAAAAACGGGTGCTTATGCCATTCCAATGATCGCAAAACTCATGGAAAATCCCGAAGCCACCGGCCTTATTTTAGCTCCCACTCGTGAGTTGGCTCAACAGATAGCCACTTTTGTTGATGAACTCTCTCCTGATAAAAGTAAATTTAGCATTACTATTCTTGTTGGTGGTGCCGATATCAGAAAACAATTTAAAGCTTTGCAAAGAAAACCCCGAGTGATTGTTGCAACCCCTGGAAGATTAATTGATCATTTGAAAAGAAACACAGTGCAAATTCATAAAACAGAAATTCTTGTCCTTGATGAAGGGGACAGAATGATTGATATGGGTTTTGCTCCGCAGCTCAAACAAATCCTCAGCTACCTTCCCGAAAAAAGACAAACTTCTTTCTTTACAGCCACTCTCGATGAAGCTGTTCGTAAGCTGTCGGCTCAATATTTAAAAAACCCACAAAAAGTTGTTATTGGAGAAGCCTCACGTCCGGTCTCTTCAATCAAACAAGCGGTTCGTCAGGTTGAACTTAAAGACAAAGACGAATGTGTTCTTGATGAATTGAACACACGTCAGGGTTCAGTGATTATCTTTCTTAAAACTCAGCATAGAACCGATCGTTTGGCTAAATATCTCGATCAGTATGGTGTATCGGTGGATTTGATTCACGGTGGAAGAACCCAAGGACAAAGAAACAAAGCCATTCAAAATTTTAAATTAGGTAAAACTCGCGTCCTTTGTGCTACCGACATTGCAGCTCGCGGTCTTGATGTTCCCCATGTTGAACATGTCATTAACTTCGATCTTCCAATGGTGGATGAAGACTATGTTCACCGTATTGGACGAACTGCACGTAATGGAGCTTTGGGTGAGGCTTTGAGTTTTGTGAGTTCCTCTGAGTCTCGCGCTTGGAATCGTCTCGCCAAAAAATTCCAAATCAAAAATCTTCTTCTTCCAGAATTTAAAGGCAGCGGTGGTGGTAAAACCATGCGTAAAGATGTCTTCTCTAAACGCGGAAGAGGCCAAGATGATTCTCGTCCGCGCTTTAAAGACAAAGATTCTTTTGGCCAACGCCCGCGCTTCAAAGACAAAGATTCGTCCTCTTCTTTTTCAAGAAAACCAAAGAGCGAAGATTCTGATTTTTACTCTGGAAAATCAAAATCGGATTCATATTCCGATAAACCGCGTTTTAAAGATAAAGATTCATTTGGCGATAAACCCCGTTTTAAGAGCAAAGATTCTTTTAGTGACCGTCCACGGTTTAATAAAGATTCATCATCTTCTTTTTCAAGAAGAGCAAAAAATGAAGACTCTGATTTCTACTCTGGAAAAGCTAAATCGGATTCTTATGCCGATAAACCGCGTTTTAAAGATAAAGACTTTGGAGACAAACCCCGTTTCAAGGGTAAGGACTTTGGCGACAAGGCTAAGTTTAAATCCAAAGACTCCTTTGGCGATAAACCTCGCTTCAAAGATAAAGACTCATCTTCTTCTTTTTCAAAAAGAGCTAAAAATGATGATTCTGATTTCTATTCTGGAAAATCGAAATCGGATTCTTACTCTGATAAACCCCGTTCTAAAGAATTCAAAAAAGGCACGGACCAAGGATTTTTTTCTCGCAAAAGCGGCAGTACACGTAAAGAAGGTTCAAGCTCTTTTAAAAGAAGAGACAACGATGAATCCAGTTCTGGAGAACGCAGTTTTAAAAAACCAGAGCGTAGTTTTAAAAAGAAAAGCTACAATTCAGACTCTGGTTCTGAAAGACAGTATGCCGGTCAAGAGGGTGAAAAACCTCGCTACAAAACTGAAAAAAAAGCGGGTGGCTTTAAAAAGGCCAGCGGTTTTAAGAAGAAAAGTAGCAACTTTAAAAAACGCCGCTCTTCTTAATCCCACTTGTTAAAGGGTTAAAATCCATCAGGTTTTAACCCTTTAATCTTATTCAATGACTTTTTAAAGCTCGGTGATAGAATAGTGTCATGAGAGTTTATTTTGTTTCTCTGTTACTTCTTTTCTACTCGGTTTTAGCCTTACCAACGCAAGACTTAGCTCGTTCTTTTGCTGACCAAGATTATTTTAAAAGTCAGCCGGTTGTTTTACTCGCCGGAATTGCTAAAGATCATTCCACCCAACAGGAAGGTCAGGGTTTTTCATCTTACCAACCCCATCTTTTTTCTTTAGAAGTTTTTTCTGTATCTTTTAAAAGCAATGTTTTTTTAAAGGCCTTTGTTTTAAAGGCTTACTTACAGAATTTCCCATCCCTCTATCTTGTCCTTTGTAATCTCAGACTATGAGATTTTAGTTTGCCCAATATTTTTAAATAACTGCAAACTTTAGGAGATAGATATGTCTGAGCAAATGACTCTTATTTTAATTGTTATTGTAATGGTACCAGCCACAATGTTGCTGAAATACTTTTTTAATAAGAATAAAGATGCGCCACCTGGTAAAGATGAGTAGAGCAACATCGAGTCACGATGACCTTTATTTATAACGATTAAACAGATTCAGCTGGGTTTGCGCCCAGCTTTTTAAGTTTGGGACGTCTTCTCTTTCTGGTTTTTTCAGGGACCAATTCTTTCATGGCCTCAAGCTTTCCAAAACACAGCATTCGATCATTGGCCTCTAGGACTCGTTCTGAACGTGGATTAGGAATAACCTTTCCTTCTCGGTGAAGAGTGAGGACGTTAATGTCTTTTTCTCGCAAGCCAGAGTTAATGATGGTTTTTCCTATATACTCGGATCCACTAGGTATAAAGATTTCGGTCACGCCGTAACCCTTGCTGATCGAGAGTCTTTCTCGAATATCAATCTCAGGAAAGTCCACTTGCCCTGCGATATAATCAATGATGGCTCCAGCGACATCAATTTTGGTGACAGCCTCAACCCCCTCAAGACCAGGTGATGAATTCACTTCCATGATTTGGGGACCATCTTTGCCCTCAAGGATATCCACACCAGCAATACCAAGACCCATGATTTGTGAGGCACGAAGTGCTGCGGCTTTGTAGTCATCGTTGAGTTCAACCGCTTCGGTCATGCCACCACGGTGGACATTGCTCCTAAACTCTTGCCCTTGGGCCACTCGTCTCATGGCGGCCACAACTTGATCTCCGACGACGATGGCGCGGATGTCGCGGCCCTTGCTTTCAGCCACAAATTTTTGAATGAGAATATTTTGGCGCTGACTATGAAGCAGTTCAATGATGGAAGTGGCCACTTCAACTGTATCGGCCAAAAGAACACCAATGCCTTGAGTACCCTCAATCAGTTTAATGATAATCGGTGTGCCACCCACTCGTTCAATGGCCGGAAGTACATCTTTTTTATCGCGCACAAAGGTCGTTTTTGGAATTCCAATTTTATGGTTGCTGAGAATTTGTAAACTGCGAAGTTTATCTCGTGAGTTAAGAATGGCATCCGCGGTGTTGGCCGAAAAGACACCCATTTTCTGAAATTGACGGGTTACTGCGGTGCCATAATAAGTGATGCTGTTACCAATCCGTGGAAGGACAGCATCAAAGTGGCTTAAGGGTTTTTGGAGGTAATAAAGATCAGGAAGACCTTCTTCAAGATCAATAGCAAATTTAAGGGTATCAAGGACTTTAACTTTATGTCCCCGTTTTTCACAGGATTCACGTAAGCGCTTTGTCGAGTAAGACTGAGGGGCTCGTGACAAGATGGCTAGTTTCATTTCTTCCTCGCAGGGGCTTTTTTCTTTAGCTCATTAGCGTATTTCAGTCCATAAAAAGAACGGCTGGGATCAACATAAAACCGTTTACGAACAGAACTCCGACCAAGAAGCATTCTAAAGCCCATTTCATCACGATTGGTGAGGGTTAATTCTATGGGATAGCTCTGACCCATAAGTTCAACTGTGGTCACAATCACCGGCCTGAATTGGAGAAGTCCATTGGAGCTCCTGACATAACGATGCTCTTTCACTGGGGCGTGGCACTCAACTTCGGGTTTTGCGCTTTTTTGTAAAGGATGAACAGAGAAACGAATAAACTCTTTTCCGGCCCTTTTATAAAAACTCATATCAAAGGCATGCAAGCTTGAGGTTTTTGCCCCCGTATCAACTTTGACTTTGATCGTTTCGATGTCAAGATCAGGAAGACTGACCCATTCTCGCCATCCAATCATTGGATATTTTTGCAAAAAAATTCTCCCGGTTCAGAACCACTATTGTACTGTATCTTTGAAGATAAAATAAACCGCACCGACCAGACAAAGTCCAGCCCAGAGATAGTTGAGGGAGGGTTTTATGCCCATGTAAAACGAGGCAAAGCCTACAAAAACGACCAAGGTGATGACTTCTTGAATGATTTTTAATTGAGGAAGAGTGAAAAGGCCGTGTCCCATACGATTGGCTGGGACTTGAAAGCAATATTCAAAAAAGGCAATGCCCCAACTGATCAGAATCACCCAATAGAGTGGTTTATGACTCAGATTTTTCAAGTGTCCGTACCAAGCAAAAGTCATGAAGATATTGGAGATTGATAAAAAAAAGAGGGTGTAAAAGGCTGTTATAAGAAGTCCTCAAGAGTGCAGATGTTAAATATTATCCTTCAAAATGGACTGTTGAATGACATCAGAAACAAGTGCGGAAGACGTTTGAATTTGTTTTATATTTTTCAAGTTTCTCTGATTGATTTCAAAAAAGAGACCGTTCACGAGGGGATTCTTTTTATGTTTGTCTAAGAGATCATTCAAAAAGCAGTCGGTGTGTCCACGATAGGGTAGATTATTGTGAACTGACCAATTGAGAGGATTATCTTTAAAACTTTTTTTAAGTTGGAGGGCCAATTCAACTTCTTTATCTCGTTGAGTTCTGTAAAGAAGTCCAAAGTCGGTTTTTCTTTTTCGTCCCTTAAATACGGGGACAAAACTATGCACTGAAAAAATATAAACATTTCTTTGTTTTTTAACTTCTTTTTCGACGGCTTTATAAATCCGTTCTCTATAGCTTTGACTCAGTTGCACCAATTTATTTTTTTGTTGAGGAGAAAGCTCATCAGTAAAGGGTGATAAAGCATTCAGACTGACTTTTCGATTGGCATCAATATAGAGTCGTGAAAAGGGGTAAAAAAAGAGTGAAGCCTTTAAACTCTGAGTGAGATTCTTGCAAACTTGATAAGCCCCTTGGTCCCAGCCCCGATGAGAGCGGAGCAGAGAAGGAGAAAGTTTCAGAGTATTTTTTAAAAAAGGAGGAGTTTTAAAATCAGCATGCTCACAGGTGAGTATAATCTTAGGCTTCAAAGAAAATTCCCTCACCCAGGCAGATCGAGAGCTTTTTACAAATTTCTAAAAGACTCTCTTTAGGGTGGCTCTTGTTATAAAGTTTCACCATGCGGTTTGAAAGACTTCCCTGTTGTAAAAGCGTGGATAGATTTTTAGCCCAAAGATCATCGCTGATCGTCAGAGAGAGTCCCTCAAAAAGACTTTCCAGAAGCTCGTGGGCTGTGACCTTTTCGTCAATATCAAAAAGTGCCAGGTAAGCTTTATTATCAATCACCGCCGTTTCAGCATCACGCACAGTTTTATTAAGAATGTCCCTCAGTTCTTGAGTGGGGATTTGGTCCACAGCCGACAGATCAAAGCGCTTGCCTTTGACAATTTGTGTGATGAGTGTGATCCAAAATTGAGCAATTGAAATATCAACAAAAGGGGCTTCTTGCACATCGCTCAAGCGAATTTCTACACAGCCCCTTTCAAATTTTGGAATAGCCCCTCTCGAGTTCAACCACTCTTCTTGAAGGTGACCATCAATATCCCAGCGTGAAATATCTTTGTACATCGGCTGAAGTATTTTTTGTTGATACTCGGCTTGTGAGTGAATCACTTCAGGAACAGCCAAACCAATGATGGAAGGGATTCTTTTTTGATTCTGAAGATAGTGAAATAAACGATTGCTTTTATAATTGGTCATCAGACCATCAAGAAAAGGAGAACTGGAAGAAAGAGCTGGAATCAAAGGAAGAAGAAAGCGAATGGCTGAATGCAAGCGTCTAAACTCATCATCAGTATGAAAAGAAATGTTGATGTGAAGACTTTGAAGATTAGACCAACCATGTCCCTTGCAGCCAAAAATTCGATCATAGGCCGAATAAATTTCGTTATTCTCGTGGGGCCATAGTTGAGTGTCTTGATCGGGATTCATCCAAGGGTGAACGGCGGTTGGCATCAGTTGAGCGTCAAACTCGGCAAGGGCTAAGTTGGCTTTTTGTACCTGTTCTTGAAAATAAGGAATGAGAGGGATAATTTTTTTTTCAGGTCGATTGTTTTTGAACTCCACCACATGGTTAACAAGTTCATTGGACCAATCAAT
>JBGSSY010000222.1:0-6799 GCA_041736775.1 Bdellovibrionales bacterium | reverse complement strand
GCGCATAATCGTTAATTATTTCTAACATTTCTTCTTTGGGTCTTGGTTTGTGTGGCATATATCCCATCTTGTATCCATTTCGACTGAGACTTATCAATGACTCAATCCGTAAAGTGGTACTAATTATGGGGGTAGGTTCATTATTCACTTCCGCAGCGGAAGTTGGCTCAAAGGCTCACCCAGTCGATGGATGAGCCACCGCTGGGAATAGAGAAAAATATTGATGAACCAGTAGAATCAAAAATTAAAACAACCAACCCATTCTGATCAGTGTGATGTTGAGGAAAGCGGTTTCGCCAAATTTATCGGCGGCTTCAACCACATCGAGGTATTCTTGAGAAGTGGTCGCGACACCGGGAGCTGTGATCGTTGTTTTAGGGCTCATTGGCATAATGTAGGCGATATCCATTCCAAACCAAAACCCGCCATTGTCGGCTCCCCAAATCCAACCGGTTTTAAGAATTCCTGTCAGCGCTTCCACTTCGACCCGAGCTTGATTACCGCTCACACTGTCTGTTGCTGATACATCGAGGGATTCTTGACCAAGTCCAGCTCCGAGAAAAAACCCATTAGAAAAGGGGTGATAATTCACCATAACTTCAGGCATTGTGAGTTTAGCTTTGGCTGTATCAACATCAACGGAAAGAATATTGTAGGTCGCAGAAATACTGAGATCGTTCGTGAAGTAGTAGTTGGCTCCAAATTGCCCTAAAAAAGGTAAACCAACCCCAACATGAGGGCCAAAACTTCCTTCAGGAGCTGCCTTCGCAACAGAAGTTAATAAGAGACAAGATAAAAATAAAACTCGTACTGACGACATTAAACATCCTTTGTTGATTTTCCATATTCTAAGTTGACCTCAAAGAAAGTCAATAGTTTCTCCTATTCAACACTGAGTACATTTTTAAAAAAGAGCTGACAAAGAAAAGAAAGAATAAATAAAGCAGACGGACGCAAAGACGGAAACGGTAGGGAACAGGGAAATAAGAAGGAAAGAAGAAAGAAAGAAGAAAGAAAGAAAAAAAAGAAAAAAAAGAAAAACTTCCTATATCTTAAATTTCCAATAGAAACTTAAATATTTTTTTCATTCTTAAAAAGATTTCTATGCCCCTTTCTCTTTTTACAAGCTGAAGAAAACAGATCTCCTCCAAGCGGATGCGTTTTTGCCCTTTAGGGCAAAATGGAGGTTAGGCAGGAGCCGTGGTCTGTTTTGCCCTCTTTCTCGAACTCTCAATGGAAACCCCGAGCCCCAAAATAAAATCTTTAAAAGAAAGAAAAAACGATCTCAGTGGTTCAAAGTGAGAATGAGATAAAAATTTGTTTCTTTAGTGAAGAAAAAGCTAAAGTAATGTTTGGTTTCACCCGATTAAAGTCCTGAAGGGTAGACTTCTCTTCTAGAAGAAACTCCCCCTCAAAAAACAACTAACCAACGGTCTTAAGCCACATGGAAGTGGGCATCACGTCAGCTGACTCTCGGAAGAGTGGATCGTATGTAAAGGAGGACTCTATGAGTCTCAGAATCAATACTAATCTTGCGTCTATTAATGCGCAAAGACAGCTCTCCGTTCAGGAGAAAAGAAATACCCACTCAATGAAAGCTCTTGCATCAGGAAGCCGAATCACTTCGGCCGCTGATGATGCCGCGGGCTTAGCGATCTCGGAAAATTTACGGGCCGAGACCCGAGGAAATCGTGTGGCGAAAAGAAATGCCGAGGATGCGATTTCATTTATTCAAGTGGGAGAAGGTAGTTTAAACGAGATTAATAATATTCTGGTTCGCTTGCGAGAGCTTGGAACTCAGTCATCCAGTGATACTGTGGGTGATAATGAAAGAGAGTTTATTAATCAAGAGGCGACCCAACTTCTTGCCGAAGTCGATCGTATTGCCGGAAGCACACGTTTTGGTGATAAGCATATCCTCAATGGTTCTGTGGATGAACTTGAGTTTCAAGTCGGAACTGACGGCAGTGAAAACTCAATCATTCGTTACAGTGCTAATGTCGATGCGACTTCAGGTGCCCTCAATGTTGACGGACTTGATTTTACTGATAAATCAAGTTCACGAGATTCTTTAGAGGTCATTGATGAGGCTATCAATGATGTGGGTCGAATGAGATCCAACTTTGGTGCCCTTCAAAATCGTTTAGACTCAACGATTTCGAACTTAGACACTTCTCATGAGAGCCTTTCGGCAGCCAATTCGAGAATAAGAGATGCGGATATTGCTGCGGAATCGGCTGAACTGATGTCTTCGCAAATTTTGCAACAGGCTTCAGTGAGTATGCTAGCGCAGGCCAATCAATCCAAAGCAGCGGCACTCAGCCTTATTGGTTAAGCTTTTAAAAACAAAAAATCAAATGGCCCCAATGTTTTCATTGGGGTTTTTTATTAAACTTAATCTAGAGATATTTCAATCACCAAAAATTTGTCATTTATACATTCAGCTCTTTCTTTAAAAATTAATTTAACTTTCTTATTATAGGCATACTTTATTTATGTGTCTTTACTCTCTATCCTTAAACTGTCGTTTTCTTTACAACGAGTTCTATTGAATAAAAAGAGAATGTGTCTCTTTCTCAAAGCATCTCTGTGCTAATCCCAAATTTTCTTTTTTTTGCTGAACTTTTTGACAACTGTTATTTCTACAGTTTTTTAGAACTTTTTTTAAGACTTTGATATCACCGAATTTTTTCAAAACTTATCTTCATTTTGAGACATTAATTCAACCTCTGGACCTCGACTTTTATACCTTCAGACTTGAGTCTAGCGAAACCTAGCCGAAAGGTGTGTTGTCAAAAGCAGAGTGTTTCAGCCGGTGGCAGTGATACAAAACTTCTGACGAGAAACCAACGGGTTTCAGCAAACAAACTCTAACCGGTTTGTATGAACAGCAACCTTGATCACATAGGAGGAATATATGGCTATGAGGATTGCAACCAATTTACCATCGATCAACGCACAAAGATCGTTGAGTGAGACACAACGCCAAACTGATAAGGCAATGGCGCAACTCTCATCAGGCACGAGAATCACAAAAGCAGCAGATGATGCCGCCGGTCTCTCGATTTCTGAAAATTTAAAATCAAGTATTCGGTCTTATAAACAGGCCGGCAGAAATGCCCAGGATGGTATTTCCTTTGTACAAGTTGCAGAAGGTGCACTTGGTGAAGTCTCTAATATCATAACAAGATTCAGAGAACTTTCCATTCAAGCGGCTTCAGATACGATCGGTGATCAAGAAAGAGGGTTTATCCAACAAGAAGTGGATCAACTTAAAAATGAAATTGATCGTATCTCAGGTTCTACTCAGTTTGGTGATAAAAAACTCCTCAATGGAGAAGGCGACTCCTTTGATTTTCAAGTGGGTATCCATGCTGATCCAGAACAAAATGCAATCTCGTTTGACTCAGGAGATCTCGATGCGACTCTGAGTACAATCGGATTAAGTTCACTTGATGTATCATCAAAATCAGGAGCGCAAGACTCCATTGCAGATATTGATGACGCTCTGAATACCATTCAAGGTTATAGAGCCAACCTTGGTGCGCTTCAGAATCGTTTGAACAGCACCACAGAAAATATTGCAAGTTCAGTAGAAAACATTTCTGCAGCAAACTCTCGAATTCGCGATGCTGATATCGCAGAGTCCAGTGCAGAGCTGACTAAAAATAATATTCTGCTGAATGCTTCGACCACAGTACTGAGTCAGGCTAATGTGAATCCACAACTAGCCTTGCGTCTGCTGGGTTAAGACTACTTATTCCTCCTAAGGCGAGAGGCTAAAAACCTCTCGTTTTTTTGGATTTAAGTGGTTCGTCATTTCAACCGATGAGAAACTATGAATATTCGATCGATCTCGAACCCAGCACAAGTTCTGGCCAAAGATAAAATCGATTCTCAAAAGGGCATCAAGTTTGATGAAACAGATGAGAGAGAAGCCAATGGTCAACAACCCCAAGGGGGAGATGACTTTTACCGATCCCTCACGCCTGAAGAATTAGAACAGGTTCTTGAGAAAATCAAATCCAACGAAGGCATACAAAAAAACGGCCTTGTGGTGAATGCCATTCAAGAGCTGAACCAAAATATTGTTAAAATAGAGACTCCCGATGGTAAAGTCCTCCGTCGCTTTGTTGAAAAAGATCTTTATCAATACCTTTTTAAAGGTACAGACGAAACTCTTCAGCTCGTTAAAAAAATCGCCTAGTTCACTCACCTCGATCAAAGTCAGTCTCTAAAGAGTCAAATTTTTGTCATCCAAAAATGAATTGAATCGAATACCGCTTTTTCTAAGGGATAATCATCCTAAGTCGGTGACATATTAATGACTCACTCCTCTGCATTTATTCATAGCATAATAGAATTTGCAACAGGGGGATTTTTTGCCACCAATCCAATTCGGAGGATTAGCTTCAGGTTTACCGCCGAACATAGTCGAACAGATTATGGCGAGTGAACGCATCCCTGTGCAAAATATGGAAGCTAAAAAAGGAAATCTCGATACCAAACTTAAACTTGTTGGTGATCTCGAAACACGAATGAGAAAAGTTGAAGACACTCTCAAAGATATCATTGGCACAACGGGCTTTAAAGATTATTCCCTTCAGCTCTCAAAAGAGGGAGTTGTCGCAGGGGCCGTTGATCCGACCAAAGCACAAACAGGCTCATGGGCAATTGAAGTTTTACAACTTCCTAAAAACTCAGGAAGAATGACTAATGGTTTCCCTGACCGAGACACCACTCAAGTTGGAGTGGGATATTTAAAATTTGATACTCCTGATGGTGAACAGCAAGTTTACATTAACGATACCAACAATACCTTGGGTGGTATTGCAAAGGCCGTCAATTCAGCGAATATCGGTATTCAGGCGTCTGTGATTACAGACGTCAATCAGGGCGACTATCCCCATAAGATCATTTTTAGTAGTGAAAAGTATGGGAGCGGAAATGATGTCGCTTTTCCTACGGTTTATTTACTCGATGGTGACCATGATTTTTATTTTGAAGAAGAACGCCAAGCCGAGAATGGAAAAATCAAACTCAATGGATTTGAAATTGAAGTGGATCAGAAGAAGCTCGAGGATTTGATTCCTGGAGTTAATCTTGATCTTCTGAGTGCAGAACCAGGAAAAGAGATTACGGTTGGTGTGACTGAGAACTATGAAGCCATTAAAGGTAAAATGGATGAGTTTGTTAACTCCATGAACAGTGTACTCAGTTTTATTCAACAACAAAATAAAATGGATGAAAACACGGATACTTCAAAAACACTAGGCGGTGATTCTATGATCCGCAGTGTAGAAATGCGTATGCGTTCTTTAATTCAATCCGGGTCCTACAACACAGCTCAAGGTATTCAAAGAGTTTCACAACTGGGTGTTGAATTTAATCGCAACGGAACTCTTGAATTCGATAAAGAAAAATTCAATAAAGTTCTTCAAACAAACCCTGAGGGTGTGGTTTCCTTTTTAAGAGGAGATGGCAGTCGTGGTTCTGGCTTTATTTCAAAAGTTAAAGAAGTGATTCAAGGGACCGTCAATGGAAGTTTCGGACTTATTTCAAATCGTAAAAATGGGTTGCAAACCCAAGTCAAAAGAATTGATCAAAGCATAGACAACAAAGAAAGAATGTTAGCTAAAAAAGAAGAACAACTCAGAAGTAAGTTTTCTAAATTAGAAGAGCAAATGGGGCGTTTAAAATCGCAAGGGAGCGCGGCCGCGGCCTTAGGGTCAAGTGCCGTTAATTTTGGGCAGTAGGGTGGAGATAGTCGGTGAGCCATAATAAATATAAGAAGACTTCAGTAGAGAGTGCGAGTCGCGAAAAACTTTTGCTCATGCTTTATGAAGGTGCCATTAAATTTAATAAAAAGGCGATTATGGCTTGTGAAAATAAAGATGTGGCCGGTCGGTGTGAGAATATCGCAAGGACTTATGACATTATTTTAGAGCTTATGAACACGCTTGATTTTAAAATTGGCGGCGAAGTCGCGGTCAATCTTGAACAACTTTATATGTATATGACCGATGAACTGACTCGTGCCAACCTCACGGGCAAAGTCGATCATCTCAAAAACGTTTTGAAAATACTAGAGACACTCTACGTTGGCTGGAAAGAGGCCGTAGAAATTATTAAAAGAAAAGAAGTAAAGGGAGCATAGGGGGCAGCATGAGTAAGGTGATCGATTTATTAAAAGAGAAAAATTACTATCTGGAACGCTTTTTAGAAGAATCACGTAAGGAGAGATGTCGCTTTAAAGCTCGTCATTTTGACAACTTGGACTCACTCTATCAGAAGCGAGAACAAATTCTTCATAATATAAAAAGCATTGATGATCGTCTCAATAAACACTGCGAGGGGGACAATCCAGAATTTCTCAATCCTCCGAAAAAGTCAGAGATCAGCCAAGTACTTAATATGATCAAATTGAATGTTCGTTCAATTATGGAAGAAGATCTGCAAATCATTTCTTACATAGAAAATGAACGTTCTAAAATTATCAAAGAAATTTCTCAAACACGTGAAGGTCGAAAAGTCTTGAACGGTTATAAAAGTCTTTGAATCCGTCCCTCAAATCTAAACACAGAGTCTCTTGCTCGACTCTGTGACTCCTTTTTCATTTTTTTTCAACTTCTCTATTCCCGCCCATAGCCGAGCTTTCCATTCATTATACATAACAAAAAAATCAAAAAGAAAAAGTCAAAACTGTGACACCAGTCCATGGAATTTGGCAGTATAATCCCAATGAAAGTCGAGGCTCTTCCTGTCGAGTTTCATTTGTTTGAAGTTCGTAACTGAATTT
>JBGSSY010000147.1:0-1987 GCA_041736775.1 Bdellovibrionales bacterium | reverse complement strand
TGTGCAGTGCTCTATTTCATGGGAAATAAGGAGTGTGTCAATCGGGCGAGGTGCTTATGTCCCAACGAAAAATAGTTGTTATTGACGATGATATTGCCATGAGAGAGATGGTGGAAGATTTTTTGACATCAAAAAATCTTCCTTTTGAATCCTATTCTTTGGCTTCTGAGGCTTTTAAAAAGTTTCAAGAAATGGATATGTCCACTATTGATGTGGTGATCACCGATCAGAACATGCCCGAAATGGACGGTATTGAATTTACCCAACGCTTACAAAAGTGGGCTCCCGAGATCCCGGTTTTGATCATGACTGCTTTTGCCAGTATTGATTCTGCGATTGAGGCCACTCGTTTAGGTGCTTTTGCCTATCTCTCTAAACCCTTTAAATTGACTGAGCTTGAAGTCACCATCCAAAAAGCCCAACAGCTGAGAAACCTTAAGCTTGAAAACACCCAACTCAAATCCTCAGTTAAAAATCAATGGCGCTACGGAAAAATGATCGGAAAAAGTCAGCCCATGCGCGAGGTCTTTCAGTTGATTGACCGGATTGCCTTGGCTCATTCAACTGTTCTTGTAACCGGTGACAGTGGGACCGGAAAAGAATTGGTGGCTCGCGCCATACACGATAAAAGTTCAAGAAGTGATAAACCTTTTATTGCTCTTAATTGTACCGCCATCCCGGAAAATTTAATTGAGTCTGAACTTTTTGGCCATATGAAAGGATCCTTTACGGGAGCCCTTTCTGATAAAAAGGGGATGTTCGAAGAGGCCCAAGGGGGAACGCTCTTCCTCGATGAAATTGGTGATCTTGATATTAGTCTTCAGGCCAAACTTCTGAGAGTCTTACAAGAAAAGACCATCAAGCCTGTTGGTGCAAACCGCGAAAAAAATATTGATGTGCGAGTGATTACGGCAACCCATAAAAATCTATTTAAAGCGACCCAAGAAAATCTCTTTCGTGAAGATCTTTACTATCGCCTCAGTGTTCTTCCGATTCATCTTCCACCATTAAGGCAGCGCAAAGAAGATATACCGCTTTTAGCGCAGTATTTTCTGGAAAAGTATTCCTCACTCAACAATTCAAAAGTGAGAGCGTTCTCAGTTCAAGCCCTTGAAGAATTGGTGAATTACCCTTGGAATGGAAATGTGCGTGAGCTTGAAAACGTGATCGAAAGACTTTGTGTTTTAACAACCGGAGAATTGATCGAGGCCACCACGTTAGTGCGAAATCAAAACAGTCAAGATTCAGACGACTTTTTTCAAAGTGCGGTTTCGGATTGGCCAACAATTGAACAACTGAATGATCGTTATATTGACCTCGTTATGAGTAAAACCGGTGGTCGAAAAGAAAAAGCCGCACAAATTTTAGGAATCAATCGACGCACTCTCTACCGTCGAGAAAAAGAACCAACTCTTCAAGCTTAAAGGTGTTCAGTGATTTCGCAATATCTTAATAATGAAGAGCTCAGTCATCGATTTGAAGATCAAATCAGAGCCCTCGATCTTTCGGCGATCGTTGCTTTTACGGATGCTCATGGGATAATTACTTATGTTAATCCTATGTTCTGTGCCCTCTCTGAATACAATCAAGGGGAGTTAATTGGCCAAAGTCACAGTATAATTAATTCGGGTTATCATGATTCCCAGTTTTTTAAAAACTTTTGGAAAACTATTAGTTCCGGTGAAGTTTGGCGCGGAGAGATTTGTAATCGATCCAAGTCTGGCAAACTTTACTGGGTTGATACCACTATTATTCCGTTTAAAAATAGCCAGAATAAAATTTATCAGTATGTGGCTATTCGCTACGACATCACCGAAAAGAAAAAAACCGAAGAAGCCCTTGAGGATGAAAAAAAACGTCTGATTGAAGTAGAGAAAATGGCGAGTATTGGTGTTTTAGCCGCTGGGATTGCCCATGAATTGGGGAACCCCATGGGCGCCATCCGCGGTCGTTTAGAGATGCTCGAGACCATGCTTAAACAAGGATC
>JBGSSY010000119.1:0-4328 GCA_041736775.1 Bdellovibrionales bacterium | reverse complement strand
CCCACAGGCCACCACAAAAGACTGCGGGCCAATATTAATTATCTCTCCCGGTTTTTGGGTATGAGCGAAAGAGACAAAATAACTTTGATGAATTTTTACATCTTGTCCACGAAAATTTCCGTAAGCATAAGGTCCACCTCGGTTAAGGCCTCGCACTTTATTGTGGATTCTAAAGGCCGAGAGCGACCAATCAATTTTGCCTTCACTCTTTTCAATTTTTTTAGCGTGGGTCACAGCTGACGGATCTTGGGCCCAAGGTTGAATTTCTCCATTTAAATATTTTTTAAGTTCAGAGGTTAAAAGCTCAGCACCACTCAGACTCAAACGATCATGAAGTTCCTGTGCACCCATATTGATAGTGAGATCCAGTTTTTTTTCTGCGATGACATCGCCAGCATCCAGTTTTTTGACCACTTTTTGCAAACTCACACCGGTGACTTGATCACCTTCCATAATAGCCCGCTGCATGGGTGCAGCCCCTCTCCAGCGCGGCAGAAGGCTTGAGTGAATGTTCACAACTCCCCTCGAAAAAAGATTTAAAAAATCTTGGGAGAGAATTTGGCCGTAGGCCACCACAACAGCAAGTTCACAATTTAAACTTTTGATCAGTTCAATAGTTTCGGGTGCAGAGATTTTTTCAGGACTCTCAACTCTTAATCCCAAATGCAAAGCCAAAGTTTTAACCGGACAAGGCTGCAGTTTATTACCACGTCCCGATGGACGATCCGGTTGCGTGAAGACGCAAACCACTTCAAAGTCAGGATCATCAAAAAGAGCCTGTAAACTAGGAAGAGCAAACTCAGGAGTTCCGCAAAATATCACTGGATAAGACATGGGGCTTTCTACCATAAACCCTTCGTGTCGATCGAGCTAAACTTTTAGTTTTTCAGGGGAGTTCTCAAGAAGAGTGTCATCCTCTTCGACATGACTTTGATAGCCATATTTTTTAATGCGCGATTTAATGCGATTGGATTTAATCGGACTGAGACGGTCAATAAAGACCTTGCCGTCAAGATGATCAATCTCGTGTTGCATACAGATTGAGAGAAGCCCATCCAATTCAAGGTGAAGTGGCTCGTTATTCTGGTCAAGACCAATAACCTCAATCCATTTTGACCTAACCACTGACTCATAAAAGCCTGGCACACTGAGGCAACCTTCTTCGTAAGTCGTTTTACCCTCTTGATTGATAATCTCTGGATTAAAAATAATGAGAGGCATTTGAACCGCTTTTTCAAGCTCTGTCATGCCATCCAATTCGTAGCGATCCCCTTCCCCTTGAGGAAGAATATCGATCACGAGCAATCTTTTATCGATACCCACCTGAACCGCTGCCAGCCCAATCCCCTTTTCACTATACATCGTTTCGAGCATATCTTGAGCCAATTGCTGAAGCTCTGGTGTTACAACGTTCACTGGCTTTGCCTTGTGACGCAGTCTGGGATCGGGGAATTTGAGCACTTCAAGTTTGGCCATATCATTTCATATCGAAAGGGGCCCTAAAAAGCAACAATCGTGTCTTGATTGACTTCAAGAATTCCATTCAGAGGGCTTGATTGACTTCAAGAATTCCATTTAGAGGACTTGATGGACTTCATGAATTCCATTCAGAGTCTTGAGGGCCTTTAAACGTCCCTCATTCAATAAAGGTTTCATAACATGACTATAAAAATTTAAGATCTAGAGAGATTTCCTTAGATTGACTCAGCTGGAACTCCGAGATCGTTTTTAACAAGTGGTCCGTCAGACCCAAACTGTGTAAATTGTCTCAATGTCATCTCTGTGACTCTTGAACTTAATTCCCAGACAAAACCCTTCTTTGCAACAATCCTCAATACTTTCTATAAAGAAGTTTCTGAACATGGGGTTTAGGGACTTTTTAAGATTAAAATAAATGGGGTTTTCATGAAATTTTGGGGCTTTTTGGTATCTCTCTTTTTTGTAACGGTAGAATCCTCGGCTTGTGATTTTCAAATCACAAAGACAGCGGGTCAGCTCAATAGCCAAACACATCACAAAGATTTATGTTTACAAGATTATTTTCAGCAAAGAAATCTGGGCTTTCAAAGCTTGAGTCGCGACGCCGTCAACTATGTGATCATTTCTGACTTAGAAAAAATGTATTTTGACGACATGTTGCTTTTTGAAATGCCCCATCAAAAAGGGATACCTCTCGAGAAGGCAGGAAGACTCAAATGGGTAAAAGAAATTTACATTCAATACTTTGCCAGTTTAAAAAATGAATATGGCGCCTGCTCACTCAGACTCTACTCTGGAAAAGAACTTCTCTCTTTAAACGATTTTATTCCAACAGAAAGAGACGTGAATGGTCAGCCAGGATCGAGGTTGATGCTCACTAAAGATGATATTCAAAACCCGTCTTGGGAACTAGCGTGCCCGAGCGCTACTGGCGCTATGGAAGTGAGTAAAAAAGGAAAGTACTTTTTTATGTTTGTCGATATTTACGAGAACAAAAACCTCACGCAAACACAGACTCACTTTTCACAATTCTTGTTCAGTCTTCAATAAGACTGTAATGAACCCTACCCCAGTGACGGAGAACAAGAAAAAGCCCGCTATTCCATGACAAAATGGCTATTAGGAAAATAAATAAAAAGGTATAGAATTTCTATCCCTTAAGTCAAAAAAAGTTTGAAATAAAAATACATCTTATTCGCAGGAAAGCTTAGAAGTCGATTTGACCTCAATTATCTCAGTCCAATCAACCTTTGGGTTTTGACCATAATAAAGAGCACTACGAACAACAACACGAACGCTACTGGGATGATATTTATCAAAGTGGGCTTTGATCTTAAAGGTCGATTCATAGAAATAATCGGTTTTACCTTGATCAAACTCATTTGCTTTCACAGTGGTCTCGATTTCTGTGATACCGAAATGATCTGCACAAGGGTAACTGAGTAATAAACGATTAAGAATCGATTCTCGCAGTTCAAAACTTTGAATAGTTTGAGTTTTGAATACGCTATCAATTGTGTTAGCAAAGGCTGGCTGAATAAAAACAAAAGTCATAATTAAAAGTAATGCATTCTTAATCATTGGTTATCTCCCTCGATAAGATTAAATTGAATTTACTTTATAAGTGATTGGAATTCCTTATTACAAGATTTAATTTATTAAGAACGATTGTTTTGATTCTCGGATATGACTCTATCTATTATTTGATTTGAACCACCTTAGGTGAAAAATAAATAAGCAAACTATTTTAGTTCATCCCAAGCCTGTTCCATGCCCAAAAGGCAACTTCAATCCAAGCAAAATCTGGAACAATTGCCAGCGAGTGATTTAAGTGTGATTGTTTTTTTGTAATGAACTGTTTTCGAAAAAGAAAGCTTGTCTAAAATTTTGTTTTTAGGATTGCTAACAAAACGAACCTCTTTAAATAAAGGAGTAAAAATAAAATGAAAAATTAATATTTTTCTGTTCTTGGACTATTGGGTGGATTAAGAGCCAAATCAATAATATCCCACCACTCGAGAGTACTGATTGTACCAATTGAGGTGTTCGAGGGTATCCCGCGGAGTGGGTCTAAAACATCCCACATATCCCAGTTTTTTGAAATTAGTGTTTTTTTAGCTTGCAACATGTAATCAATCACTGATGAAGCACAATTATTAAAGAGAAGTTGATAGGGACGATTGTAAATATTATTTGAATCATTTAATAAAATGGTCAGAAGGCGTTGAGACTCCTCAGTGTTGAGCTTACTTTTAAATTGGCGAGTGGGATGATTAAGCTCTTGTGTCATTTTTAAATATTGAGAACCAGACATCAATCGATTCATAAGAGCATACCGGCCTAAGAAACCATCGACGAGGCCATATTTATTGTTTTGAGGTGGTGCGGCTTCTGGTGACACAATTAAAGTTTCAATTTTTACAGTTTGTTGGCTTCCATCTTGAGCATTCAAAATAATCTTCTTTTTATTAAAAAATTGAAAGAGCATCGAAACGTGATTGATCCCAGGTGCAAAAGTTTCAAATACAATATCAACTTCATGGATAGACTTTAAAGGGATTTTAGCCGTCCAAAAACGACCCTCGTGAAAAATATTGGATGAAAAAAGAAAATGTTTATCATCTTCGAATGAGAGGACCTCAGAAACACGATATTTGCAGCTGTCTATGCATATGCCACTGTATTTTCCCTTTGAGTAACGAAGAGGTTTCTCGTAGGGATCTTGTATTGAAGTTGAGCATCGACAGTCACTATCAATGACCACCATACTTTCTGGATAAAGAATAAAGCCATATCGAGTGTAAAAGACAATGGAGGTTAACACTAGTAAGAGAATAATCGTCGAAAAA
>JBGSSY010000075.1:0-7493 GCA_041736775.1 Bdellovibrionales bacterium | reverse complement strand
ACTTATTCGAGTCGTTATAATCACAACAAAAAAATCTAATCTTTTACTTTTTTCAGCTCTTGGACAGCCTGACTATTAACAGGAGTACTGTAGAGCCCCCGCTGTGACCAAAATGAATTGGTGATATCAGATCCTTCTGGGGCTGAGTAGAGATCCGCTTCAAAAAGCCAAGGTTCATTGTTGCGAATTTTTAGAAAGACTTGAAACTCTCCATCGGAAAGCTGATTGATTAAGGCACTAAGAAGTGGGCTTGGGATAAAATCTTTATCTGCGATATCCATTTTTTCAATTCTAAAAAGAGCACTGACAGCAAATAAATCAACAGCCTTAGAGTTCTGCACAACGAGAATCAAATCCTTATAAGCTTGATCCATTCTTCCCATGGAATAGTAGACTTGGGCGCGCAAACGTAAAAAAGAAACTGTTTGAGGTGAATTCTTTAAAAGCTCAAGGGCCTTAGTATAGTGCCCCTTCATCACCTCAAGCGCAGCCTCATTGTAGGGGCGAGCCAGACCGCCGAGTTGAGGGACAATGGCTTCCAATGCTGGAATATCTCTGAGGGCTTGATAAGCCATCAATCGATTTCTAAAGACAATTTTGTTGCGTGGTTCAATTTTTTGAGCGTGTTTTAAGTAGATGAGGGCTTCTCGCGGTTGTCCACTCAAGAGCAAGACACGGCCCATCTGGGTGTGAGCAATAATGTTATTAGGGTCCAATTGGAGAACTTTTCTGTAAATTGAGATGCTTTCAGGAATGTTACCTTTTAAAAAATAGACCTTTGCTTTCATCGCCGTCAGAGAAATTTCACTAATTTTTAAGAAGGGTTGGGAGAAAAACCAGTCGATCTCTCGAAGTGCTAAGTCGTAATGTTTATGGTTGATCAAGATTTGAATATAATAGGGATCAATATCACGATCAAAAGCATCTTTTTCTTTGGCCAAATGGACGAGCGTCCGTACGGCATCAAAGTGACCTAACTCAATCAGTGGTTCAATCAGATTCTTGATAACTGAAACTTGATGAATAGAGGGCTGACTACTTTGTTGAGAATGGATCGAAAAAATGTCTTGGCACCTGAAATTTTGAGCATGGATAGCCGTAAAGAGGAGGGGCGAAAAAATTGAAAAAACTGATAACATGAAAAGAGTTATAATAGAGTCTTTACTCTCCCTCAACAGGATCTCTTCCAAACTGTAAAAATGCCAATTTTTGTCTTTTTAAAAAAGTTTTCCATGCTGTTTCAAAATGAGACAAATGAGCAACTCACGCTCAAACAATATGAAAGCGTTTTTTTTGAAAATAGAAAGCCTTTTGGGGTTGAAAGGATGGAGATTAAAGCACGAATACTGTCTTGAACTTGGCCTGCTTTATGCTCTTAAAGAAGATATCCCAAGATTAAACTGTCTGATGAGGAATGATTTATGCTTTTATGGGTTTTTATTTTGAGCTCAGTCTTTAATAGTTCATGGGCTAAGCCCAATAACCTTTGTCCTCAAGAACTTAAAGCAAAGCCCTATAATGCAAAGACCACCTCTGGTGCATATTCAAGCGTTGTTACTGACTTGAAAACAGCCCAATCTTATTTCAATGAAATGAAAAAAGAAAGTTATGGCATTCCTTTTCAGTTTGTCGTGGATGGTTGTGATATGAGGGCCTTTCTTATTTCAAAAAATCTCAAGGAAAAGTTCGGTGTGGACAGCTTTAGAATTGCACTCGAAAGCGAAAGGGGAAATCTGACTCACAACACACCCTATACCCATGAAGGTTTTGTTGAATTTAATCGACATACAGCGACCACGATCTGCGTGCAAAATCCTACAACCAAAATAATTGAGCCTTATGTGCTTGACCCCTCGTTTTTTGATCAACCCGTTCCAGCCCATCAATGGATCAGTTCATTTACTCAGTCTTCTTTCGAAAATGTCGTTTCTAAAAGCTATTATGCGAGCATGTATTCTCTCAATCCTCTGGAACGTCGTACCCGTTTTACGAAACGTGATTCCGATTTTGCAGAAAATTTAAGGAGAAGATTTTTGCAAGAGCAGAATAAAATGAAGGCCACCGGCATCAAACCCTATGGCGTTGGTCAAGGTCGCACTGATCTTCGCGGTGAAGTTTGGAGTTCACAGTAACTCAGTTAAGATCTTTAAGCTGTGTTTCGTAACGACTTTCAATGGCATCTTGTTGGCTGATCAATTCATCAAGGCGTTGGTAGTGGCTGGCCAGTTGGATTTGAATACTCCCAATATTTTTAAAAACATCTTGGGTATCACTGGATTCTAAGGAAAGAGTTTCTAGTTTCTGATTTTCAGATTCAAGAGTTTCTTCTTTTAAAATAATTTCTTTTTCAAGCTTTTCAATTTCTTTTTTAATGGGGCTTAAATCCTTGGCTCGCTTTTGCACAAGCTCTGCTCTCAGACGTTTATTCTCTTTGCGATCGCCACTTGATTTTTTACTGACCTTAGTGAGGCTCTCACCCCAGCCTTCTTTTTCAAGAAACTCCTCATAGGTTCCTAAAAATAGATGGGCGTTACCGTTTTTAAACACAATCAACTTATTGGCAAGCCTTCCCAAAAGTCTCTCATCATGGCTGACAAAAATAACCCCACCGGGAAATTCATCAATTTGCTCAGTTAAAACTTCAATGGATTCCATATCCAGATGGTTCGTCGGTTCATCGAGTAATAAAAGGTTACTGGATTTAGCGATGACCTTTCCGAGTAAGACCCGACCCTGTTCACCCCCAGAAAGGACGCTGATTTTTTTTGAGGCGTCGTCACCTGAGAACATCATCGCCCCACAGATGGCCCGAGCCTGGCTCATGGACAGATGGGGATTTTCAGAGGAGATCTCTTCATAAATTGTGGCTTGAGGGGAGAGTTTCTTTTTATTAGTCTGTTGATAGTAAGCAATGGTGGTATCAGGATGGGTTGAAATTTCACCCTCACCCTGCAAATGTCCTGCAAGGACATTCAGAAGGGTTGTTTTACCATAACCATTCTTACCAATGATGGCTAAACGATCTTCGGGTTCAATCCGAAAATTAAGGCCTGAAAAAAGAGTTTCACTTTTAGGATAAGCAAAAGAGAGGTCTGTCACCGTCATTAAAACTTTGGCGGGCGAGTCTTTGAAATTAAAGCGAAAGCCCAGTTGATCCTCTTCAGAAAGTTTCATCATCGGACTGAGCTTTTCAATCTGCTTCATGCGAGATTGGGCCTGTTTGGCTTTTGAAGCTTTGGCGCGAAAGCGATCGACGAACTGTTGCATTTCTTTGATTTTTTTCTCTTGATTGGCGCGAGTCTTCTCGTAGATTTCTTCATCAAGGTTAAGCTGCTCATAGTACTTTGCTGTGTTGCCTTCAATTTTTCGAAGAGTCTGACGATGTATTCCCATCACATGGGTGACGACTGAATCCATAAAATGACGATCATGGGTGATTAAAATCACTTCACCGGCAAAGCTTTTTAAAAACCCTCGCATCCACTGCAAACTGAGAATATCCAAATAGTTTGTCGGCTCATCGAGAAGAAGCAGATCGGGCTCTTGTAACAGACATTTCACCAAATTAATTCGAAGTTGAAATCCTCCCGAAAAATCAGCGGGACTTCGCTCAAGATCCTCGGCGGTAAAGCCTAATCCAAAGAGCAGAGTTTCAGCGCGATAGGTTTCTTCTTTTTGATTTTCTGGTAAAGCCAAACAACTTTCAGCCAGGACGGTCGGTTGTGAAAAGCGAATATGCTGATCTAAAAATCCCATTTTGTAGGATTTGGTATGGTGAATGCGACCCTGGTCAGCCTCTTCTTGCCCCCTTAAAATTTTAAAAAGGGTGGACTTGCCACAACCGTTTCGACCAACCAAACCCACAATTTCTTTGGTGTTCACTGAAAAAGCGACATCTTCAAAAAGAACGCGGGAACCATAGGATTTTTTGAGACCTGAGACTTGTAACAAAATTTACTCTTTCTCTTCGAAGGTGCGACGACGACGATTTTTTCTGACGTTGGGAACTTTAAAAACATGGTTGTGAAAAGAGATATAAAACCCGGGTGGAAGAACGTGACAGACAGCCATGGCTTCCATAAAATTTTGCATGGCATCAGAGTCTTCAAAACCCATGGGCTTCATGGCACCGGTAAAAACCACTGCGATCGGGGGCTTTTTACAGCGACTTAAACAATAGGAGGCTGTGATCTCCATAGTATCTGTGCCGTGAAGGACAATCACCGGTGATTTTTTAGGAAACTCATTTTTAATTTGTTCAAAAATAAAGATCCGATCCTCATCCGTCATATGAAGGGAGTCTTTAGCCATCAGCTCTTTAAGACTGACTTCGGTATGGGGCAGACGAATTTTTGAGAGAAGTCGGTTTTTCAATTGAGACTGACGATTCTTTAAAGAACCATCGAACTCGTTATAGCTTTTCTCGATGGTGCCACCGGTGGTGAGAATCATCACTTTCTTTAAGAACATAGAAAAGAGAAGCTACCACTTATTTTTAAAGGAGAAAATCTCATTTTTATGATAAAAAATGCTTTTAAGGAGAGTCCATGTCTACTGAGACCACGGCCAGCACGGCTAAAAACTTTATTGAGAATATCATCGATGCTGACCTTAAAAGTGGCAAACATCAGGGTCGGGTCCATACCCGCTTCCCTCCAGAACCTAACGGTTATCTCCATATCGGACATGCAAAATCAATTTGCCTTAATTTTGGACTCAAAGAAACTTACCACGGGAAGTGCAATCTTCGTTTTGATGACACCAATCCCCTTTCTGAAGATCCAGAATACATTGCCGCCATTAAAGAGGATGTGAAATGGCTGGGCTACGAATGGGACAATCTTTGCCATGCATCTGATTACTTTGATCAGCTCTATGATTTTGCGGTTCAATTGATAAAAAAAGGAAAAGCTTATGTCGATTCACTCAACGAAGAAGAGGTTCGCAATTTTCGTGGCGACCATAACACTCCCGGAAAGAACAGCCCCTTTAGAGAACGCACGATCGAACAAAATCTTGATCTTTTTGAGCGAATGAAAAAGGGTGAATTTAAAGACGGTGAGCATATCCTCAGGGCTAAAATTGATATGACCTCTGGGAACATGAATCTTCGCGACCCTTTGCTCTACCGAATTCGACACGCCAGTCACCCCGTCACTGGCGATAAATGGTGTCTTTATCCTCTTTATGATTTTACTCATGGCCTCTCTGATGCCATTGAGGGTATTACACATTCTATCTGTACTCTTGAGTTTGAAGACCATAGACCACTCTATGATTGGTTTCTTCAAGAACTTGAATTTAAAAACCCACCTCAACAAATTGAATTTGCTAAACTCTTTTTGAGTCATGTGATCGTTTCGAAACGAAACCTCAAAAAATTAGTGGAAGAAAAACATGTCAATGGTTGGGATGATCCACGCATGCCCACTCTTTGTGGTTTTCGCAGACGAGGTTACACACCACAATCCATTCGTGAATTTTGTCGTCAAATCGGAGTTTCTAAGGGTTACTCAGTCATCGAATATGGACAACTTGAAGAGTGTTTGCGAAATGATCTCAACAACACGGCTTTCCGTCGCATGGTGGTGATCAAACCCCTTAAAGTGACACTGACAAACTATGATAAAGTTGAAATGATTCAAGCCGCGAATCATCCACAAAATCCTGAGGCGGGCTCTCGTGACCTACCTATGTCCTCTGTTCTTTGGATTGATCAGGAAGATTTTATGGAAAATCCTCCCAAAGATTATTTTCGTTTGAAACCTCAAGGCGAAGTTCGATTAAGAAATTCTTATATTATTAAGTGTGAAGAGGTGATCAAGAATTCGGCTGGAGAAGTGATTGAACTTAAAGCCAGTGTAGATCTGAACACTCTTGGTAAAAATCCCGAAGGACGAAAAGTCAAAGGTATTATTCATTGGGTGAGTCAAAAACATGCCATTCCAATTACGGTTCAACTTTATGATCGTCTTTTTACTGATTCAAATCCCGGGGGACATAAAGAGAGAAATTTTCTTGAGTTTCTTAACCCCGATTCTCTTGAGGTTGTTGAAACAGCTTGGGCGGAACCTTCATTGAGTCAGGCTCAAAAAGGTGAGTCCTATCAGTTCGAACGAGTGGGTTACTTCCGTCTCGACAAAGACTCTTCAACAAAAAAACTAATTTTTAATCGCTCCGTCAGTCTTAAAGATCAATGGAAGTCACCTTCTGTCAAAGTCTGACACAGCATCCGCCCGTTCGCGACAAGCAAAGTCTGTCAAATAAGTAAGCTTTTACCACTTACTTATTGGGGCAGCTTGCGTCCCCATGTTAGGATTTCTCTAGATTTTGCCCATGGATTGGTGTTGAAGTCCAAAACACACAAGTGTTTTCCACTTCACCCAGCATTGATCATTTTCGATTGAGCTGAAATGTCTATGAAAATCTAAAGGGCACTCAACAAATCCTGGGGGGATTTATGAATACCATCATATTAATACTAAGTTTTTTACTGTCTTTCTCTGTTTACGCAGAAAATCCTTTACCCCACAGCCCACCACCTGAACTTTTAAAGCAAATTTCAGAACACAATCGGCAACAAGCCCTGTTTGAACCAAAAACTTCTGAAGCTGAACGCACTCAAAACAATGTCTTTCCCTTTGTGGAGTTTGATGAAACTGGATATCTGTTTTTTAACGATGATGATTATTATGGTTATGCGCGAGAGATTAAGGATACCATCGCTCAAACTTTACCAAAAAATGTAAAGCTTGTGGTCTATACAACTTCTCAAAGCAAAAGCTCCTCTCAGCAGATTCAGCAGCGTTTTGCTTCACTGATTGATCCTTCTCGTTTGATTGTTCTTCAGGTTCCCGATAGCGGCTCCAATAGCTTTTGGACACGTGATAACCTTCCCCTTCCGGTCTTTGATCAAAATCAACTCACATTGGTTGATGCTCGTTATTATTATAATTTCGAACCTGACCAATTCTTATCCCAATTATTCTCTTCTTTAATCACCTCTCATTCCTACTTTTATGAGGGCGGTAACTTTATGGCCAACTCTCGCGGTGAATGTCTGGTGGTGAATCGCCGAAAATCCTACCCAGGAGGAACTTCAGACACAGCGGCTATTCCCGACTCCATTTTTAACAACCTTTATGGCTGTAAAAAACTCACTCGCTTTAAACATTTAAAGGGAATTGGACACATTGATGAAGTGGTCAAATTTATGAGTGATGACGTAGTCGTGACTGATACTCCAGAGTATGTTGAGATCTTAAAAAATCTAGGCTACGAGGTTCATTTACTCCCCGAACCTGATCTTGATTATGAGACTTACGTTAACTCACTCCTCGTTAACGATGTTCTTTATGTACCGACCTTTAACGAAAGTCAGGATCAGCAAGCGATTGAAGTCTATAAAAAAATTAATCCTGCACTTAAGATTGTACCGATTTTAACAAAAAAATTAGCGACTCGAGGTCAGGGAGGAATTCACTGTATTACAA
>JBGSSY010000050.1:0-3172 GCA_041736775.1 Bdellovibrionales bacterium | reverse complement strand
ATCAGGGACAAAATTATCTTATTAAGGCCAATGAAAAGCTGACCTTCGCAGGTTTGAGTCATGGTTAGAGAGCGATTGACTTCTTTTTTTTCAATCACTAACTTATTCCTATGAAATTGAGAGCAGGATTGCTGTTGTTGTTTTTTTGTTGGCGTGCTCCAGCGGCTCTCACTCCCCAAGCCCAAGCTTATTTGAACCAAACTCCAGATAAAAAACTCACTTTGCCTTTTGTGATTAAAACAGCACTTGAAAACTCTGAAGCTTATCAGATTCTCGGTTTGGATTTTGCGACGGCCCATCTCGAAGAGCAGGGACAAGTGAGCTCCTTGACAGATACTTTTTTGACGGCCGCAAGCACATACACGGATGAAAACTCTGTAAAAACGAATCCGTTCCAACCCCTCAGAACCAAACAGTGGCAATGGGACGTGGGTTTGCAAAAAAATTGGTCCAGCGGAACGTTAACTAAGATGGGCTGGGTCTATGACACCAATGAGACCGAATTGGACTCAAGCTTAGGCGGGTTTTCTAATACTTTTCTCACCCAGTATAAACAATCAGCCTTCTTTTTAAATCTTGAACAAAGTTTATTAAAAGATGGGTTTGGTTACTCATGGAGAAAAAAACTTTTAGGAGCTCGGAGCCGCGCTCAGGCCATTCAATGGAAAACCCGAGAAGATGTTGAGAACGTGACACTCAATTTTATCCTGGAGTTTTACAATTCATGGCTTTTGCAACAACAAGTAGCGAGTTTAAGATCTCAAGTGGATCGCCAAACTCGTTTGGTGCGAATCATGCGTCAGAGGAGTCAGAAGGGAGCTGTTGAAAAACCAGATTTGATTCAATTTGAAGCCCTTCTCTCGGCGACTCAATCTCGATATGAATTAGGCCGAGCCAGTCTGTCAAATCAATGGGAGAAGTTAGTCATTAGTCTCAAATTACCAAATGAGTTTTTGAATCTCGACCCAATGGAGATTCCAACTTCAATTGATAACCCTGTTCCTCTTAGCCTGAGAATTTGTGGTCATAAAGAACCGACCAAAACGGCCCAAATCCATGTTTTAGAAAAAACCTTGGAAGGTCTCGATGCTGATTATAGAGCCACAAAAAATGAAGCTCTTCCTGACTTGAAATTGGTGGCAGGATACAGAGGCAATAGCATAGAAAACCAAGCCTCAACCACCTTTGAAAATGTACTCAGAGGCCGAGACGATAATGGCTTCGGTCTTGGTCCCACTTGGAATGTGGGACTGCGTTTCATTATGCCCCTAGAAAACTCGTTGGCCCAAGCTCAACGTTCACAAAAATTTATCCAAAAAGAACAAACTTCCGCACGACTGAGATTGGCGGTGGATAATGTCAACACTCAATGGAAAGATATCTGTCGCCGACTCAATGTTGAAGTCGAAAATGAAAAAAACTTTACTCAAGTTGTGTCTCAGCAAAAAAAGCGTTTATCAGCTGAAGAGCAACGTTTCTCCTTGGGTCGAATACGGGTTAATCAGTTGGTCACTGCCGAAGATGATCTTGGACAATGGGAATTTTCAAGCCAACAAAAAGCCATAGAAGTCAGACAACTGGCCTGGCAGGTGCAAAAATTATCGGGAGAACTTTATAAAAATATTTCTCCTCTTCTTGAAACTTTGATGGCCAAGGCTCAAGAATGAAAAGACTGATTGAATTTTTCGCAAGACAGGGATTGTTTTCTGAACTCCTCACCGTTCTCGTGATCGGTGTCGGGCTTTTTTCTTTGTTAAATATTAAAAGAGAAGTTTTTCCCAATGTTCAGTACGATATTATAACAGTTTACACCCCTTTTCCGGGAGCCGCCCCCAGTGAGGTTGAAAAGCTCATCACCAATCCCCTGGAACAAGAACTTCGAGAAGTGGATGGGATAAAAAAAATCTTTTCCACATCAATTGAGGGTCTCAGTGGAATCGTGATTCAACTTGATCCCGATCAAACCACTCAAGAAGAAGCTAAAACTGACATTGAAGATGTCATCGATCGCTATAAAGATTTGCCCGAACAGGCCGAAGACACTCGAGTCACCGCGATTGAATCAAAAATCTTTCCTGTGATTGAAGTGGCCGTGCTTGGTGGTAAAGATGTTTTTGATCTTAAAGAGTCTGCTCGCTACATAGAGAAACAAATTGAAAATCTCAAAGGTGTTGCCAGAGTGGATATTCGCGGTGAGCGAGAGTATGAAATTCGGGTCGAAGTTTCAGCTCAAAAACTAAAAAACTATCAAATCTCTTTAACCGAAGTTATTAGGGCCCTTAAAGAGCAGAACATTTCTATTCCGGGCGGTACATTCTCAAACATCAAAAATCAGATTGAGAAAGATATAATCGTCAGAACTGAAGGACAGTTTACTGGGGTCGAAGATGTCAAACAGACTGTGGTTCGGTCAAACGATGTGGGGCGATCCATAGTTCTCGGAGACATTGCTCAGATTTCAATGAACCTGAAGAAACAACAGATTGCCCATCGGGTCAACGGTCAAGAAACCATTCGTCTTGTGGTTATGAAAAAAGAAAAAGCGGATGCGATCACTATTGTTGATAATCTGAAAGAGTTGATCGATTCGGGTCTTAACCCAGAGAGAATAAAAAATATTGAGTTTGAATATGTTAATGATCTCTCACTTCTTATTCGCCGCCGGTTAGGTGTCCTCTCGAGCAATTTAATGGCCGGGCTAGTGCTTGTTGTCCTTATCCTCAGCCTATTTCTTCCTTTTAAACTAGCCCTTGTCACTTCCGTTGGAATTCCCTTTTCTTTTCTGGGTACCATGGCGGTTTTCTATCATTTTGGTATTAGTCTGAATCTCATCACCATGATGGGACTTATTATTGTGATTGGAATGTTAGTTGATGATGCGATCGTGGTCACAGAAAATGCTGTCCGCGAAATGGAAGAAGGAAACGACCCATTAACCAGTGCGGTGGTGGGAACCCAAAGAATTTGGGCTGCTGTTTTTGCCTCTGTCATGACCACGGTCCTTGCTTTTTTTCCGATGATGATTATGACTGGGATTTTTGGTAAGTTTGTTTATTACATTCCTTTTGGGGTGATCGCAGCTCTTTTAATCTCTCTTTTTGAATGTTATTTTATCTTACCTTACCACATCAGTCGTTGGGTCAAACTCAAAGACCTCGAACAAAAGCCAAAT